>CAZLFF010000008.1:0-7106 GCA_964558755.1 uncultured Pirellulaceae bacterium
TCTTGTGCTTGCCCGGTTCGCCGCCGCTAATGACGGGTGAGGTGTCGGGTTCCACGGCGTAAGCTTTGAAATCGGGGTTCTTCGATTTTAAATATCGAGCTACCCCCGTGATCGTTCCGCCGGTTCCAACGCCCGCCACGATCGCGTCAATGTTGTGGCCGCTGTCTTCCCAGATTTCTGGGCCGGTGGTTCGCTCGTGCATGGCCGGGTTGGCGGGGTTTTCAAACTGCTGCGGCATGTAGGCTTTTGGGTCACCGTTGACGATGTCCATTGCCTTGCGGATAGATCCCGGAATGCCCTCGGCTGCCGGCGTTAGCTCCAGATTCGCACCGAGTTGCTTGAGCAATGTCCGACGTTCGACCGACATCGAATCGGGCATGGTTAGCGTTAACTTGTAACCTTTGGCTGCACAAACAAACGCCAACGCGATGCCGGTGTTTCCACTGGTCGGTTCGACAATGTGTGTGTCCGATTTAATTAGCCCGTCGCGCTCACCGGCTTCGATCATGGCGGTACCCAGACGATCCTTGACGCTGTTGAGCGGCTGGAAAAATTCGCACTTGGCGAACACGGTCGCATGATCCTCGGGGACCAAACGATTGATTTTGATCATCGGGGTATCGCCAACCGCGGCGGTCGCATTATCGAAAGTCTTGCCTCGAGGCATGATCGTCTCCGTGAATTTAAGTGTTCAGGATTGAGGGTTCAGTGTTTTGGGATTGCTGAGAAAGCTGAGCGAAATTTTAGGTCTTTCTCGGGAGTTCTCCTAGCCGGATGTGCTGGGCCATTTGATTCAGGGTCATCTCTTGCCAAGGCTGGACGCTTAATCGAGCGATTTGAATGCTGCGAGGGCACGTTCTCGTCCCGCTTTATAGTCGACGATCATCGCAGGATAGTCGGCCTCATGCTTCTCGATTGCCTCGGTTAACTTTTTTGGGTCATGGAGTTGAGTTGCTGGGATGGGTTCAAGTTCGGGGCACATTTTCTTGATGAATTTGCCTTCTTTATCAAACCGTTTGCTCTGGCTGAATGGATTGAAGATTCGGAAATAGGGCACCGCGTCGGTTCCAGTTGACGCCGACCATTGCCAGCCGCCATTGTTCGCAGCGAGGTCTCCGTCGACCAGCGTTTCCATAAAGTGCTTCTCACCCAGACGCCAGTCGATCAGCAGATTCTTGGTCAGAAACATGGCGGTCACCATTCGCAAGCGGTTGTGCATCCAGCCGGTTTGTTTCAGCTGTCGCATTCCAGCGTCGACGATCGGATACCCGGTTCTGCCATTCTTCCAAGCCTCCAAATCGTTCTGGTCCGTTCGCCATTTGATGTTCTCCGTTTTCAATTTGAACGGACGATGCATTGAGACTCTTGGGAACCCGACCATTACGTGGGTGTAAAAATCGCGCCAGATCAATTCGGAAATCCAGACTGCCGCACCACCGTCGCCCCTGATTTGGTTGTCGTTGGCCGCTTGCGCAACGGCCAGGCATTGGCGGGGCGAGATGACGCCCGCGGCAAGATACAAAGACAACAGGCTGGTGCCGTTGACAGATGGAATGTCTCGATCGCTATCGTACTGGCTGATCCGGGTTTTGAATTTCTTCAGGCGTTTGGCTGCTTCGTCTTCGCCGGCGATCCATAGGTCGTCTCGGGCATTGGAAAAGTCAAAGCCGGGCAGCTGGGATGGAACCTTGGATGGTTTCAGATTGATCTTCGGTTGTTTCGGTGGAGCAGGTAGGACTTTCGCATGATCGATTACTCGCTCGTTCCAAGTTTTTCGATAGGGAGTATAAACTTTGTAAAAGTCACCGCCGCCGGTTTTGAATTCTCTCGGTGGCACCAACACTCGGTCATGGAATCGCTGCACTGAGATGTCGCTTTGTTGGCAAGCCTTCATCACGGCGTCGTCTCGCCGGGACTCGTTCACCTCGTACTCGCGGTTGAAACACAGCAGTTCGCAGTCGTTTTTTGATGCGATTTTGGTCACGATGTCAGGGACCTGGTCGAACGTATCGCAAGTCTCGATCACCAGGGGAATGTTCAGCTTCGCCAGCGACTGAGACAGTAATTCCAGATTCCTGAGCCAAAAACTGACTTTGGCCGGAGCGTCATCATGCTGTTGCCATTGCTGCGGAGTGATCACGAACAAAGCGATCATTCCGTCGGTCGAATCCAGAGCGGCGTGATGCAACGCTCGGTTGTCCTCGATTCGCAAATCGCGTCGAAACCATACAAGAGATCGCATGTTAGTTGTCCCTATCTGTCTTTAGCGGTTTGGGTCGGTTGAGGTATCGCGAGACCGCAATTGACCGAGATTGCTAACGTAGTTGATTCACTGTCCATTGAGAACCAACATTGAATTTGCTTATTTTCCCCAACCAGCTTTTTGAGAAACATCCGGGGCTGAAGTTGTTGCCGTCAAAGGTGATTCTGATCGAGGACAGCTTGTTCTTTGGTGATGATCGCTATCCGGCGAACTTCCACAAGCAAAAGTTGTGGCTCCATCGAGCCACCATGAAGCGGTACGAGATGTGGCTGCAGGATCAGGGTTTTAAAACTCAGTACATTAACTACGATCCGAAACCGAACGCGTTGGACAATCAGCTGAGCAAGATCAGTCAATCGATCAAGTCCAGCCCAAAGAAGTTGCTGGTGGTCGATCCGACGGATTTCATTCTGGAAAAACGTCTCAGCAAAGCCTGCAAGAAGTTGAAGATTGATATCGAACTTCTCTCTAATCCGGGGTTCCTCAACACCCGCGAACAGAACTTCGAGTACCGAGCCAGCAAGAAGCGGTGGTTCATGGCGGACTTCTACAAGTTTCAACGGCGGCGGTTGGATCTGTTGATGGATGGCGACGAGCCCGCAGGCGGTAAATGGAGCTTCGATGAAGACAACCGAAAGAAAGTGCCAAAGAAACTGCTCGATGAGATTCCTTCGGTGATGAAACTGAAGCGAGACGAAATTGATCAGGAGGCCGTCGATTACGTGACAGATCGGTTCGCCCATCACCCAGGAAGCCTCGACGATTTGTTTTATCCGACCTCGCGTGCGGACGCCAAAAAATGGTTGCGGCATTTTCTTAAGCATCGCTTTGAGCAATTTGGAATTTACGAGGACGCGATTGTTAAAGGCGAGTCATGGCTTTGGCACAGTGTGCTGACTCCGGCGTTGAACATCGGCTTGCTGACCCCGCAAGAGATCATCAAAGCGGCAGTGGCGCAAGGGAAGAAGCACGACACACCGCTTAACTCAATCGAAGGATTCGTCCGCCAAGTCATTGGCTGGCGCGAGTTTATTCGCGCGACGTATCAGGACATTGGCGTGTCAATGCGGACGACGAATCGTTGGAACCATACTCGCTCGATCCCAGCTAGTTTCTGCGATGGCACCACGGGTATCGAACCGATCGACGATACGATCGGTCGGATTTTGAAAACCGGTTACTGTCATCACATTGAACGGCTGATGGTGCTAGGCGGATTCATGTTCCTATGCGAATTTGATCCCGATGACATCTACCGTTGGTTCATGGAAATGTTCATTGACAGTTACGACTGGGTGATGGTGCCCAACGCGTATGCCATGAGCCAGCACGCGGATGGTGGTCAGATCACGACGAAGCCGTATTTCAGCGGCAGCAGTTACATTCGCAAAATGAGCCACTACCCCAAGGGCGATTGGTGCGACGTCTGGGACGGGCTTTACTGGCGTTGGATCTGGAACCACGCCGACGAGCTCGCCAAGAACCCCCGCTGGGCGATGATGTGCGCGATGGCCAAAAAAATGGACCCGAAAAAAAGAGCCACTCATCTGAAAAACGCTGAAGCGTGGCTGGATCAGTTGTAGAATCGACCATCCACGCGGGACATCGTGGCTTTTGGGCATGCGAAACGACTGGGCGTCTGGTCGAGCGATGTCCCTCTGCTTATCAAGCCGTGCCGATACGGCTCTAATCAAAGCAGGCCATAACAACTATCGGAGCCGCTTCTTTGGACGACACGATTTTTTATTACCTCGCGCTAGTTCCCCTACTGGGAATGTTTGCGCAGATGCTGGCTTGGTGGATTCGAGTGCCCTCGATTTTGCTGTTGCTGGGTTTCGGGGTGTTATTGGGATTCTGGATGAACCCTGATGAGATTCTGACTCAGCTGAGCAAAGATGACGCCTCAAAGATGTTGGGGCCAAAGCTGGTTTTTCCGCTAGTGTCATTGGCCGTCGCAGTCATTTTGTTCGAAGGCGGGCTGTCGTTGCGATTCAACGAATTGCGAGCCGCAGCGGGCGGGGCCGTGGTGCGGCTTTGTACGATCGGCGTTGCCGTTTCGTGGGTGCTGGGCAGCTTTTTCGCGTGGGGTGTTCTGGGGCTGCATTGGCGTCTGGCCGTCTTGTTGGGGGCGATTCTAGTCGTCACCGGGCCGACGGTGGTGACTCCGTTGCTGCGTCACATTCGGCCCGAACGAAAAATCGGTGCGGTCGTCAAATGGGAGGGGATCATTATCGATCCCGTCGGAGCGATTCTCGCCGTGCTGGTCTTCGAGCAATTGTTTAACACCCATCACCTTGTCGACGGTCATGGAGTCGACTCGCCGCTAATCGGGATGCTCAAAACAGCCGTCATCGGAATTGGCTTCGGCTGTGCGACAGCGTGGCTGCTGACGGTGGTCGTCAAGCGTTATTGGCTTCCCGATTACCTGCACGGACTCGCCTTTCTGGCCAGCGCGTTGAGTATTTTTGCGCTGTCAAACTGGTTGATGCATGAATCGGGGCTGGTCACCGTCACGGTGATGGGAATTTATTTGGCCAATCAGAAAAGTATCTCGATCGAACACGTCGTCGAGTTCAAAGAGAACCTCGGCGTGTTCCTAATCTCAAGCCTGTTCATCGTTCTGGGGTCACGACTCGATCTGGCGGTGCTGGGTGAGGTTGGCTGGCGAGGCGTGCTGTTTGTTGCGTTGATGATTTTGATCGTCCGACCGGTTTCGGTTTGGGCGGCCATGTGGAAATCAAAAATGGCACCGAACGAAAAACTGTTTCTGGCTTTTCTCGCGCCGCGTGGGATTGTGGCAGCGGCAGTCGTTAGTGTGTTTTCATTGCGAATCCTTGCGACCGGAGACAAAGATCCCGGTTTTATCTACGACGCTAGAATGCTGGTTCCTGCGACCTTTATGCTGATCGTTGGAACAGTCGCCGTTTACGGATTGAGCGCCGCTCCGCTTGCTAGACGACTTGGGCTCGCTGACGCGAACCCGCAAGGAATCCTCTTTGGCGGAGCGTCGCCATGGGTCCGTGATCTAGCGCTGGTTCTCAAGGAGGCCGGTTACTCGGTCGTGCTTCTCGATACGAACTATCGAAACGTGTCGGCCGCCAAGATGGATGGTTTGACGGCCTACTGCAAAAGCGTGCTGTCTGACTTCGCACACGAAGAGGTTGACCTAGCAGGTGTAGGGAAATTCTTGGCACTGACGAAGAACGACGCGGTCAACGCAATGGCGGCCGCCGATTTTTCACACGTGTTTGGCAGCCAAAACGTGTATCGGTTGCCGGCCAGTGACGCGAAGAAGGGTGAGCGAGCGAAAATCGGTGAGGTTTCAAAGGGGCGAGAATTATTTGCCGAAGCGTGGAGCGAACAACGGTTGCAAATCGTTTATGAAAACGGTTATCGCCCGAAGCTGACCAGCATCACAGACGAGTTTACCTTTGACGATTTCCTGCACGAACACGGCGAAGACGTCATGGTGCTGATGGTGATTGATAAGTCAAAGATCATCACGATCAATACCGCGGGCCAGGAACTTCAGCCGAAAAGCGGCCAGAGTTTCATCGCGCTGGTGCAGTCGGCGCATGGTGCCAAATCAGAGTGAGGCCCGTGGAAGGCTTGAGAGACTGACCAGCGTGCCTAGTCGCTTTACGGTTAACGCCGTTTTCGATGCTTCGGCGTGACGCTTCTTCGATTCCCTCCGCGGCGGATACTTTCTTGGGCGACCACCCAAAGGCAGGACACGAGTGATGGTCGTTAAGCTGTCCCACCGCTGAAATTTTTGTCTCTTTTTGGACACGTCTGCGTTTTGGATACAGAGAATGGCTTTATTCGGCTTTTCCAACGTCGTCTCGAAAGCCTATAAATACGATGTAAGATCGCGGTTGAGATAAAGCCGGGGAACTCGGAAGATATGACTCGCAGCACAGCGTACGAAGCAAGAGAAAGTCAGAAGGACGAAAGATGTCGAAACGAGCCGCAAAACCCCAGGCGTCCGCTGAATCCGGAGGATTCTTCCGGTACTTCACCAACGACCTGCTTGCGTCGGTTGTGGTTTTCTTGGTCGCCCTTCCGCTGTGCATCGGGATCGCCGTCGCTGTCGGGGTCAATCCTGCTCGCGCGTTGATCACGGGCATTATCGGTGGATTGGTCGTTGGGATTTTTTCCGGTTCCCCGCTTCAGGTGAGTGGTCCGGCGGCTGGCCTGTTCGTCATTGTCGCCGACGTCGTCTTCACCAACCGGGACAAGTATCTCGAGCAACTAGGTTCCACGGCCACATCCGCGGCGTCGTCAGAAGAGGCCGCGATGACGTACGCGATGGCTGCACTCGGTTGCAGTGTTGTGCTTGCCGGAATCATTCAACTGGTCGCTGGACGAATGCGGATGGGGCGTTGGTTCCGAGCCGTTTCGCCGGCGGTGATCAAAGGGATGCTGTCGGGGATTGGCGCGCTGATTCTGATCAGCCAGTTTCATGTGATGCTTGACCATGAAGCGATGTGGGGCGACAAAGCCGCGCGCGGTGGCCTGCAGTACTTGGCCACCATCCCCGATGCGATTGCCAAATGTTTCGCTGCGGGAGATTCGAATCACCATCTCGCGGCCATTATCGGTGTGGTCACGATCGCGGCCATCATTGGCTGGGACAAGCTTGCGCCTAAAGCCGTCAGCTTTATTCCTGGCGCGCTGATCGGGATTGTCGCTGCGACGTTGCTCGCGATCGGAGCGGGTTTCGAAGTCATTCAGCTATCAGTGCCCGACAACATGTTCAGCGAAGTCTCCTTTCCCACGCTCACGTGGGCGTCGCTGATCACGGAGCCATCGATTTGGGTGTCGGCGTTCGTCATCGCGCTGG
>CAZLFF010000008.1:7116-40789 GCA_964558755.1 uncultured Pirellulaceae bacterium
CGCCCAACCGGTATTCAACCGGCACACCCGTTTCGCTGCTGACCGCGGCGGCCATCGACGACATGTCACGAGGCATTGGTGTCAAAACAGATTTTGATCAGGAATTAGTTTCACAGGGCATCGGAAACACACTGTGCGGGCTGGTTGGTGCACTGCCGATGACGGGCGTTATTGTCCGAAGCTCAGCCAACGTCCACGCTGGCGCGAGAACGCGTAAGTCAACGATCATGCACGGAGCTTGGCTGTTGCTGTTTGTGTGTTTTCTGCCCCAGTTGTTGACGTACATCCCAAAGTCAGCCTTGGGTGCGTTGCTCGTTTATACCGGTTTCAAACTGTTGAATCCGGCGCAATTGAAGGGGCTGTTGAAAGTTGGGAAATCGGAGGCCGCGATCTATCTGACGACGCTGATTATTATTGTTTCAGTCGATTTGTTGATCGGGGTTATGGTTGGTGTAGGTTTGTCGGCAGCGAAATTGCTCAACCGATTCAGCCACCTAGAAGTGGATGTTGTCGCTGACGAAGCCAAGCACCGGTATGAGCTAAAGCTCAAAGGAGCCGCGACCTTTCTACGGCTACCGATTTTGGCGGAGCACCTAGATCAACTGCCGGGCGATGCCGAGCTTCATATTTGTTTAGAGAATGTTGACTACATCGACCACGCGTGCTTCGAGTTACTAATGAACTGGGCAGATTCTCATGTCGAAGACGGTGGCTCGCTGGTCATGGATTGGGACCGGCTCCACGGCGCGTTTCTTTCGGATGCCGGTGATGATTCTTCGGCCGTTGAGAGCAATTCGTCTGCTTCTTCAGCCAAGTCGACAGCGGCAAGCGCTGGATAGTCTGATGATTGTTCACAGCTAAAGAGAACGGCTCAACTGGCTTGGCCTAAACAGTTTGGCCTAACCAGTTAGGCTTAATGATTTGCCTCGTCGAGCGTTGCTTGGACGTGCTCATTCGGCTTCCGCTTCTCGACGACCCAGATGTTGCGAAATTCATTTGGGCTGTGGTGATTCTGGAGGAGAATCGGCCCCGATGGAACCTCCGGCCGAGGCCCTTGGCGGCCGCCACCAGTTCCGCTTTTCAGCGCGACGTCATCGTGAATCAGCACTCCGTTTTGATAAACGGTCATTCGCGCGTCCGAGATTTTTTTGCCGTCCGCAAATCGGGCTGCCGTAAAATCGATGTCGAAAGACTGCCAAGCCAACGGAGGCAAACACATGTTGACGTTGGCTTTTTTTAGCCCGTAAATACCTCCGCACCATGTGTCGGGCTGTTTCCGAACGCGATCCTGTTTCCATCGGTCAGGTGCGAAGTCGACACCGAACGTGTCACAGATCTGAACCTCGTAGGCTCCCGCGAGGAACACGCCGCTGTTGCCGCGATCGGGATGAGCCAATTGTAGCTCGGGTTTGAAAACGACCCGAGTTTCGAAATGCAATTTCACGTCGGTGAAATCGTCTCGTTTGGTTTTCGCGCCCGCGATCAAGTTGCCGTTTTGCACTTTGCCAAACGCCCAATGATTGCGTTTGTTGCCATCAAACAAAACGGTTGCGTCTGCGGGAGGTTTAGCAAACGTTAGCTTCGAAGAACGATCGATCTTCTGGTGGTCGTTCAGGGTTTCAGCGGTCGCGACTTGGTCGAGCCACTGATGTTTGATCGTCGAGCCGTCCCAGCCGCCTCCCGGTAAACCGCCAGAAAAGAAAGAAAGATAAAATCTGCCCTCGGAAGGTGTCACTTGAACGCCTTCGCCCTCTTTGGTGAATTCACCCATCAGATCGAAACCGGGAAATTCTCGCGCTGCGACCTGCGGGTCGATCCATGTCTTAGCGTCTGTTTTCTGGGCCAAAACCGTGGCTTGGTCCATTAGCAATCCGGGGATCGCGAAGACAACCAAATTGATTGCAAGACGAATAGATAGTGACACAGTTTTGATCTCGTTGGGGGCTTCGGGGGTGGTGTCGGTTACATCTCGATCTCGTATCCCTCGCGGTAGGGACGTTTCATCATGGCGGCCGCTTGATCGTCACCCGTGATCATTTCGGTGGCTTGGTCCCAGTGAATTTTTCTACCGAGTCGGCAGCAAATGCCCGCTAGGTGGCAGACGTTTAGCATCCTCATGTGCGAGTGAACATCGGAAATCGGCAGTGTTCGATTGTCAATCGCGTGAAGAAAGTTGGCCCAGTGAGCGTGGCGATGATTTTGTTTCATGGGCATGCCGCGGTAGATCTTGGCCAACGCGTCCTCCGGAAGTGGTTTGTCGCCCAGTTCCTCCACCGGTTTCCCAACCAGTTTGCCGCGGTTGACAAACAGGCGCCCCGCTTCCCCTTCGAACAAAATACCATTGTCACCATCGTGTCGAATATTCATATCGACATCCCCGTCAGCAAAGGCGACATGCAAATCGAACTCCATTGCGGTATTGAATCGGTCGGTATCGACCGGCATGCCATCTTTGAATGTCGTATTATGTTTTGCGGACCCTTCGACAGAAACTGGGTCATCGTTTTGACCGGCTGCCGCAATTCCCAGCATGGCAATGTCCACGTGGTGGGCTCCCCAGTCCGTCAGCTTGCCGCCCGATCGCTCGTACCACCATCGAAAATGAGAGTGTCCATTGGTGAACCATTTAGGCCGATTTTTTCCTGCCTTCTTGAGAAACCGATACGGCGCGGCGGGGCTTGGCCCCAGCCAGCGATCCCAGTCTAACCCCTCGGGAACATCCGCGATCGGAAGTGGAGGGCTCCAGCCTGCCGAGTCGATTCCAACGGTGACTTTTTTCAGTTTCCCAAGTCGTCCGTCGGCAATGATTGCCAATGCTTTGTTGAACTTGTCAAAACTGCTGCGCTGTTGCGTGCCAACTTGAACCACTCGACCAGTTTCCTGTTGAACTTGACGGATGAGTTTGCCTTCGTCGATCGTCAATGTCAGAGGTTTCTCGCAGTAGGCGTCTTTGTCAGCGAGCATGGCTTCGACCAGAATTTTGGTATGCCAATGATCGGGCGTTGAAATCTGAACCACGTCGATGTCGGGTCGTGCGAGCACCTCACGATAGTCGGCGTAGGTTTCGGCTTTCCCGCCGGTCAGATCGTGGTTGACTTTGTTCAGGTGCCGCTCGTCAACGTCGCAAACGGCGACCACATCGGTGAACTGAGCCGCAACCGGTGAAGTTCTGCTGCCGTTTCCACCCGCTCCGATCAACGCGTATTGCAGGCGGCTATTCCTCATCTTCGCAACCGCCCGAGATGCCGTGAAGTGATACGGGATCGACACCGCGGCGGTGATCGCGGCGGAGCTTCCCAGAAACTGACGGCGTGACGTTCGGTTGGATTGGCGTCGGTTTGACATGCGGCGGCCGGGGTTAAGGAGAATGAGATTCGACGGATTGAGGTGAGCCCAGATGAGGCACCGTTGCTTACGGTAACCGCCCGGTTCTTGTTTAACTGCGATGCGCGCTTGTGGTTCCGATATTCTTCATGTGTCAGTTTTTTGCCGTGTCGTAAACCTTCAGGTTGTCAAAGTCGATCGTCGTGCCGTTGACTGTCATGCCGAACTGAGTCTTGTTTGGGTGTGCGAACCCGGGAGAAGTCAGTTCCGCGACCAGCTCTCCGTCGAGCAACGCTCGCATCGTGTCGCCCTGAATTTGAACGCGTAGCGTGTGCCACTGCCGCGGCTTGATCGTGGCCTTTGCATTGGTTCGGGTTCGATCAAGCAGCTGTTCTAACGCTGTTTTCTGGTCAGCAGGCAGGTTCGGGTTTTTGCGCTGAGCCCGCACTTCTAGGTTCATGGCTCCCGTTTTGTCGTCGGCGACCATTAAACCTTTTCGAAAGACAGAGACTCGGCAGATGTGCCCGGCGTGAACCGATTTTTCTCTCTTGTCATCGACCACAAAGTTGAAGCGCTTGCCGCCGTTGAAGCGAAAATCGAACTCGACGTCCAAGTCGTCGAACTTCATCGCCTTTCGCATCACACAGCCGTGTTTCGGATTCACTTGATTGGCAAACAGGACACCGTTCTTGATCGTCCATGCCTTTCCAGACTTGTCTTTGTTGATGTAGCCGTCGCCCAAGGTTTCGCGGCCCTCGAAATCGTCTTCAAAAAGAATTTTCTGGTTCTTGCTGGAACGACCGTCAGCCGTTTGGCGAGGGCGACGCATAATCGACGCTTTGGCCGAAGACGAGACAGTTTGGTTGATGCCCGGGCCATCGCGGCCATGTTCACCCTGAGCGAATCGAGGAAGAATTGCTTTCAACTTGTCTCGCTCGACGCGATGTTCTGCAGAAACAGAATTCCAGTCGTCAATTTTTGAAAAGCTAATCAAATCGTTGGGCGTTGACGAAACATCCCACCATTTTCCGCGTCCGTCACGCAGGACTTTTGTCCCGCGAATGATCTGTTGATCGTCTCGGTAAGCGTACAGCCACTCGCGGTGAATCGCTTTGTCGCCGAACAGGAACGGGACTAGGCTTTGGCCATTAATCTCGTATTCATCGGGCAATGTGATTCCGGCTAAGTCAGCAACTGTGGGCAAGAAATCGCACAGGTTGACCAGCACATCCTGCTCGCCGGTCTTCGTCAGGCCCGGCGCGGAAATGATCATGGGAACGTGAGTCCCCTTCTGCCGGTCGGTGCTGTTTTTGCCGTAACCGCCGGTGCCGTTGTCGCTGCAGAAAACGAAGATTGTGTTGTCGGCAACGCCCAGCTCTTTCAGCTTCTTTTGATACAGCCAGACTTGATAGTCCAGATAGTTCACGTGGCGGTGGATGCCCGGTTCGGTCACTGTTCCATGCGTATCGTATTCGCCTTCGTCACCGATGATGTTGGGATTGGTTCGCGTGTAGTTCTGTCCGTCCCAGTGAATGACGGGTGTCCCGGGCCAACTGCTGGTTGAATTCGGATCGAGCCAGTCGAACGCGTCGTGCCCAAGATGTGAACAGTGATAGACAAAAAACGGTTTTTCGTCAGCGACTTGCCGTTCCATGAAGTCAAAGACGAAGTCGAGTTCCACGTCCGGCCCGTAGGTGTTCAATCCGAACTCGGCTTCGCTTTCCGGGCTATTGGGCCACCATTGGAGTTCTTTGCCTCCGTGGTTCATCAGCCGCACATGAGGAAACCAGTACCAGCCGTGCTGCCAGTAGGTGTCGACCGGCTGGCCAGTGTCCGCATTGAGCAGGCTTCTCTTGCCGTTGTGTTTGATCGCGAGGTGTTTGAAGTCGGTGTAAGGGTTGTCGGTGTCGCGGAGCGTCCCCGGGGTGAAGCAGCCTTGGTCGAAGCCGAACTTTGTTAGATCACCGGCCATCTGAGTCTTCCCCGACCAGTAAGATTGGTAACCCGCCTGGCCCGCGACGTGACCAATGAGCGTCGGGCAACTTTCATACAACGGCCATGTGCTTTTCTTACCATTTTCATCAATGTAGCTGCCCTTGGATTTGTTGCCCCACCACTTATGAAGATGAGCGTAGCAGCCGGTCATCATCATGGCTCGGCTCGGCGAGCAAACAACGGAAGCCCACGCGGTCTTGATCCAGCAACCATCTTTGGCCAACTGATCAAGCACGGGCGTCTGAGCCCGGTATTTGGGATCGCTTGTATCGCCCCGTGTCGGAGGACTCCACACCGATGACCCATACAGCGGCAGTTCCCTCGCGCTGATGTCATCCGAAAACAGAATCACAATGTTCGGGCGGTCAGCGGCGCACGAAGGTGCGTCGCTGGTAATCAGAGCAATCCACAGTGCCGCAAGTGTTGCCAGACGGAGAATGAACATTGTGTGATCGACCATAGGAACGGCTAGCCACATGGGGTGATACTCCTCGTGATAATACTCTTGGTTCGTCTTGGTTTAGCGATCGATGTCTCAGGCGTTCGATGCCGACGGCGACGACAACGATCGAACCAATTTTGCTCGACGGTGAGGTGCGGAGCCAGCGTTAGCTCTTGGTAGATCATCGCGACACCTACGTCGCGTTCGTTCGGCGGACGAAGGTTGAACGAACGTGATCATCAAGCCAAAACAGAGGGCAATTTGCCGGTGCTGTCAGAGAAACGATCCGTTTCGACTCCGACCGCGTTCAACATGCTGACGAACAAGTTAGACATTGGAATGTGTTTTTCATCAAACACGGTATAGCTGCCGTGTTGTGCGCCCATGTTCGATCCACCGGCCAACACCAGCGGGTAGTTCCTGGCGTTATGAGTCGAACTGCACGCGCTGCCGTAGAGAACGAGTGTGTTGTCGAGGATCGGGCCGTGTTCGTCTTGAACGGTTTTCATTTGCTTTAGGAAGTAGGCAAACTGTTTGGCTAGCCACTGATCGTATCGTCCCCAGTCGTGCCAATGATCCTCTGTTTTATCATGAGTGATGCTGTGGTGTCCCTTGAGTCCGAGCGCAAGCTTGGGGAAGTTGTCGCCGAATCCCATCCCGTCCTCACGAGCGATCATGTGCGTGATGACTCGGGTCAAGCCAGTTTGAAAAGCCAGCACAATCAAATCGAGTGTGGAACGAATGTATGCTTCTGGATCAACTGTCGCGTCGACATCCAGATTCAAGTGATTGGCATCGAAATCTTTCACCGGAACATCAAGCCATTTTTCGTTGCGCTTGAGCTGTTCTTCAACTCGATTCAGCGAGGTCAAATACTCGTCCAGCTTGGCCTGATCGTTTTTGCCAAGCCTTCGCTGCAACGCCTTGCTGTCGTCCATCACTAAGTCAACGACCTTCTTTCCACGCAGGATGCTGCTTCGACGAGCGTCGGTTGTGGCTGCACCGTTGGGCGAAAAGTACCGTTCGAAAATCTCGCGCTGCCGGTGCTCGGTTGGGATTGGCATCCCCGACAAGTCAAACGACAGCGTGGAAACCCGTGATTTGTAGCCGACGCCACCGTCGGTCGAAAGTTCCAGCGACGGGTAACGTGTGTGCCGACTGAGTGCTCGCGCGGCAATTTGATCGACCGAAATATTGTTGCGATACGAGCCCCCGCGCAGGTCACCACCGGTCAGCCAAGTGTCGCCGGCGATGTGGCCCAGCACACTGCGGCTGCGTGGATGGCTGAGGCCGCCGAGGATGGAAATGTCATCGCGGAACGGTTCGAGGGGCTTAAGCGATTGAGTGAATTGATAGTTGTCGCCCTCGCCCTTGGGGAACCAACTCCATGAGTCGTGATATTTGCTTTCGCGAGGCGGCAAGCAAACACCGTTGGGCACATACAGAAAACACATCCGCTTGGGAGCCGCTTTTGATGTGGCCGATGAACTACCCAATGCCGTACTGCTCATGCACTCCAGCCACGGCAGCATGCAGGAAACCCCCAGCCCGTTCAGGAAAGTTCGGCGGTGCAAGTGCCATGGTTTTCGTGTTCCCATCGGATTGCCTTTCGGTGCGGTGGCGGCGTCGGACTCCCGTGCGGTCACCCAACAGTTTAGTCATTGAGGAACGATTGACTAAAAACAATGTGTTTGATCATCGATTGAAAACGGAACTTGTCGGCCACGACTTGGTCGACGATTTTTTGGATTTCAATCTCGTCGGCAAAAGTCACGTTTCGCCCCAAAGCGTACGCGAATAAGTGCTCCGCCATCGATCGCGTGACGTCCTCAGAACGCTCGGTTAAAAGGTATTCTTGGAGCCCCTCGATCCCGTCGATCTCGGTTCCATCAGGTAGAACCGAAGTCGCATCGATGGGTTCCCCATTCGCCTTGTCCCGAAAACGCCCGACAGCATCAAGGTTCTCAAAGACGATCCCAAACGGATCAATTTTCTGATGGCAATCGATGCACGACGCCTTATTGCGATGAAGTTCAAGCTGCTCTTTCAGAGTCATCTTTTCAAAGCCGGGCGTGTCTGGATTGAGTTCAGGCACGTTGGGCGGTGGTGGCGGCGGTGGGTCGCCGAGAATTTTCTCCTTGAGCCAAACCGCTCGCTTGATCGGATGAGGCTGGACGCCGTCCGAGTGGCCGTTCAAAAACGCTCCTTGAGACAGTAGCCCGCTGCGGTGCATTTCGGGAGTGACCGCGACGGCCCGAAAGCTACTGCCTTCTACTCCATCGATGCCATAAAACTCAGCCAGGTTTTGATTGAGCATCGCGAAGTCCGATTGAATCATGTTCATGATGCTCAGGTCGTTGGCCAGCACGTAATGCACAAAGTGATAGGTTTCTTCTGGCATGTCGCTTTTTACAAAACGAGTGAAATCCGGGAACCGCCGAACGTCCGTGTCCATCAACTGTTGCCGATCGACCCGCAGCCATTCACCAGTGAACGCCCGCACCATCCGCCAGATTTTTTGATCGGCGATCATACGAGCAATTTGGTCCGACAACCGCTCACGCAACTGACCGGCCGTCGCCAGTTGGATCAGTTCCGCATCGGGTGGCGAATTCCAAAGGAAATACGACAGCTTGGATGCGAGTGCAAACTCGTTGGCGTTTTGGGCACGGTCGATTTCATCAGGTTCGGCAAGGTACAAAAAGTTAGGATTGCACAACACGGCAACCAGAACTTCTTTGACGCTGTCTTCATATCGATCGTAGTCGTTCCGAATTTCATTCCAAAAATCAAGGTAACGATCGATCTCTCCCTGACGCAGCGGGCGGCGGTACGCGCGCTCGATGAACCGCGTTAAGACTTCTTGAGTGTAAACGTCGGGGCGGTCGCGGTTGGGGGAATCGAAAAAAATGTCGGTGTGACTGGGCGGTGGCCAAACCGGATGGTACGGCGCTTCGAGCTCGATCGAATGGACCAACAGCGGCGGACCCGAGTCACCCTTGTTCTTGACCAGATAATCGTTCCACAGCCCGACGACCATGGTGTTGGCGTGAAGCGTTGTGGCTTCCGGATCGAAATCCGGGATAGGTAGGTTCTCGAGCCGGCCGGTGAACTCGAGCGTTTGTGGTGTGCCCGGTTTGTTGGTGACTTCTTTGGCCACATCAAAGGTCGCGAAGTCCATGCCGTCGTCGGTTCGTGTGCCTGCAAACACGCGAACGGAAGGGTTCTTCGTGGCATACTTGCGTTCGCTGATCCCGGCTTCTCTGGCGAGCCGCCGGGACATCGCGTTGGTTGGTGGCAGTGGCGTCACGATTAGTTCACTGAACCCGACGAAGAATTTCCCGCCCAGCGATACGGTGTATTCTCCCTTTTTGAAAAACGCCAAACTAACGGGCGTCACAATGCGCTGCTGGTTCTTGAGTGATTCATCCAAACGCAGACGTTCTTGAATGCGCCCAAGTTTTTGAACGGCAATGCGATAGGACGGCATCGCGTCAAGCGACGCGTACGGATGTACCAAGTCCAATTGGTAGTATCCCGTGTTGGGTATGCTCAGCTTCAATTCGGCGGACGAATAGCTGGCGACGTCGATTGGTAACAACCCGACTCCCGCCTTGAACTGAAGATTCGATAGCGCGAAAGGAGCGTTCGGTTGATCGGGTTTGGCGAATAGGTGGATCGAGTCAGACGATTCCGCGGCAGGTTTCTCATCACGTAGACTAATCAGTCCCAGTCTTGTTTTGAGTGCGTGGCCTCGGCTGACCTTCGCGCGAATGCGGAACGGACCGGTACGCGGATAGTTGTCCTTGATGACTAACTTCATGTTTGGGGACGGTCCCTGCCAAGAGCGTGGTGGCACATTTTTGTGAGGCAGTGCGGAATACAGCATCATGCCGCCCTCGACGATGCCAAAGCGATCGTTGCTTGACCCTCTTAAACCAACACCGAACTTCCTTTTGATTTGATCGATCGTCGTGTCGACGGTCTCGTTTAACGCGGCAGCTGCGGAGCCCTGAGCGTCTAAGATTTCGACCCGAAAGTCATCGGGATCAACGGCTTCGGTTTGGTATCCCTCAAACTTTGCGCCCGGTTGATCCTTGCCGGCGTTTTCGCCCAAGGTCACCCGGTAGCGAATCACTTCGGGGCGGTCGCCCGAAACAATCGCTTTGTCGAGTGCCTCGCGCGCGATCGACTGAAAGTAGTCAATGTGTAACGGCGAGACCTGCAACACATCACCGTTATTGCTGAAACCCATTTTCGATTTGCCATCAGCGGGAAGCGCATCGCCGAAACGAATCGGAAGTCCAAGCAGTTCGTTCAACGAATGGGTGTACTGCTGCTTGGTCAATCGCCGCATGACCCCATTAGTCTGCTGCTGTTTGGCGGCTGCGGCGGCGTCCAGTGACTTCGTTAGCCAATCGACAAGCAGCCGGCGCTCAGTTGCCGTTGGCTGTGATTCTTCTTCCGGCGGCATCTCCCCGGCGTTGATGACGTCGAGGACCGAGTTCCAGCTCTCGGCGTCAGGGCCTTGGATCAGATCGCGATTCAGTCCATCTAAGGCGACGCTGCCTTCAGCTTCTCCGTTGCCGTGACAGGCGTAGCAGTACTTTTCAAGAACTGGCAAAACATTTTGCTCAAATGATTCGGCCAGTTGAACTGGCTGATCGGGATTTTCAACGGCAGCTAGTTCATCGCGTTGGTTCAACAACGCAACAGAGAAACAGCTCAACAGAACGACAGCCAATGAGTAGCGGTGTCTAACTTTTGGCTGGAGCAACATGAAGCACTCGAAAGGAGATCGTCGCGATGGATTTATGAAAAGGCCTTTTTAGATTCAAGCCTCAATTGTATCTATCGTTTTAAAACTGAGCATGTTTCCAAGGTAGCGCAAAGTCGGGTTTTACTTGGCCCAAGCGGCAAGCAATGTCATCAGCTACTTCGCGGATTTTGTTTCTGGCGTTTGTAGATTTGTGCCCGGCTTGAGGAAAGTGATGGACCGCCACCGGCCCCGAGCGAATGCGAACGCGTCTCCTTCGGGGATCTTTCCATTCGATGCCGAGTTAAACTCGACGCGGATCGAGTCCCATTTCTTTAGCTGGATGTTACTCAATCGATGCGATATAGCTCGGTAGTCTTTCGTAGTTTCAGGGTTTTGTACTTCACCAACCAGCTTGCTACCGATCATAACGCGATACGAGCACTCCCCATCCGTTTCGGCAAGTGTCGTCAGTACAACATCGTACGTTCCTGGTTTTCCGTTAAAGGTAGACTCGGCGGCTGAGAATTTGTCTTTGTGCTTCACGGCATTCACCGCCATCGCCTGTCGTTGCTTGTCTTTGTAGCCGAGCACAAAATCATCGGAAACGACAAACTGAAAATCACCAAGCGCATTGAGCGTGATCTCCCCTGCCCGCGATTTAGGTTTCTTATTTTTAGTTGCCAACGGCAGTTTGACTTTCGGGTTGGCTGGATAGTTGCGATTTGGGTCGGCCGGACGAATAAGAGCCACCCAGTCTTGTTTGAACTCAGACGGAGGCCGTCCGATCACCGCTTTACCGCCGCCCTCGATTGCTTGATGAGTGCCGCGTCGCAGCTCGCCACCCGAGCGAGGATTGAACCACATGACCTCGAACTTCCCGTCGATATCGGCGAGATCAAGCGTTGTGTGATCCGCCCGCTTCAAAAAAGCCAAGTACAACTTGCCGGGTTCCGACAGGCAATAACCATTGTCCGTGTCAAGCAATTCGTTCGAGTTGGTCATCCGCCAAAACGGAATCTCGTTGCCTGCAAAGAAGTCCAACGCGACCCGGCATTGTTCCCACATTCGTTGCCGAACGCGAAAGTCTTGGCAGGTCAAATCGCTGTGCGCGTGTTTGTAACCAAAATACCATTCGACGCCCGCCCCGCCGGCCATCAAGTTGCCCCAGAGAGCGTTCTGTCGCGCTTCGTCACGCGTGGGGTCCTCGTTATCTGGAATTAGCGAGTGCTGTGCGTCGCCAGGTTCGTCGCAGGCAACTACCCACGGTTTGCCCGCCTCAACCGAGCGCCTTAGATAGTCTTTTGTTTGAAAATGGACGTTGCGGAAATCAGGTTTGTTCGTTTGCAGGGAAAAGCCCGTTAGCTCAGACGCGTCACCAAGCAAATCGTAGTGTCGGTTTCCGTTGTGAATGACGGTGTGATGCTGGTACGGATCATGTGACCAGAAATACTTGGCCCACGCGACCTTCTTTTTCGTGCTGACCTTGTTCCCCAGTCCGACTTCTTCGCCTAGGTTCCAATTCAATGCTAGGTGGTGACCAAACCGAGCGATCAGCTCGCGATAGTACAGCTTGCGTTGCGGACCGACATCGCCGTTATCAAGTAAATTGACGTTCTCGGCCTCTTGCGTTTTGAAATGCAAGTACATGCCCATTCGATCGCCATGTTCGAACACCGTTTCCCACTGATCCATCCGCGAACAGTCGATCCGCTCACGCTCGCCGTAATCCGTATAGGGAAACGCATTGCGATCGTCGCCTTCGATGTTCAGTGTCAGAAACGAGAACGCGTTCAGGCCCTGCCCCGCCAGATAGTTGATGGCTCCGATGATTCCTTTGCCTTTGCCGTCCTGCCAAGTCGGGTCGCCCGGCTGCCAATCTTGCACGTGGGGCTGCCAGTCTTTGACCAGTTGGTCCTTGTGCCCGTCGGTTTTGAAGTCGCCGTCGAAGTCCTTGTAAGCAAGAAAGTTTTCGGGCGCATCCACGCCTGCTTTTAGGAAGTACTCCTTGGTGCCCGCGAATTGCAAATGGTGCTTGCCGACATAATTCAGCCGCCCTTTGGCTCGAAAATCGCGTCCCGTTTTGTCGGTCGGCCCAATGTTAATCGTCCCGCGTAAACCATCCACTGGCTTCACCGGTTTGCCCGCGGCGGGATCATCCGATACCGCAACGCCGTTGCCCTTTCGGAACGAAATCGCGTAAGTCCATTCGCCCTCGTGATCGGGGCAAAGATGAGCCCGCCATTTGTTGCCCGAGTTTGCCGACGTGTTCGCGGCGTCTCCGTCGGCGGCGTAGTAGCCCGGAACTGAATACGAAGTGCCCGAATCTGCGTTTGTGAACGTGACCTGCATTCGATAATCGAGAAACGGATTTGGATTGCCGTCCTCCGATGCCTCGGGCCCGTCCATCGTCAGCGTCACTTTATGCCAACGTTTCAATTCACCTGTCACTGCGACCTGAGCGTTATTGCCGCTTGCCTGAGCATTTGTGCGTCTGGCTTGAGCATTAGCGCCGCTGGTGGTTTTGATCTCAGCGTATGAGGCGGTGAGCAGGACCGCGATTGGGACGAGGAAACATTTGGAAATCGATTGGCACAAGGTCATGGGTTGCTTTCTTTCCCAGTTGAGTCGACTTGAACAAGAAGCTGCGTCTCGTCGGAGTTCAGTGATTCCGAGCTTGCACCGACGGTGATCGTGCCAGCGCGTTTCGCTGATTTGACGATCAACATACACAGGCCGTTGAACGCGGCTCGCTGATCGGCGATGAAGGGAGCAGTTGTTGACGCGTTGCCGTTGCCAACCGCAGCGATGGTTCCGGCTCCTTTAACGGAAAAGTTTACTAGGTTTTCTGCCAGCGGGCATAGGTTTCCATCTTTGTCCTCGATGCGAACGGTCACGTAAGAAAGGTCACTGCCATCGGCCGCCAATTCGGTGCGATCAGGAACCAGTTTGATCTGTGCCGGCGGGCCCGCGGTTTTGATTTCCTTTTCAGCGACCTGCTGGCCACCGATGTAGCCAACGACTCGTAGCGACCCGGGTGCAAACGGGACGTCCCATGATAGGCGATACTTGGACATGAAATGGTCTTTATCGTAGCGCAGAAACTTGACGATCAGCTTGGTCAAATCCTTGCCTTTGACTTTACGACCCAGCGATTTTCCATTCACGAACAACTCAACCTCTTCGCAATTCGTGTATGCGAACACCGGAATCGTCTCGTGGCCAGAAGCTTCCCAGTTCCAATGCGGGAGGACATGCACCATCGGTTTTTTGGTCCATTGGCTCTGGTACAAGTAGAATCGATCTTTGGGAAAACCACACAGATCGACGGCCCCAAAGTAAGAACTTCTTGCTGGCCAATCAGCGTTCCAATAACCATTGGTGCTGTTGTCCTTGCCGCCATACGGAGTCGGCTCGCCCAGGTAATCGAACCCCGTCCAAACGTATTCGCCCAGAATTTCCGGGTTCTTCTCCAGCGCGTCGAACTCGATGTCGGGCGGATAGGCCCACGGCGGACCGATCAAGTCGTAGCTGGAAACCTGATTTGATTTGTGAGTCTTGTACTTCTCAATCGGCAGATGGTATACGCCTCGACTGCTGGTGCAGGACGAGGTTTCCGATCCAACGACTGGCGTGTCGGGAAGAATCTCATTGACAGCGTCGCCGTAGGCAAGTGGTTTGTAGTTCATGCCGGCGATGTCAACCTGCGCCGCCATGCCGGTCTTGTAAGGGCGTGGCCAATTGTTGAATCCGCACGTCGTTGGCCGAGTCGTATCGATTTCTTTCACGAAGTCGTTCAACTGTTTCGCCATGCGAGGTCCTTCTTTTGCCTCTCGCTGTTCGAGAATTTCGTTTCCGATGCTCCACATGAAAACCGACGGATGATTGCGGTCGCGTCGCACCATGTCCTTGATGTCACGCTCGGCCCATTCGTCAAAAAACTTGTTGTAGCCGTTGGGAACCTTGGCAATTTTCCAAACGTCAAATGCTTCGACCTGAACGAGTAACCCAAGCTCGTCGCACAAGTCGAGCAGTTCATTCGATGGCGGGTTGTGGCTAGTTCGAATCGAGTTCACGCCCATCTGCTTCATGATCTGCAGCTTGCGCTCGATCGCGCGGCGGTTGACGATCGAACCAAGCGGGCCGTTATCGTGGTGCAAACAGACGCCTTGGATGCGCGTTCGTTTACCGTTGAGCGAAAAGCCGTTCTTTTTTGAAAACTCGATCGTTCGAATGCCGAACCGAGTTCGTGTCGCGTCCACGACCGTGCCGTTCTGCAACACGGATGTCTTTAGCGTGTATAACGCCGGTGACTCGAGGGTCCAACGCGACGGCTGGGTAACATTCAGCGTTGTGATCGTGCTCCCGTTTCCTGCGGTCGCTGCCGTCCCGACTGGGTTGCCCGACGGGTCGAGTATTTCGTACTTCAGCCGAATGCTCTTGCCACTCAGATCCCCGGCGAGCGTTGTGTCGACCGAGACGACGGCCATGTCGTCGCTTACCTGCGGCGTGGTGACAAACGTACCCCATTGGGCAACATGGATCGGGTGGCGAATGTCCAACCAGACGTTGCGGTAAAGACCGGCTCCCGGATACCACCGGCTGGACAGGTCCTCTGGTGCGAGTTTCACCGCGATCACATTTTGGCCGCCGTAGTTTAAGTGTTGGCTCAGCTCGTGCTGAAACTCGATGTAACCGAAGGGCCGGTTCCCTAGAAAGTGACCGTTGATCCAGACATGGGAGTTGTACATCGCTCCGTCGAAAGTGACGAAAACAGATTGGCCTTTGGCATCGGCTGGAACGGTAAAGGTCTTGCGATACCAACCGGTGCCGTGAAATGGCAGACCGCCGCACCGCGCGTTGTACTTCACATCGAACGGGCCCTCGATCGCCCAATCGTGAGGGAGGTCCAGCGATCGCCACCCCGAATCATCAAACGTAACCGCATCGGCACCGGTTGCGTCTCCTTGGTGAAACTTCCAGCCGTCGTTGAAGGATTTTCGATAACCTTCGCTTGCTTCTTGGGCAACGACGGGCGTGGAGGCAAGAATGCCGTGTGCGAGCAAGATCGCACAAATCGGGAACAGGAGTTTACTCATGGTAGTTTGATTGTGAGTTTGTATGGTTTCGGCGAAGCTGCGTTTCATCGCGCCGCGTTTTTTTTAACACCGTGTAGGACAGCGATCAGCTTCTTCGTTCTCCGTGTCCCGGAAATGCGTTGGTCGTTTAATTTCTCATAAGTATCGTCTAGCGTCGGGTTGCGGTTTTGAAATGCCTTATTGTTTTCTCTGCCGACCAAATTCCAGTAACTGCGACAGTTGTAACGTGTTGTAGACGCTCAAGTTGCGTCCAAAATCAGCAAATGTGCGAGATTGTTTGAGAGATGGCTCAGCGAAGTTTTCGGACACGACGTTTCGCTCAGTTGAACTCAAAATTCAGCATTTGGCCGGCTCTTTGTAGTCCGGCCGAGATTGGACCTTAGGTAAACGAATCAAAAAAATTGCCGTTTTTGGAAATACTTGGGCCAGTTATGGATCATCTTTCGTGTTAATCCTGTGGAAGTTCAAATGCAATTGCTGCATTGATTACGGGTGCGGCGTTTCCCCGTTGCGATGTCTGGGTGTATTCCCAACTCCAAGCTAACAATCTAGGCACTCATGCGAATATTTTCTCGAATTATGACGACTGCCGCCCTCTTGTCGTTGCTGTTGCAAGGAGGCTCAGCCAGTGGTCAGGTTTCCGACCCCGCAATCGTCAATTGGTTTATCAACACCACCGGCGCCACAGGAAGCAGTCCTGACGCCGATATCGATTCGGTGATTAGCCAGATTGTTGCGGATGTTGAAAAGGTTTATTACACCGACGACTTCGCATACGTCGAGGCGTCTGGCGTTCCCTCTTACTCAACGGGACCATTTCGCAACAATAGTTATCCGTCCGATCTAGACGCGACTTTCCGGTTTGCACGTTCCCCTCAAGCGGATGTTTCTGGGAACAACACGGCCGTCGGTTTGGGGCCGCAAGGAGTATTGGTCAACGGTGTCGCGCTGTTCAATTTCTCCGATGGAAGAAGCTACAACAATCAAGGAATCTGGAATCAGGATGCCAATGTTTTTGAGGCAATCGGTTTCGATGACGCTCCCGGCCATCCAGCGGCATTGAGAAACGGTGGGGTGACGACACCGGGCGGTCGAGTTGCCGGTCGCTACCACCATCATCAAAACCCAATCGCGCTCCGCGAGATGCTGGGGGACGATGGTTCGGCGCACTCTCCGATTCTTGGGTTTGCGAACGACGGTTTTCCGATTTACGGTCCTTATGGCTATGACGATCCATTGAATGCCTCGAGTGGTGTTGTGCGAGTCAATTCAAGTTTCGCTCTCAGAGACATCACCGAACGGACATCCTTGCCTGACGGAACCTCGCTCGCGCCAGCTTTGTATGGTCCGAGTCTGTCTCAAGTTGCTCTTGGTGGTTACCAAGAGGACTACTTGTTTGATGCCAGCAATGGTCATTTGGACGAACACAACGGTCGATTCACCATTACCCCCGACTATCCGGACGGAACTTACGCCTATTTCATTACCATCGACGAATTTGGTGACGCTGCGTTTCCGTATGCCCTTGGCGAGACGTTTTATGGCACTCCTTTGTCGCAGCGAAACGTGACCATTCCGGCCAACGCTGTAGAGTATGTGCCAGTATCCATCGTGGGCGACTTCAATGATGACGGGGTTGTTGATGTTGAGGACATCGACTTTTTTTCGGGCATCATTGGCCTAACGAGCCCGGACGCCGGCTACGATGCGCGACTGGACTTTGACGAAGACGGTGTCATCGAATTGGAGGACCATAATTTTCACGTCAGCAATTTCGTGGAAACGTCCAATGGGGTGACGGGCGCATTGCTGGGCGATATCAACCTTGACGGACGCGTTAACGTGCTCGATGACGCCGCCGCGCTGGTTGACCGACTCAACGGTTTGGCTCCTTACAGCTACGGGACGGGTGATCTGAACGCTGACCAAGCGGTGGACGTGCTGGGTGATGCAGCGATCTTGATCGAGATGCTGGGGCAGACCACTGACCCAGCGGCCGGTGTCGCCGCGATATTGTCTGTTCCTGAGCCCGGTTTTGCGACGTTGTTCGGGTTTGCAGGCTTGTTGCTGGGTGCAATGAGAAGAAGATCAGCATGAACGTCTTTGAAACATCGCGATCAGGTGGTGATGTGCGTCGTTCTGCTTTGTTTGCAACATTTGCGGCGGCATTGCTGATCGTCGCTGCGGCGAATACGAAGAGCGTCTGCGGCCATACGGCAGCGAGTTTTCTCCCGTTGCAATTCTTGGACTATTACGCTCCGTTTGGATTTGACGAGACGGAGACCTACCGCGACGTTTGGGCAGCGGACGGCTACGCTTACCTTGGTTCGTTGTCTTCTGGAGTCGCGATTGTTGATTTGAGCCAACCCGATTCCCTTTCAACGGCTGCGGTTTATGGAGCGATGTCCGGCGACGCGTTCGGTGATGTTCGAGTCGTTGATGGCGTGGGCTACTTTTCGTCTGCCGCCAGCGGGACGCATCTTGTCGATCTAACAACGCCGACAAATCCGATTTTGCTCACACAAGTCTCTGCCACGATGGGTGGTTTCGGGTCGGTGACCAACGCTTTAGTCTACAACGATCAGTTATTTCAAATTTCGGAAACGTCCGCTGAGATCGCGGTTTATGATGTGTCGGATCCGGCATCGCCCAGTTTTGTCACCCGCATCGACACCAATGATTCGGTGGGTGTTTACGACTTGTCCGCCAAGGACGACCGGCTTTATGTCGCTGGGCTAGGTGGTTCTGCCGGCGAAGGCGCCGCGTATGTTTACGACATTGCAAACCTGCGCGTGGATGGGAGTGCGTCGTTGTTAGGGGTGGTTGCGACCGGGGCGAACACGGCGTCTGTTGCCGCAAATTTCGATCATTCGCAATTGTTGGTTTCGCATCGTGAGGCAGGCGGAACCTTGGCCGCATGGGACATTTCGGATCTCTCGTCAGCCATTGAGATCGAATCGATCGACGCATCAGATCTTGATGTTAACGCTTTTGCCGCAGGAGAAATTGCGGTGCTGGATTCGACCGCTTACATCGCGTGGCACCAGGCCGGCGTCCAAGTAATCGACCTCAACTTGCTAGAACAAACGGATACCATCTTCCGCGTTGGTGCGTTCGGAACTTCTCAAGCAAGCCCGCTCGAGCAGTTCGTCGGCAATACGAGTGTTTTTCCACTGAGCCACGATCAGGTCTTGTTGTCCGACTCGCGGTGGGGGCTTTATGTGGTGGATGCCACAAATGTCGTTGTCGCGGTGGGTGACTTTAATGCAGACGGTGTCGTTGATGCGAGCGATATCGATTTTTATTCCAGCAGCGTTGGGTTGACCGATCAGGAATTTGGTTACGACATCCGACTCGACTTCGATGCCGACGGCACCATTGAGCTAGAGGATCATAATTTTCACGTCAACAACCATGTCGAAACCTCCAACGGAGCGACCGGTGCGTTGTTGGGCGACGTCAATCTTGACGGCACCGTTGACGTTCTTGGCGACGCATCCATCCTAATCGGAAGCCTGAACGCGCCCGGGCCTCATCGTTTCGCAACGGGAGACCTGAATGCGGACCGTCGAGTCGATGTTTTGGGCGACGCGGCTATTTTGGTGGGGAACTTGGGTCAGAATACGAACCCAGCCGCCAGTCGCCCCGCGGCCGTTGCTGTCCCAGAGCCTAGCGGCGTGGTGTTGTTGATTGCGGCGGCTATTGGCATCGGAGCCACACGTTGCCGCGACAAATTTTGACGGTATTCCAAGTCGCCCGCGAAACGCTCGCTCGCTCAACATCAACTTTGACTTACACCTAGGACTATCACACGATGAATCGCCTTTCTCTATCAATCGCTCTTTTGTTCGCTAGTTGGTTGAGCCAGGTTGCTGTCGCCGAGGATCCGCTCTTTTGGATTTTTGACATTAACGAACAGTCGGTCAAAAACAACGCATCGGAACCCGATGGCTCGAGCAACAGTCCGGGCAGTGGCTTTGGCACCGTCACGCTTGATCGCGAAACAAATGTCCTTTCCTATGACTTCGCGTGGGCGGACCTGATTGGTAACTTGACGAAGCTGCACATTCACGGCCCGGCATCCGCCAACGAAAGCAATCCTCAGCACATCGTCGAGATCTTCGGACCGCCTGAGGTTCCGGCCGAGCTAGCGACAAACGCCGGTCGCGTCGCGGACTCGTTCGAGCTACAGACCCTAGAACAAGCGGGCTTTGATCCAATCGACCCAGCGTACATTATTGACACCCTGGTCAGCGGGCAGGCGTATCTGAACGTTCACACGACGGTATTCGGGATGGGAGAAATTCGCGGCAACCTTGGCTTGCCAGTTTCCCGGTCGATTCCCGAGCCCAACGCATGCGTGCTGTTGCCGATGGGTCTGGCGTGGTTGGCTGCGATGCGGCGTCGTTAGAACGCGCGTGTCATGGAGTGGGCTTAGACTAACCTTGGCCGCTGTTGCCACTCGTTTTCCGTGGCAGCGAAAATGTGCCAATCGGACGCTGGAAGGTGCAGGCTGACGGTGTCGCCCGGTTGAGCCGATGACTTGCTATCTAGTCTGGCGATCAGCGAACTGCCGGCCAAGCCAAAATATACGATCGTCTCGTGACCCATGTGCTCGACGACGTCCAGTTGCACTTCGGCCAGTTTTGGATGCTGCGGATCGGTCGTTAGGTCTTCGGGGCGAAACCCGAGCGTTATTTTTGATTCGTTCGCGAGTGGTGACAAATCGCGATCACCTTGGACGGGATACTTGACCCCGGCTGCAGTGAAGTGTCCGTCGATGATCTCGCCGTCGATAAAATTCATTGCAGGTGAGCCCACGAATCCTGCCACGAAATGATTGGCCGGCTGTTGATAGACCTCCATCGGCGATCCAATTTGCTGGATCACACCGTCTTTCATGATCACGATACGGTCGCCCAGCGTCATCGCCTCGACTTGATCGTGAGTCACATAAACGGTGGTGGTTTTCAACCGCAAGTGCAGCCGAGCCAGTTCGGTCCGCATCTGCACTCGCAGTTTCGCATCTAGGTTGGATAGTGGCTCGTCAAATAGAAATGCTTTCGGTTGACGAACGATCGCGCGGCCGACGGCGACGCGCTGCCGCTGGCCGCCGGACAGCTGTTTTGGGTATCGGTCCAATAGAGGCTCTAGAGAAAGAACTTCCGCCGCTTCGTTGACGCGTTGCTCGATCTCAGACTTGGGGGTCTTGCGCATCCGTAGGCCGAAAGACATGTTCTTTCGCACCGTCATGTGCGGGTAGAGCGCGTAGTTCTGGAACACCATGGCGATGTCGCGGTCGCCCGGTTCCAGATCGTTGACTCGAGTCTCACCAACCACAATGTCGCCCGAGGTGACTTCCTCCAGTCCGGCGATCATCCGCAACGTCGTAGATTTTCCGCAGCCGGAGGGACCGACCAAGACTAAAAATTCACCATCGGCAATTTCCAGATTGGCATTCTTCACCGCTTCGAAGCCGTTCTCGTAACGCTTGACCAAATTGTTTAGGCGAATCTGCGCCATGGTGATTCCTTGAAGTTGCCTTGCAGTTGTTAAGCGTTTGAGAGCCGTGGAAATTGAAACGTTATGCGAATTACTCTTTGACGCCACCGATGGTCAATCCGGAAACGAGATATCGACTGAGCAGCATGAACACGATCACGACGGGGATGCTGACCAAGATCGATGCCGCCGCGTACAAGCCCCACTCGGTCGATAGACTGGACTGAAAACTCTTTAGGCCCAGAGGCAACGTGAACAGGTGGCGTTCTTGTAACACTTGGGCCGCTACAATGTACTCCGACCACGCCGTCATGAAACTAAATAACGCCGTGATTACCAAGCCGGGCGTTGCGAGAGGTAACGAGACCCGAATGAAGGTTTGCCACCGTGTGCAGCCGTCCATTCGCGCAGCTTCCTCAAGCGAAACCGGAATCGTGTCGTAAAAGCCTTTCATTTGCCACAAGCAAAACGGTAGCGCGGTCGCGGTGTAAAAAATCAACAGCCCCAAAAACGTGTTCACAAGCTGCAAGTACGCGATCATCACGTACAGTGGCAGTAGCAACATCGTGGCAGGAAACATTTGCGTCGTTAAAATCGCCAACATGCTGGCGTTGCGCCCCACAAAACGAAAGCGGCTCAGCGCGTAGCCGCCGGCGGCAGCTAGGCTGACACCCAACGCGGTGACGGCCAGCGACACCAGTAATGAATTCCCCAGCCACTGCAAAAACGGCTGCTGAGTAAACAGGTTCACGTAGGAATCAAACGACCAGCCGTCGGGAATAATAGCTAAGTCGGTGCTGCGAAGTTGATTCCCGGGTCGCAGTGAAATCGAAAACACGTTGATCACCGGATAGACCGATAGCGCGACGAACGAGCACAGTACCGCGTGCCGAAGGCAGGTAATCCAAAGCGGTTCCTTTTGTTGACTCATGGCCCCACGCCCTCCGTCGCCTTCGTTCGCCACAAAAATAACAGCGAGAAGACGAGTAGCATGGCGAAAATCACGAGCGACAACGCGGCTCCGAAACCATACTGGTACAAATTGAAGACGGCCTTGTAGACGTAAGACACCAAAATATGCGTTTTGTCCGATGGCTCGCCGCCGTTGGAGACCAGCCAGATCACGTTCAAGTTGTTGAACGTCCAAATCGTGCCCAGCGTAATCGCAGGAACGAGCACTGGCTTGAGCATTGGCAGCGTGATGTGCCAAAACTGTTTCCAACGAGGGACTCGGTCGATCCGCGCCGCTTCGTACAGCTCGCGCGAGATGCCTTGCATGCCGCCGAGTGTGATCACCATCATGAATGGAAAGCCCAGCCAGATGTTGGCAACGATACAGGCGATAAACGCATTCGTCGCATCACCCAGCCAGTTGATCGGCGCGATCCCTAGGTATTGATTGGCCAGTAGATTGACGGCACCGTATTCGTAGTCAAACATCCCGCGCCATGTGAGCGCGGTGATGTACGCGGGAATGGCCCACGGCAAGATTAAGATGACTCGGTAGATCGACTTGCCCCACACGGGGCCGTTGAGCGTCACAGCCAATAGCAGGCCCGATACAACGTGAAAGAAAACGCACACGACCGTCCAAATGATCGTCTTGACTAACACAACAAAGAACTTGGTTTCACTAAAAACTTGTTGGTAGTTTTGAAAGCCGACGACCTGCCAGTCTTGGAAATTGCGCAACGACATGTTGGAAAACGAAAGCACGACGTTGTAAAAGAATGGATACACAATCGTGAAAAAGATCACGGCCAAAGAAGGGGCGATCAGCAAGTAGGCCAGTTTGTTCTTTTTCCAGTCACCCAAAAAAGTGGGCACGGCTGTACGCTGCCACCACAACAAGCTCAGTGTCACCGCGAGGGCGATCAGTTTCAGGATCAAGCTGGCTGACCCCGGTTGGATGTCGGAATTAAGACGTTCAATGGTGACGACTGCGTCGGATTGCATGTTGGCTGCGGCTTCGGCCGCTGATTGATCTCCGGCCATTAAGGCTTGGTAATGAGGCCGCATCGAATCCCAAATCGCGCGAAGCTCCGACACGACCGGCATCGCGCGACCGTTTTTCATTTGCTCCGCCGAGGCGACGAGCGTCGGGTCGTTTTGCAACAGTGGATCGTCCAGCAAACTCTTTCGCGACGGCAGCGTTTTAAGCCGTGTCATGAAATTGCGCTGCGTTTCGTCGGATGTCATGAATTTGACAAAACGCATTGCTGCATCGGCCTGGTCGCCACGGGCGTGAACGTTTAGCGAATAGCCTTTGGTGGCGACCATCGGACCCATGGGCAGGCCCGTTGACGAAACGATCGGCATCGGCGCGATGGCCGCGTCAATGTTCGGGTTGTCGAGGTAGTCCCCCCAACTCCAATCGCCGTTGATGATCATCGCGGCGGAGCCACTTTTGAACAACGCGTCAGCGGTTTCATAGTCGCAGTTCGCGGGAAGGACTTTATATTGGTTTTGAAGCGAGGCGATGAACTCCAACGCAGTAACACATTCAGGGGTATCCAAGTTTGGCACAGGCTGACCGCTGTCATCAAAAACCCACGCCCCGTGGCCGGTCAAAAATGGAACCGCAAAGAATGGCTCGACGAAGTTCCACACCAAACCGTACTGATCGATCTTGCCGCTTAAGTTCTTGTCGATCGTTGCCGCGGAGGCCAGTTCGATCATTTCGTCGGTGGTCGTGGGCGGCGAGTCAATTAGATTCCGGTTGTAGACCAAGGCCAGATGATTTCCGACTCGATCACCGACTTGAACTAAGCTGGGTTTGGTCTCGTCCGCTATCGGCAAGTGAATCAAACCTTGCTCAACGAATTCCGCGGCGATGTCGGATGGCAGCCAAGGTTGCATATCCTGGATGATTCCCATTGTGACAAACGTGCCCATGGAATCCGCCGGACCAAAGATCAGCTCCGGGCCGGTGCCGGCAAGCGAGGCTGCTTGGAAACCGCTGCGTAATTCTTCAGTTTCCTTGTACAGCGTGTTGACGCGGATGTCCGGAAAAGCGGCCTCGAAGCGTTGCACTTCGTCGTCCAGCACCTCACGTTCGGCGACCGTCATTTGGTGCCAGAGCGTGATGACTTTTTGGTCGCCCGACTCCGCACAGCCCGCCAGCAAAAAGATCGAAAGCAATGCAAGGCAATTGCGGCGACGGACGAAACGCAGCATAAATCAACCTATTTCTTGACCTTGCCAACACGCCAAATTTGTCCTGACCGAGGAGCCAGCGTGACAGAACCGCTCTTGCGATCGCGTGTGAATTCGCCCGGTTTGTCGCTTGAGAGAACGGGTGTAACCGCCATCGATCGTTTCAGTCCCCGAGTTGGGATTTCGATGGTCGCGGTTTGGTCGCCTCGGTTGAACCCGATCAAGATTGTTTCACCTTTCACCGACCGAGCGAACACGATCGACTGTGCCGCGTCGTCGGTTGCGAGAACCGTAAAGTCGCCGCGACGAAGTGCATCGCTTTGGCTGCGCAGTTGAAACAACGACCGATAGTACGAATGCAGGTCTTGGTCGAATTCGATGGGCTGTCGCGGGGCGATGGCTCCGAAAGGCCCGTGGCTGCGGGGCTGGTAGGTTAGGTCATCCCAAACCATTGGCATCCGATCGTCAGGATCGTCGGCTCCGTCCATTCCTGATTCGGTTCCGTAGTAAATCATGGGAGCGCCGACATAAGCGATTTGGAACAGCGCGACCAGTCTTTGGATTTGGCGATGGTGTGCCTTCGGTCGGCTGACATCGTACGGCCGAAAGTTGCGAGGGCTGACTCGTTCGCCTACGTCGTAGTCAAACCGATCGGCGTTCATGTACGGTCGATGTTTTCCCGCGTTGACGATCATCGAAGCGACTCGGTCGGTGTCGTGAGAGTCCATCAGGTTTTGCATCGCGAATCTGACGCCCGGTGCGTGGGCCGTCATTCGCTGCGTTAGCTGGCTGGCAAAATCAGTTGCCGACAAAGAGCCGTCGATCAGGAAACCTTTCACAGGGTATGCGAAACCGTGGTAGTTCATCGACGAACTGAAGCCGCAATCGGCCAGGTAATCACCTGCGTCATCCCAAATTTCGGCAACCGTGAAGGCGTCTGGATTCACTTGGCGAACCATCGTGTTCCAGTCCTGCCAGAATTTGTTGGGCACCTCGTTGGCGACGTCGAGCCGCCAGCCATCGATTCCGTCGGAAGGATCTCCGTCGGCGTTGGGGTCCATCCAGCGTCGCGTCGCATCGAACACGTATGCCTTGGGTTTGGGGTGTAGGTCGCTGCCGTCAGGCGTGTTGGCGAACTCGGGCAAGGTGTCGACACCCCACCAGCCCGCGTACTTGAATTCGTTTTCGGGCGTGTCCGGGTTGTCAAATTCTTTGACGATGTACCAATCTTGGTAGGGAGATTTCGCCTGGTTTTTAACGATATCCGCGAACGCCCAAAAGTCGCGACCCGTGTGATTGAAAACGCCGTCAATCACAATCCTGAGGCCGCGCTGATGAGCCTGTTTAATCAGCGACAGGAACAGCTGATCTGCTTTGGTCCATTTCCACGTTGCGGGATCCGAGGTTTCGGTGGCCATCAAGGCGAAATCACCTTCGGGGTCGGGGCCAAAGTACGGATCGATATGGTGAAAGCTATTGCCGTCGTACTTGTGCATGGACCGCGCATAAAACACGGGATTGAAGTAGATCGTGTTGATGCCCAGATCGGCCAAGTAATCAAGTTTGTCAATCACTCCTTGGAGGTCGCCACCGAAACGACGATGGAACACGCCGTCCTCGTAAAAGTTATCACCAAGCTGCTTCTCCCATTCCGACCGGGCATACCAATCGTCGGTCCACGGAGTCACTGCCCAGTTGTGTGGGATCATGTCGGGAAACTCAAGTGACTCTCTGGTCGGATCGTTTGAGGTATCGCCGTTACGAAAACGTTCAGGGAAAATCTGATAGAAAATCGCGTCCTTGGCCCAGGAGGGAACACGCTGTTGGGCGGTCAAAGGCTGTTGCGCCGTTGCGATCGAGTCACACAAGATTAACCCTGCCGCCACGAATGCTACGATTCGCTTCGCCGAAAATTGGTTAGCGCGATTTGTCATGATGCCAAGATTTAGAAATGATCTACCACGCACAGATTAGAATCAACCAAACTCGGTGCGCGATTTATCGACGCGTAGAAGTAGGAGCAGATTTGGGGTCGAAGTCCCACAGGCGGTCGTACTGCGCCTCGTCAACTTCTTGCAGTTTTCCGTCGTGGAAGGCGACTTGGAAGTTACCATCGACCCCTTCTTGCTCGAACACAATCGGCGTCGACGGGCCGAGAATTGGAATTTTCGCACCCCAGCGTACCTTGAAAGGCTTTTCATCGCGGGGACCAACGAAAATATCGTCGATCGTCGCTGGGTCGACCATGAACCGTTTTTGAACTTTGGGTGGCAGCTCTTGAATGTAAGCCTTCAGCTCGGCTTCGTCTTTGGGAGACGTTTGCCCGTGTCGTTGTTGGTAAAGACAGTAAAGATTGGCCAACTGTACGATCCGTTCAGAGTTCCGTTCCCGAAACTTTTGCTCAAAGACTTCTTCCCTGGACGAACAGCCGATAGACAGCAGCCCTAGAAATATCAGCCCGGCGATCTGCAATCTGCTCATCGTTTTCTAGTCCGTTTTTGACGATACTTACATTCTAAGAATCAAGCCGGTTGTTAGAGGTCGTTTGTCGACACGGCCCTGCCATCATTTCGTTTGCCGAGGCTATCGACGATCGCTGGGTCGGCTTCCAAGTTAACGTTTCGCACCGATCCATCACCGAACGCGGCGTTGACCGTTCCCGGGTGTGCGGATCCAAACCCTAATTCTCGTGTGCGACCGCTGCGCTCAACCCAGCCTGCCGGACGCTCTGCACTATCGGCAAGCAACGGAACCGGCTCGTTTCCGTACCATGCGCCGGGACTTGCGATTGCACAAAACCTCATCGTCGGAAAGTCTGCGCTGTGAAACGTTCCAACGTCCCACCAGTCGGTCGCTCGATCGGGGATCTCAAAGTAGAAGCTCGCGTTGACCGCTTTCTCCATGACTAGAATCGTGTTGGAGGAACCGTCGGTGATTGCATCAAATCCGATTCGGTCAAATTTTGTTACGATCGGATTGGGGCCAGGATTCTGAACGTGCCCACCCTTTGCGATAATTCCCGTAAAAATGGATTCGAGGGATCTCTCGTTTGCTCCTTGAGTTTTCCGAAACGAAAAACCCCAAGCAGGAATGACACCAGAATCATCAGAGCGAGCTCCCAAGGCTGCTGCGTAATCGCCCATTAGAGCAGGAACACCGGCAGACAGTGCGAAACGTGCTCCCCGTGTCGGGCAAGTGAGAAACGAAATCTCTGACGAGACAACCGGATCTTCAAAGTCGAAGATGCCGACTTGGCTGCGTCGCTCAAACGTGTTGTTTTGTTCGCAGTATGGCAAAATTTGAAACGCCCAACCCATGTTTTGAAAGCCGTACAGCGTTTCAAATTCGCGGGGCTGTCCCGGCTCTGAATCCCAGAAGCCTTCGCTGCAGTCTCCCGCGTGAGGAAATTTTCCTATCGCGGATTCGTGGTTCAAACATGCCAAAGCAATTTGTTTCAAATTGTTCATGCACTGCGAACGCCTCGCTGCCTCGCGGACTTGTTGTACCGCAGGCAATAGCATGCCGATCAGAATGCCGATGATGGCAATCACCACTAACAGCTCGACCAGCGTGAAGCCAGTGCGGCGGACTTGTGTCTTTGATTTCATGATGCACCAAAATAAATGAAAGTACAAAAGGATTAGAACTTTGGTTGCTGGTTCCTCTTCGTTCGCGATACAAATTCGTCAGTTTACGATCGTGGGTAAGGAATCAGGTCAATCTCTAGCATCTTCAATGCGTCCGAGTTAATGCAGACAGGCAAGTGCGGACGCGAAAAGGCTTGCGGCACAAAACACTCGTGACAATGAGCACTAAATTAAGCTGTAGGGTTCAATAAAACAAATGTTATCACTCGGGCGATTCGTGTTTCACCGATTGTGGCCTACAGATACTCTCGTCGATGCGATCGACCGCGTGAACTCTTTCTTCGCAGCTTTCGGATAATGTGCCGGACTCACAACCGTTGAGTCGATCATTCAGCAGTTTAACGGTCGATTATGCCACCAAAGCAAGAATCAAACTCGAGCTCGTTTCCAAGCTGGGCTCAAGTATTAGCGGATTTCGGGAAGCCGCTAGGATGATCGGTCAGCTGGTTTGAGTGCGGTCGGTGGCGGTCAAGCTTGCGGTGTCGGGGCAACATTTTTGTGTAGACTGATGATCAACTTGTTCGCGGTGAATCTTCTGGGCCGTCGGGTTTAGATTTTGATAGGCCGCCTCGTCGTTCACCATTGGTACGTTACAGATCAGGTACGTTACAGATCACTCAGGAGACCATCGTCATGAAACAACACATGCCAAACTTTCTTGTCCTTCTAGTCGGAGTCCTCACCACAGCTGCCGCGCACGGGCAAATTACCATTGACGGTTCAAAGGACGCGGGCTACGGCGCGGCCGTGTCCGTCCAAACGGTTCAGACGCAGTTTGGTGATGCTGATGGAACGTTGTCCGGCAACGAATTAGATGCTGCCTACGTTTCTGTTGACGGCGGGAACCTGAATTTGCTTTTGACGGGTAATCTCGAATCCAATTTCAACAAGTTCAACATCTTCATCGATTCGGTCGCCGGCGGCCAGAACGTGATCGGTCCTGACACGGCCAACGGCGGAGTCAATCCAACCAATGATGGTTGGGCACAGAAGTACAATGGCTTTACGTTTGACACCGGTTTCGAGCCTGATTTTTTAGTGATCGCACGCAACGGTGACTTTGGCGGGCCGAGGTTTGATTTTGATTTTAACTCGATTGGAAATGACAGTACGAACGAGTCTTCGATCGACGTTTTTGGCGGCGCGTTCGAAGGCAGCGCGACGGGCGTCGGTGCATCTGGATTGAGCGTTGGATTTGATAACTCGAATATTGCTGGCATCGCCGGTGGAACATTGGCTGCCGATGCAACTGCCGCAGAAGCGGTGAACACGGGCCTGGAGCTTTCGATTCCACTTTCGGCATTAGGGAATCCCGCCGCAGGCAGCACGATCGGGATCTCTGCTCAGCTGATTAACGGCGACCATAACTTTCTATCGAATCAGTTCCTTGGCGGCCTTGCCGCACCGCAAGCAAATCTCGGCAGCGATGGTGCTTCCAATTTTGATGCTGCGGGCGTTGGAACGATTGACTTGAACACCTTTGCTGGCGACCAGTTCTTCAGCATCACTGTGCCTTCGACCGGGAAGCTGGGTGACTTCGATGGCGACGGCGATGTCGACGTGGACGATATCGATTTCTACGTCGGCAACATCGACGAGGCCGCCACGGGCGAGCTGGCTCAGCTGGATCTTGACGGCGACGAAGTGATCACCAGCAGCGATTTGCTAACTCACATCACCACGCTGGCCGAGCCAACAAACGGTGCCCAAGGCGCGTTGGTCGGTGACTTGAATTTGGATGGCAAGGTCGATGTGCTGGGCGATGCGGCGACGCTTGTTGATAACCTTGGTTCGACAGGAGAAGTCAGCTATGGACTGGGTAACATCAACGCTGACTTGGCGGTCGACGTGCTCAATGATGCCGCCGCGTTGGTCAACAACATTGGCAACAACAACGATCCGACGGGCAGCGGTCCGCCGGCCTCCGCCGTGCCTGAGCCGACCAGCGCGACGTTGTTGGTGTTGAGTGCCGTTGGCCTGAGCGTTCGACGTCGGCGGTGATCTTCGCTTGAGCAATCACGACGAATTGGTGTGAGCTGTGGCTTTACCTAGAGCCATGGCTCAAACCGTCGTGGAAACGACCCCCTCGCGGGAGCGAATGATTGACTTCGACAAGTCGGGGTTTTATTTGTTTTTGATGATGCGGTGGCTAGGTTGGCCACCGTCTTTTTTGCGGCCCTCCTCCTGTTGTTTTTTGGACTCGCCATGAACAACCTGTTTCGTTCTTTCGCCTTCCTTATCACGGCGTGCGTTGCGATTGCCAGCACGCAATTGACGAGCGTCTTGCATGCTCAGTCGGTTTCCCCTGCTCCGTTTCTGCAGTGGTTCGAGTCGTCGTACGACACGATCGAGAACCGCATGGCCGATGTGCATGCGGCGGGCTACGGAGCCATTTGGGTGCCGCCGCCGGGTCGTGCCGACAGTGGTGACCAGTCCGTTGGATACGATGTCTACGATCGTTTTGATCTGGGGATCCCCGGTCGCAGCACGCTTTACGGGACCGAGACCGGGCTGCGAACGTTCGCCGATTCCTTGCATCGGGCCGGCGGTAAATTGCACATCGATGCGATCATCAACCACAACGGGTTTTCGGATTTGAACACGCCGGGCTTTACCGCGTCGGGCGGCTATCCGGGTTTCCTCGTTCAGGATCCTGACGGTGGCTCGGATCCGTTTGGAGTACCTGGAACCGATGGTGACTTTCATGGCCCCTTCGAGACGGGCGATATCAAATTTCGATTGTCGGGGCTGATTGACATCAACCACACGAAAGATTTTCGCTTCATCCGGCATCCCGTTCCAGGCGTTGAGGCCGAGCCCGGTGTTCACGGAGGCAATTTACCTGCGGGTACCACACCCAGTTTCAATCGCCTTGCGAATGTTCCAACGGAATCGAACCGGCGGTTCTACCCTGATCGAGACGCCGATCCGATCTTCCTGTTCGATCCGCGGACCGGCGAGCAAGGCATCGAAGTTTACCCGTTCAATACCAGCGACCCAGCGGCGGGCGATCCTGTGGGCGAGAACGCCCTAGACTACATCGGGCGCTACATGCGGTGGATGGTGCAAGACATCGGCGTTGACGGTTTTCGTCTGGATGCGGCCAAGCATGTCGAGGGCTTTGTGTTGGACTCATTGGATCGGTCTGTCTATCGAGCAAACCCTCGAACCCGCTTGGATGGATCGACGGACCACGTTTTCATGTACAGCGAAGTGTTCGACACCAACCGAGACATTTTGCAGGCCAACATCGTCAAGAATATTGACTCGAACGATCCCGGAAAAATCGGCGGTAACCGGGACGCATTGGATTTTGCTCAGGCTCAATCATTTCGGGATAACTTAACGCCCAACGGATTTCAGAACGATTGGCGAAATGTCGCCAACGCCGGCATGGACGTTTATGACGACGGCCTGCACAACGGGTCTCAAGGGGTGATGTTTGTTGGTAGCCACGACGAAGGCGGTCCGGCCCTGTCAAATGTGGCTCACGCTTACATGCTGATGCACCCCGGCAATGCGGTCGTCTATCTGAACGGCAAGGAGTTCGGCGAAGAACGTGATTTCCCCAAGGACGGTCGCGGCGATGCGTTGGGGGGTGTTTTTGGCGAGACGATTACCAAGTTGGTCGAGCTTCGCAATTCGCACGGTCGCGGAAACTACTTGGAGCGTTACTTGGGCAAGGAAGAGTTTGCCTACGAGCGTGAAGGTTCCAGTTTAGTCCTGTTGAGCAACCGGACCGACAGCGGATTCGACGATCGACGGCTGGACGTGAACGTTCCGTTTGGCACGTATTTGGTTGAGCTAACCGGCAACGCGAAGGCGTGGAATGACGAAGTTGGTAACGAAGACATTCCAGAAGTATTGCAGGCCACCAACGATTCGTTCGAAGGTCAGTCGTACGTTAACGCTCGTTTTCTTCGGAACGGAGACGGCGATCGCGGATATTTGGTTTACGGATTGCAAACGCCACAAAGCGAGCTGGGAATTGAGTTGTCCAATGTCGCGTCGGTGCTCGCAGGAGGCACGCCGCAGGCAACCGGGTTTTCGAATGGCACCACTCGGCTGGAGGACTTGCACGTCATCAAGGGCGACTCGTTCGATGTCACACTCCGCACTCAGGCCGTGAGCCTGCCAGGGGACATTCGCGACCGAGACGCTGACGGCAGCAATGCGCTGTTGCGACTCGATGCCGGCGTGGACGTTAATGGCAACGGTGTTGTCGATGTGTCGTCACCAGATAGCGTCGCGTACGGTTTCGAGGACTTTACCACGTCCAAGATCATTGGACACAATGCGGCCGACGGTAATGGCCAATACGTGCAGTCGATCGATACCACGCAACTGGCTGAAGGCACTCACTTTATTACCGCGCGGGCATTTCGACATCGTGATGACGGCGGCCCTGCTGTGTTCAGTGACTTCACGAAATCAATTTACGTCGATCGTCTGAAACCCGTCAGCGAGATCGCCAGCTTCGAGCCGTTCGATGAGTCGAATCCCGATAACCGAGACATCATCGTTCGTTCGGTCGATAAAACGGCCGAGAGCGTTCACGTGTTCTATAACTTGCCGGCGAGTTTTACCGAGGCTGAAATTTTGTCCTTCGTTGGCCAAAACAATCAGACGGGTCAAATCGATCGAGATCAATTTGCGTTCGGTGTGTTCGGCGTTCAGCACGGAAACAACGTCGCGACGGTCGTCACGATTGAGCAAACGGGTAACTCGAATGTTCAACGCTTTGGTGGTCTGTTCGCAGAAACCAGCAATGGTGCCGGGTTGGGCGACATTAACTTCGACGGAAGCTTCACGACCTCTGACGTCGCGAACGTCGCGGGTGCGTTCGAAGAGATTTTGTACTCAGAGAACAGCCAGTTCAATGCGGCGGCCGACATCAATGGCGATGGATTGATCGACACCTTTGACCTGCTGGGTTTGGAAAGCGTCTATCAGGACGCCGGCGCGGATGCGATGACGCTGGATCTGCTGAGGGTCGTGAAGAATCGCCGCGTCGACTATGACTTTAGCGGTGGATTCGCCAGCATGGACGACTTGGCAATTTTGGAAACCCAGTTCGGTTCCACCGAGTGGAAGTTTGACTTGGACGCGAACGGGATTGTCGACCAGGCCGATAGTGACTTTTTCGTTGCTAACTTTCTGTTCACTCCCAGCCTCGGTGATTTCAATGAAGATGGAATCGTGAACATTGCCGACATCGACTTTTACTCGGGCAATCTTGGACTCACCAGCGCCGACGCCGGGTTTGATGCTCGGTTGGATTTCGACAGCGATGGAGTGATCGGGCTGGAAGATCATGACTTTCATGTCAGCCAGTTCGTCGAAACGTCCAACGGCGTCACGGGGGCATTGCTGGGCGACATGAATCTCGATGGCACGGTTGACGTGCTCAGCGACGCAGCCGCGCTCGTCAATCGACTCAACGGAGCGGACCCGTTCAGCTTCGCGACCGGCGATCTCAACGCAGACCAAAGGGTCGATGTTTTGGGCGACGCAGCGATTCTGGTTCAGAACTTAGGCCAGAGCACGAATGCGTTTGCGAGTCGCGCCTCCGCTTCGTCCGTGCCCGAGCCGCACGCTTTCGCTTTGCTTGTGCTGGCGACGATTGGTGCTGGTTCTCGACGGCGTCGCACGGCAAGCTAACGCGATTGGGGAGAATACAATCTCGCTGGCAGTTTTGTGCTCGCCTGCTGCCTAAGCACCCCCAGTAGGGCTCGAACCTACAACCTGCCGC
>CAZLFF010000008.1:40799-60680 GCA_964558755.1 uncultured Pirellulaceae bacterium
AGACAGGACAGGGCGAATCGCGGATGCCGGTAGCGTCCGCCCTGTCGAGGACGTTGCCAAAATCTTACTCGCTCGTGCCGAGCCCCACTCTACCAGACGCTAACCAACCAGCATAGGTTCATGACGCCCGCCGAGATCCGACAATCGATTCGACAGCAACGCCGCACCATGGATTCGGGCGAGCGATCGTTGGCCAGTCAGCGAATTTGCGAGGCGATTATCGAGCGAGGTGAGTTTCTCGGCGTTGCGCGGGTTGCCGCGTTTCTGGCGTTTGATGGTGAGGTTGATCTGACTGCTGCGATCGAAGCGGCTTGGGATCGAGGACAGCAATTACTTTTGCCGGTCGTGACCGGCCAAGGCCAGCCGCTGAAGTTTGCCGAATATTCGTCCGCGACCAAGTTGGTGACGAATCGGTTCGGAATTCTTCAGCCAGATACTGAACCAGAGCAATGGGTTGATGGCGATCAATTGGATTGTGTGCTGACGCCACTGGTTGCCTTTGATCTGGCTTTGAACCGGATTGGAGTAGGAGGCGGGTTTTACGATCGTACCTTTGCGTTTACAAAAATGTCCGACGTCGCGGACCGCCCTGTCTTGATCGGCGTTGCTTTTGAGCTTCAAAAATTGGACGCCATTGTTCCCAAAGCATGGGACGTTCGGCTTGATTTGGTGGTCACCGAAGACGCGATCTATCAAGCCGACTGACCACCCCAAACTGACACCAGAACGAAGAACACACGATGACCAAACGAATTGCGATCACCACCGGCGGCGGCGACGCGCCAGGACTTAATGCCGTCATCCGCGCGGTCACGCTGGCGGCCCACCGTCGGGGCTGGGAGTGCATCGGAATTCGGTCGGGCTTTGACGGGATTTTGCACCCCGAGGACTTTCCCGACGACGGCGGCATCATGCCGCTCAACCCCGACACCGTGCGCGGGATCGCTCATACGGGTGGCACGATTTTGGGGACGACCAATCGCGGTAATCCCTTTACTTACGAAGTCAAAAACGACGACGGAACGGTCGAGCTGCAAGACATTTCGGGAAACTTGATCGACGGATTCAAGAAACACAAGATTGATGTGCTGGTTGCTATCGGAGGCGATGGGTCCATGGGTATCGCGGCTCAGGTGGCCAAGCTGGGCGTGCGAGTCATTGGCGTCCCAAAGACGATCGACAACGATTTGGTGGGAACCGTTGCCACATTCGGTTTCGATACAGCCGTTAGCTACGCGACCGACGCGATCGGTCGTTTGCATTCAACCGCAGCCTCGCACCGCCGCGTTATGATCGTCGAAGTGATGGGGCGGTACGCGGGTTGGATCGCGCTCGAGGCTGGAGTGGCTGGATCGGCCGACGTGATTCTGATTCCGGAGATTCCGTTCGATATCGACAAGGTTGCCCAGAAAATCAATGCTCGCAACGACAACGGTCGTTCGTTTAGCATTGTTTGTGTTGCCGAAGGAGCCAAGCCTAAGGGTGGTGACGCGAAATATCACCAAACGGGTGATGTGTTTCGCTTGGGCGGTATCGGCGAGATTGTGGCAGAAGAGCTTCGCTCGCGGGTGACGAACGAGGTTCGAACTGTCGTGCTGGGGCACCTGTTGCGTGGTGGCAGCCCGACCTCGCGTGACCGACTGCTCTCGTTCCGTTTTGGTGCGGCCGCGGTACGGGCGATCGAGGAAGGCAAAAGCAATGTCATGGTTGCCTTAGACCCGCCCACCGTGAATTACGTCCCGCTCGAGGACTGCACCAAACGCATCAAGTTGGTGCCGCTCGACTCCGATATCGTGCAGACGGCCAGGGATCTCGGTACATGTTTGGGAGACTGAGTCGAAGGCGGAAGGGGCAGTCGGCATTCGGAAATGTCCGCAAATTCCGAATTCAGACCTCCCATTCCCCCTTTCCTTAGTCTCGATACCACACCCGCAGAAACTGATGCCAGCGGCTGGGCGTGTCGCCGCTGGTTCCGATCGACGCGTCGCTACTGCCTTCCTCCCAGCGACTCCAAATGTTGGGCAGGACAACGGTTTCTAGTTCGACCAGCGTCACGGCGCTTTCGCTTAGCCATTGGTTGGCCGCCGTTACGGCATCATCGAATGACTCATGCTGGCCGGGTTTTAGGAAACCGGGTGCTTCGATTTGTTTCGGGACGAAGTCTCGATATTTAAGCATGACCAAGCGTTTAGGGGCCAGATTTCAGGGCGTACTGTTTAGCTGTGGACAAATTGGTTTGTTGTTAGAGGTATAGCTTTTGGGTTTCGATAAACTTTTCGACGGCACGTGGGATTTGGTAACGCACCGTTTGTTTGTTCGCTAACCGGGTTCGCAGATCGCTGCTGCTGATTTCAATCAGTGGGCTTTCGAGCTGTAACGATTCGAAGGACGCCAAACGATCAGCGTCAACGTAAGCTGATAGCTTGGAGAGGTCGATCGGATCGGAGCCCGGGCGGTTGACGATCAGCGGTGCTGCAAGCTTGAGGATTTCCTCAGGTTGATGCCACTTGCCGAACGAGTCCAGCGAATCGCCCCCCATCAGGAAAAATAGTTCGTCGTCCGGTTGCTTGGCCGCGATCTCGGTCAGCGTGTCGACCGTGTAGCTGGTCCCGCCCCGCTCGAGTTCCAGTTTTGACAGGTAAAACGCCTCGTGCCCTGCGATCGCGAACTCGATCATCTCGCAGCGTTGCCGATCGGTCGCCGTCGTGCCATCTGGTTTCAGCGGACTCTGGGAGTTGGGCACAAACCAAACTTGGTCCAGCGACGCTTGCTCCCGGCACTGCTCCGCTAGGATCAAATGGCCCAGGTGAATCGGGTCGAATGACCCGCCAAAAATTCCGATTCGCATAGAAGTCTTCACGCTAGTTTGCCGTTTGAAGTTGCCCAGAAATCAAGGTTGGCCGAGGCCGAAAGTGAGAGGTTGGAAATCGGAACTTTTTGGATTGAAGTTCCGAATTCCGATTTCCGCCTTCTCCCCGCGTCGCTGCCAATATACTCCCTGCCAGGCAACCTCTCCATCCACGGTGAATCTGGCAAAGCGAATCTGGTAAATTGACTTCATGGACCAAGGATCGCTTTTTAATACGACGCCGCAGCCGTGGCAGCTGGACGATCAAGATGATTGGCTGGCGGCTCGCGTTGCCTTCGCGGAAGCACCGTTTGGCCCGTACGATTATTCGATCCCAGCCGAGCTGGAAAGCCAGATCAAGCCGGGCATCCGCGTCGAGGTGCCGCTCGGGCGAAGCAACCGCAAGATGGCGGGATACTGCGTCGAGATCATTGGTGCGTTCAGTGAGAATGCCGCGTCCGTGAATCCGGGCAAGCTGAAGCCGATCTCGCGAGCCATCGATCGGACTCCGCTGCTAACCCCTGCGTTATTGAATTTGGCCAAGTGGATTAGCGGCTATTACCTGTGTCCGCTGGGGACGGTCATCGAAACCATCGTGCCGCCCGGCATTCGCAACGACGCGGGCACGCGGGAGATGATTTTTCTCAGTTTGCCTGACAACATCGCTGGAAAGATGCAGGCGACGAAACTGACCGAGCTGCAAACGACGATCCTGAAAACGCTCGCTCGCAGCAACGAAGACTGGACGCCCCGGGAACTGGCGGACACGGTCGGTTGCACGGCTGGCCCCATTAGCACGCTGCGGAAAAAGGGCCTGATCGTTGCGACTTCCAAACGTGTCCAACGCCGTACACATGAAATTCCTGCCGAAGAGCGTATGGAGGATCTGCCGCTGAACCCAGAACAGCAACAGGCCCTCGATCGAATCGTCCGCCATGTCGAGGGGGACTCTCACCAGACGTTCCTAATGCACGGCATCACCGGCAGCGGAAAAACGGAAGTCTACATCCGTGCAATTCAAAAAGTTGTCGAGTTTGGTCGGCAGGCGATTGTGTTGGTCCCCGAGATCAGCCTGACACCTCAGACGCGACAGCGGTTTCGCGCTCGTTTTGATCGCGTGGCGGTGCTGCACTCACACCTGTCTGCTGCCCAGCGAGCGTGGCATTGGCGTCAGATTGCGGCGGGTCACGTGCAGGTCGTTATCGGAGCCCGTAGCGCGATCTTCGCTCCAACGCCCCGGTTGGGATTGATTGTGTTAGACGAAGAGCACGACGGTTCTTTCAAACAAGATAAAGCGCCTCGCTATCATGCTCGAGACGTGGCGGATTGGCGAGCCGCGAATGAGAACGTGCCGCTCATTCTGGGCTCGGCCACACCGTCGCTCGAAACGTTCCAACGCTCGTTGGACAAAAAGTATGACACGCTCACGCTGAGCAAACGTGTGCTTGATTTGCCGCTGCCGGACGTGGCGACGATTGACTTGCGGGCGGATTTTGGAGGCCGTAAACGGTTCAGCCCGATCAGTCAAAAGCTGCGCAACGAGATTAACAACGCATTGGCCGATGACGGGCAAGTCATTTTGTTGCTCAACCGACGTGGTTTTTCGACGCGGATTCAATGCCCAGCCTGCGGTAATGTCGAAACTTGCCCCGACTGCAGCATCCCGTTGACTCATCATAAGGACGGTAACAAAGCGGCCTGTCACTACTGTGATCACCAAATCCCCTCGCCCAAAAGTTGCACCGACTGCGGCAACCCATCCATCAAGTTTAGCGGCCTTGGGACTCAGCGGTTGGAGCTAGAGGTCGCGGCGTTGTTCCCTAGCGTGCCGATCATGCGGATGGATACCGACACGATGAAACGCCCCGGCAGCCACGAAAAGGCACTGGCAAAGTTCCGGCGCGGAGAAACAAAAATTTTGCTGGGCACCCAAATGATCGCCAAAGGTTTGGATTTCCCCAACGTCACGCTCGTAGGCGTCATCAACGCAGACACCGCGTTGCATCTACCGGACTTCCGCGCGGCCGAACGCTCGTTTTCGCTGGTCACCCAGGTCGCAGGCCGAACGGGGCGTGGCGCGCGGGGCGGGCGTGTGCTGGTGCAGACCTTTAATCCAGAGAATGCGGCGATCGTCGCCGCGACGCGACACGATTATTTGGGCTTTGCACGAAACGAGTTGCCGCAGCGGAAAATGTTTGGCTACCCGCCGTTCGGTTTCCAAGCCCGAATCGTCATCCGCAGCGAGAGCGACACCCGTGCCGATCACATGGCGGAAAATATCGCCAAGATCGTCAAGCAATCGGCCGAAGAGCTCAAGGCACCCATCAACATCCTTGGCCCGTCCGTCGCACCCATGGAAAAGCTGCGCGGAAAGTACCGTTTTCACATGCTACTAAGCACCGCCGAGCCCAACCGCCTGCAGCAAGTGCTGACTCATGCAGACGCACGGATCAAACCAGTGGACGGCGTCCAGTATGCGATCGACATCGACCCGCAGGATATGATGTAATTCGAATTCGGAAGTGGGAGGCCGCAATTCGGAGTTCTCGCGCGCGGATTCCGATTTCCGACGTCCGATTTCCCCCTTCATTCCTATGGCTCCCTACTTCTAACGCTCCTACAATCACTCCGGTACTCTACTCTCACACGCACACTCTCGCACCATGTCCTATCGCGGCATCAAACGAACGCTTGGCGAATCTTCCTTGGAGCGGAAGATTTTGATTCTGTTCGGAATCTGTTTGCTGCTGCTGATTGGCGGATCGTTTCTGTCGGTCAATCAGGTCACCAATGATCTGATTCGCAGCAACACGCGTGACAAAGCCCGCGATTTGAAACGCGACTTTTTGTTAAAGACTCATCTTGATAGCGTGAAGTTTGTCGAGGGTCACGACGCGAGCAAAGAGCTGTTCAATGAGCTGTCCTCTGATAGCAGTAAAACTGAGTACGTGTTTCGTACACTGGTGCTGTCCGATCGAATCGGGCGAAATCTGATTAGCTCGTACTTGGTTACCGATGCCGACAACACGCGGCGGTTGCGTGAACTCTGGGAGGTTGCCGCCCAACGCCAGACAGAGGAAAACCGAAAAGGAGCGCAGTCGTCCCGCGTGGCGGAATCGGAAACGGCAGGCACCCGAAACGATTCTGCCAGCGTCAACGCTCAATTGCCCAGTGCGGATTTTTTTGCCGCCAATCAGTACGTTTACTACACGCCAGTGATCTTCAAATCCAAATGCAGCGACTGCCACCAACCCGTCGCCGCGCCCGGCACCGAGCATGCCGAGTTGGCTCAGATCGAGCAGCAGATCCTGCAAAGTGAAAGCGACGAGGAGCTTCAGCAACTGAAATCAGAGCGTTTAGAGTTCGCACCGCCTATGCTGATGGAGATCACGCTTCCTAACGAGGAAGCCCAAAATGCGATCAGCAAGAACCGAGCGATTTTGATTTCTGTCGCGTTTGTCACCACCGTTTTGTCGGTCGCCGCGATTTGGTTAATTGTTCGTTATGTAATCGTAAAACCGCTCGAACACCTGCGTGATGTGACGGTGGAGGTCGGGCGAGGCCGAATGGATGTGCGCTCAGAACTGCACACGGGTGACGAGTTTGAAGATCTCTCGCGGTCGTTCAATCGGATGCTGCGTCACCTGTTGGACACCCAAGTTGCCTTGCAAGGAGCCAACGAGGATCTCGATCGAAAGGTGGACGAGCAGGGACAGCTGAACCTGAAGCTGCACGAGATGAACCAACTGAAAAGCGAGTTTCTCGCCAACATGAGCCATGAGCTGCGTACGCCTTTGAATAGTATTATCGGCTTTTCTGAGATCCTAGAAGCCAAGGGTGAGGGCGATGAGAAGCAGGTGCGATTTGCCTCGAACATTCGCAACAGCGGTCGGTTATTGCTCGAGCTGATCAACGACATTTTGGACCTCGCCAAGCTTGAGGCCGGGAAAATGGACGTCAAACCGAGCGAGTTTGCGATCGACCAGTTGCTGTCGACGCTGTGTGACATGGTGCGAGGCTTGGCGGACACGAAGAGTATTCAGTTGACCCAGCACGTCGACGATGGCTTGCCAGAAATGTATCAGGATAAGATTAAGATTCGCCAGATTTTGACGAACCTAATTTCCAACGCGATCAAGTTTACTCCCGAGGGTGGCCGCATTGATGTTTACGCCGTTCGCGATGCTGACCAACAGCTGGTGCTGACGGTGTCGGATACGGGAGTGGGGATCGCGGAGAGCGATCAGCAAATTGTGTTCGAAAAATTCCGGCAGGGTCCGTCCGCAATCGGAGACGACGCGCTGACACGTGAGGTGTCCGGTACGGGCCTCGGCTTGTCCATCGTCAAGGAGTTATGCATCTTGTTGGGCGGTGGAATCACCCTTTCCAGCGAAGTCGGCAAAGGAAGCACGTTCACGGTGACCTTGCCATGGAACGCGAAGCCTCAAACAGGCAAAGCGTCTGGCATCGCGAGATCGCTCGACGAGGTGACCAAGAGCCATCGAGTCGATTTTGCCCGTGCAGAAATGACACCGCAGCCGCCCGCTGATGCTTGAGTCCGTTTTGATGCGTCGGTGGTGCTCGGACGGGAAGCCGTTGCAGCCAAATGCCCAGCCAGCCGAACCCTTTCGCCGTGACAGGCTCAGGCGTCCGGCGGCTTTGTAGCCAGTCCAACAATTTTCCAACCACTCACTCCCAGAACAACTATTTGCGATGCCCATTCCACCTGCCGATCGTCCCATCGAAGTTCACTTGTTCACCGACGGAGGTTGCAGTGGCAACCCCGGCCCGGGCGGCTGGGCCTTCATCCTGCGGCACTTGCCTAGCGACAAAGAGATCGAGAAATCGGGCGGGGCTCCCGAAACGACGAACAATCGAATGGAGCTGGAAGCCGTCGTTCAGGGCCTGCGAACTCTCAAGCGGCCTTGTCACGTCGAACTCTTCACCGACAGCGTGTACGTTGGCAAAGGCATGACCGAGTGGATGCACAAGTGGAAAGCGAACGGCTGGAAACGCAAAGAAAAGGGAAAGCTCGCGCCGGTCAAGAATGAAGAACTATGGCGGCAATTGGATGAAGTTCTACAGCGGCATCGGGTGAAGTACACTCGCGTCAAAGGCCATAGCGGGCACCCGGAGAACGATCGTGTCGATGAACTGGCCGTCGCGGCGTACCAGAAATACTTGTAGAGCGCAAGTTTTACAACTGGATTACCCAATCCTTGAGGCATAACCGTGGCACGTGCGGCAGTGAATCGATCTGAGCCGCGAAGACGACGTCGTGGTCGAGGCCAATTCGCACTAGGTTAATTCCGCCCCTCGCGTTGCGGAAAAAATCGGCCAAGGGCTTGCCGCTTGCGACCGCCTGTTTAACTTCAGTCCAGTGGTTCGCGGCGATCTGAGCGGTATCGGTATACTGACCCGGATCCATACCTGCCTCGGATCGAACAAGTTGGATCCGCTCGATCATTGCGCCGGCAAAGATCACGTCTTCGCTGGTAATCACGCCGTCGGTTCCGCTGCATAGAACGGTTACATTGGGCTCGTGCAGGACCGCTTCGGCGACTGCTTGCAGGTTCACCATCGCGCCGATCAAGACCTGTTTCGCTTGTCGGCAGCGTTCCATGGCGACTGTGCCGTTGGTCGTGGCCAAGATCAGTGTTTTACCTTCCGCCACCGAGGCGTTGTACTCGACGGGAGAATTTCCGTTGGTGAATCCATCCACGATTTTGCCCTGTCGTTCCCCGCCAAGCAGCGTGTTGCCGTTGCTTTTGGCAAACGCGGCTTTGGCGGCTTCGACGCTTGGCTGGGGCAGCACGGCGGTGGCTCCGTTGGCCAGCGCAGAAACAATGGTTGTGGTGGCCCGCAGCACATCGACCACGATCACCGTTTCGCCCGACAACGATTCAGGCGTGACGGTGGCAGGCAGAAGAACGGCGTTCAGCGTTGAATCGGTTGGCATTCAGAGTCGTAGCACAGGTTATTAACCTGTCCTTGGCATGCGGTCTTGGCGGGGCGTGAAAACCCGTCCTACGGGACGGCGCTAAGTTAAGCTATTCTGGCAGATTCGGTCTCCCTGTTGCAGGGCGGTTCATTGCCCGAACCCAGACAGCTCAATCCACCTAAGTCCTCCGAATGACAGTCGACAAATCAAACGATCGCGTACAGAAAATGTTTGGCGAAATCGCGCCAAAGTACGATCGCATGAATCATTTACTCTCCATGAACGTCGATCGCTACTGGCGGTGGCTAACGGTGCGAAAGCTGGCGCCGAACAAAACCGAGCCGATTCTTGACGTTTGTACGGGGACGGGCGATTTGGCATTTTCGTTTCACAAGTATACCGACGGTGCGGTGCCGGTGATTGGGTCCGATTTCTGTTACGAAATGCTGGAGGTAGGGCGACAGAAGGTCGGCAAGTTCCAACGTGACGTGTCTTTCGTCGAAGCCGACGCGCAAAACCTGCCGTTCGAGACCGATCAGTTTCAGGTGGTCTCGGCCGCGTTTGGTTTAAGGAACGTCGCCGATACGGATCAGGGGCTCCGCGAGATGACTCGGGTCTGTCGTCCAGGTGGCAAGATCGCCATCCTCGAGTTCAGCGTGCCTCGGTATCAGCCAATCAAGGGTCTGTATGGTTGGTACTTCAAGAACGTGCTGCCAAAGATCGGCCAGTTTCTAGCTCGGAACGATTCGAGCGCGTACAACTACCTGCCCGATAGCGTGGGAGAGTTTCCGTGTTACGAGGCGTTATGCGATAAAATGACGGCCGCCGGCATGTCCTCGGCTCATTTTTATCCGCTGACCGGTGGAATCGCGACGTTGTACGTGGGTGTGAAATGAGCAAACCAATTGTGCTTGCGATTACGGGAGCCAGCGGCGTTGTCTACGGACAGCGACTGTTAGAGGTCCTGCTAGATTCCAACGTCGATATTCATTTGACGATTAGTGACTCAGGCCGGTTGGTGATGCAGCACGAGCTGGGGCTGAACATCGACTTGGCCAAGGAAAAATTCTCGTTGCCGCAGGTGCTGCCCAGCTACCAAGGCGACGGCGAAAGCCGGCTGTATTATCATCACTACAAGGATTTCATGACGCCGATCGCGAGCGGAGCCTTCAAAACGCGAGCGATGATTGTGTGTCCGTGCAGTGGTAGCACCATGAGTGGCATTGCGAACGCGGCGAGTCAGAACTTGGTCCAGCGGGCGGCGGATGTGCATTTGAAGGAACGACGACCGCTCATTCTCGTGCCGCGTGAAGCGCCGTTGTCGCTGATCCAAATCGATAATATGAGGACCTGCTGCGCGGCGGGGGCGACGATTCTGCCCGCCTCGCCCGGTTTTTATCACGGTGTTGCTGATGTGGCGATGTTGGTCGATTTCGTAGTGGCTAGAATCTTGGACCACTTGGACATCGAGCACCAACTGATCAAACGCTGGGGCAGTTAGCCGAAGAGAGATCGGTTTTTGGGAACTGCGAATTAGTTCGAACGGACGCTAATATTGATTCGTGTTCGTTAGCGTCCACGTGCGGTTGAACCTTACTTATGCAAACGCTGCTGACTCAAATTAGAAAACTGCTGGAGATGATTCGCTTCAGCCACACGATCTTCGCCCTGCCCTTTGCGCTGTTGGCAGCGGTGATGGCGTGGGTGGCTCCGGTGGCAGGGAGTGCTGAGATCAGCTTTCGTTGGCTGCACCTGCTGGGCATCGTTGTTTGCATGGTCGGTGCTCGGAGTGCTGCGATGGCGTTTAATCGGTTGGCCGATCGAGTAATTGATGCGGGTAACCCACGAACCGCTGGACGTCATTTGCCGTCGGGTCAACTCTCGGTAACGCAGGTGGTTGTGTTCACGATTGCGTCATCGTTGATTTATTTTGCTGGGATGCTTTGCTTTTTGCCAAACTGGCTGCCGCTGGCGATCAGCGTGCCGGTGCTCGCGATCCTCTTTGCGTACAGCTACACCAAACGCTTCACCTCATTGGCTCATTTTTGGCTGGGCATGGCACTCGCGCTGGCGCCTGTTTGTGCGTGGCTGGCCGTACGTGGTTTGGTGGTGATCGAGCAACCCAGTGATGTGATCCCGGCGGTGATGCTGGGGTTGGCCGTGCTGTTCTGGGTGGCTGGTTTTGACATCATCTATGCCTGCCAAGACCACGCCTTTGATGCCGCCGAGGGACTCAACAGCATCCCGGTTCGGCTGGGAATAGCAGGCGCGTTGCGGCTTGCGGCAATATGTCACGCCGCTATGATCGGTCTGCTGATCGGCCTGCCGTTGTTGGCGGGCGGCCCTGGGCTTGGACTAGGCTGGCCATACTGGCTGGCGGTCGCTGGAGTCGCAATTTTGTTGATCTACGAGCACTCGTTGGTCAAAGCAGACGATTTGCAGCGAGTGAACATCGCGTTTTTCAATGTGAACTCCATCGTCAGCATCGGCCTGTTCGCGGTCGCGACGCTGGACCTGCTGGTTATTTGAATCGTGGCTGAGCGGTTGCATTTTAGCGGCGACGTTGGCCTCAAGCGGCCGATAAAATAAAATGTGGCTGTCACCAAACGGCCCGAAGCCGCAGCTGTCACTCAAGCGGTCCTCACGATTTTTTGATCACTCATTTTTCTGAAAACTCCTCCCGCCATGCTTCACACCGTTGCTCCCAGCCTGAAAGTCATCCGCGAAAAAGTTGAAGCGGGCGAGCGTCTGTCGATGGACGACGGCTTGCTCATGTACGATCCGAAGACTCCGCTGAACGACCTTGGCCAGTTGGCGAACTTCGTGCGTGAGCGAAAGAATGGGAACGCCGCGTACTACAACATCAATACGCACTTGAACACGACGAACGTGTGCGTCTATCGCTGCACCTTTTGTGCGTTTCGAAGTGACTTGCGTAGCGACAAGAGCTACGTGATGTCGGACGAACAAATTTTAGAGCGTGGGCAAGAGGCGGTCGACAACGGCTGTACGGAGATGCATGTCGTCGGCGGCTTGCACCATCAGAAAAAGTTCGACTGGTACAAAAACACCATCAAAATTTTGCACGATGCGTATCCACAGATCCACCTGAAGGGCTGGACGGCGGTCGAGCTTAATTGGTTCGAGTTTCTGACGAAGCTACCGCAGAGTGAAATTTTGCAACAGCTGAAGGACGTGGGGCTTGGCAGTTTGCCGGGTGGCGGCGCAGAGATTTTCCATCCAGAGGTTCGCGATCAAATTTGCGAGCACAAGGCGGACGGCAACAACTGGATTCACATCCACCGCTCGGCTCATCAGCTGGGCATCCGCACGAATTGCACAATGCTTTACGGGCACGTGGAAAAACCGTTCCACCGAGTGGACCACATGATTCGGCTGCGTGACTTGCAGGATGAAACGGGCGGTTTCCAAACGTTTATTCCGCTGGCATTCCACCCAGACAACACGGGGCTCTCTCATTTGAAGAAGCCGACAGCCGTGGACGACTTGCGAACCGTCGCCGTCGGACGCTTGATGCTGGACAACATCGACCACGTGAAGGCGTATTGGATCATGTTGGGTATCGGCACGGCTCAAACCGCATTGGCCTACGGCGCCGATGACTTGGATGGAACCGTCCGGCACGAACTGATTTACCACGATGCCGGAGCAACAACGCCCGAGTTCTTGTCAGTCGAACGTTTGCGGGAGCTGATCACCGAAGCCGGCCGCGATCCAATCGAACGCGACACGCTGTACCGCAAAGTGGTCCGAAATTCAGACGACCTGAAAGATTGGTCGATCGGCGAACAGGTTGCGGTGATGGCATAAGGCGATTGCTGTCGTTCGCCCGCGGTTGTTATCAGTCGAACGGTTCCTACCCCACGTCGCTGAGGCTCAGCACCTGTCCGTATCTCGCGAAGACTAATTGCCTCAGGCGATCGTGGTCTTCTTGATCGAGTTCCGGGTCGGCGTCGACCAGTTGGGTGGCGTCGGAGCGAGCTTTTGCGAGCACCTTGGCGTCGCGGATGAGGTCGGCGATCAACAGCGGAGGAAACCCGCTTTGGTGAGTGCTGAATAGGTTGCCCGGCCCGCGGAGTTTCAGGTCAATTTCGGCCAGTTCAAAGCCGCTGGCTGTTTCAGCAAACGCGACAAGGCGTTCGTTTTCTTCGGCGGCATCGTTAGAAGCGAACGCGCACACGAAACCTGGATGCTGACCACGGCTGACTCGCCCGCGCAGCTGATGTAGCTGAGAAAGTCCGAACCTTTCGGCCGACTCGATCGTCATGACCGTGGCATTGGGGACGTCGATGCCGACCTCAACCACGCCCGTTGCGACGATGGCTTGCGTTTCTCCCGACGCGAATGCGGACATGACCTCATCCTTTTGCTCGGGCGACTGGCGACCATGAAGAACGTCTAGGCGAAACGCCTCCAGCGGCCCATTGACCAAGGATTCGTACATTCGTTCCGCGCTGCTCAACTGCGTGTCCTCATCGGACTCGACCAGCGGCGCGACGATGAAGGCTTGGCGTCCTTCTCGCAGTTTCTTAGCCACGAACTGCCACCACTGATCGCGGCTGGCTTCGCTGCCCAGATACGTGTTCACCTTTTGGCCGATGCCAGACGTGCGCTCCAGCGTCGACACATCCAGATCGCCGAACAAAGTCATCGACATTGTGCGTGGGATTGGTGTCGCGGTCATGACCAGGTAGTGCGGGTCGTCGCCCGATTGTTTAAGCTTGGCTCGCTGACGGACACCGAATTTATGTTGCTCATCAATAACCACCAGCCCCGGCTTCTTGAATTCAAGCTTTGACGCGACGACGGCCTGGGTCCCTACGACAATGTCGATTTCGCCCGCTTCGATTTCCGCCTTGAGCTTCTTTCGCTCAGCGCCTTTTAGGCTGCCGATCCAGAGCCCGATCCGGACTCGGCTACCGCTGAGCAGTTTCGTAAGCGTTCGATAGTGTTGCCGAGCGAGAATTTCGGTCGGAGCCATGATGGCGGCCTGATGACCATGAGCGACCGCCAGCATCATGGAGCAAACGGCGACAACCGTTTTGCCACTGCCGACCTCGCCGTGCAACAAGCGATTCATCGGAAACGGTTGGCTCATGTTGGCCGTGATTTCTGCCATCGCGGTTTGCTGGGATTCGGTTAGCTCAAACGGTAGCCGCCCAAGAATGCGGCTGCGGATCTTGGACGACATCTCCAGCGGTGGTGCTTTCAGCGCCGTGCGTGTGCGGTGGCGACGAATGGCGAGGGCAAGCTGCAGGATCAAAAGCTCTTGATAAACCAATCGGTCGCGTGCGTCGTCGACTTGGGCTTGGCTTTTCGGGCTGTGGATCTGGCGGATGGCGGTTTCGATGTCACACACGCCAGCCTGATCACGCAGCGAGGCCGGAAATGCCTCTTGGACCTGCGACGCGAACTCTTCGACGGCACTTGCGACAATGGCTCGAATCTGGCGTTGGCCGATGCCGTCGGTCAGGCGATAAACGGGCAGCAGCTGTGCCTCTTGTTCGACGTCCGCGTTTTCCTCCAGTGTGGTGATTTTCGGGTGGGTCATTTGGAATCGACCCGCATGCAATTTCGCTTTGCCTCGCAGCAACAGTCGCTGACCGACGTGAAATCGTTTCATCATGAAAGGTTGGCTGAACCAGAGAGCTTTCAGATGCAGATTGTTTTGCTCAATCAGCACGGTCAGCATGTGCCGCCCGCTGCCGGTGGTTCGACCATCGATGTGCAGGACCGTGCCGACGATGTTGGCCAACTGCTCGTGCTGGAGTTCGTTGATTTGGTGCAGCTGCGTGAAATCCTCGTAGGAGCGAGGGAAGAAAAACAGCAGGTCGGCGGCCGTGCGGAGGTTGAGTTTCTCCAAGGTCTTGGCACGTTCAGGCCCTACGCCTTTGAGAAACTGAATTGAATCAGTCAGCTGGCGGTTCGGTTTGTCGTTCACGTCGTCGGGCATGAATCCAATTTACCGCAAAGACGTATGGGCGCAGAGGCGCGGGGGCGTTCCTGTGTTGGTGGCCTTTACTGAAAACACAGCATTGTTCGATTCTCGCGTAAACCGATCGAAAACTGGTAAACTCGGGGAACGATTTTGCTCGCCGAACGTCGTAAGGGGTGTTCAGGTTTGTTTTCAAAGGGTTTGAGCCATGGTTCGTGTGTTTTCTTTGATCGGGTTGTTGTTGCTAGGAGGCGTCGTGATGGTGCATGCGAGCGATGAATCGGGGCCCGCGGATCGCCCTGCCCTGTGGAAGCAAGTGAAGAAAGCGAATAAGGACGGTCTGCCCAAAACCGCCGTGCAGTTGCTGCAACGGATCTACGAGAGTGCTGCCGCCGACGAGGCATGGCCGGAAGCTGTCCGGGCGTACTGCGTGATGGCACGTACCGAGGGCCAGATCAACCAGCCGATCCAGCCGTACATCATCCGCAAGTTGCAGGCCGAGGTCCCAAAGATGCCCGCGGGGATGAAGCCCGTGATGCAAGTTATCCAAGCCGATTGGTTCTTGCAGTACTACTTTCAGAATCGATGGCGGTTCGCTCAACGGACTCAAACCGGCCACTCCCCCAGCGAAGATTTTGAAACCTGGGATTTGCCGCGGCTGCTGGGTGAGATCGATCGGCTATTCATGGCGGCATTGGAGAACGCGGACGAGCTAAAACAAGCGCCGATCGCGGATTACGACGCGTTGCTCGACCGAGGCACCGTTGATGATTCATATCGTCCAACGTTGTACGACTTTCTCTCCCATCGAGCCATCGCGTTCTATTCGCTGGACGAACAAATTGTGCGGCGCGAGGATGCGTTTGAGTTACAGGCCGATGGGTTGGTTTTCGCCAGCGTTGAGGATTTAGTGGGCTGGGAGCCGGATATGGCAGGTCCGTATCCGCCGCTCTTGAAAGCCATCGAGCTGTACAAGGACCTACTTCGTTTTCACGCCGATGACGAAAACCCAACCGCTTGGCTGGATGTTGACTTGCATCGTTTGCAATTTGGGCATCAAAGTGCGGTGGGCGACGCAAAATCCGTTCGCTACCGAGCAGCATTGCAGCGGTTCGCGGATCGGCACGCTAAGCATGAGCTTTCGTCACAGGCGTTGGCAATGCTGGCGACCTCGCTGCAGGCCGACGAGGAATTGGTGAAGGCACGAGAGGTCGCGTCGATCGGAATGAACCGGTTCCCCGATAGCCTAGGTGGCAAACTGTGCTTCAACTTGATCCAGCAAATCGAAGCTCGCACGGTCAGCGTCACGACTGAGCAAGTTTGGAATTCGGCCAAGCCGGAGTTCCACGTCACGCATAAGAACGTGGATGAACTGCATTGTCGGCTGGTGCCCTTCGACTACCGGAACTGGAAATGGGGCCAATACCAAAATCCAGAAAACATGGAACACAAGCAGCGGCGAATGCTGATGAACCGAAAGCCCCTGCGAGAGTGGTCGGTCCAGCTGCCGCCGACGCCAGACTACAAAGCTCGGACGAGCGAGATAGATGCGGTGCTGGACGTTCCGTCGGGTTGTTATTTGCTGCTAACCAGCATGGAAAAGGGCTTCGCCGAGAAAAACAACGTGATGTCAGTGACTCATGTCTGGGTGAGTGACCTGAAGGTGATCTCTCGCGAGTCCTGGCAGTCGCAACAAATCGTCGAAGGGCAACTGCTGCACGCGATCACGGGTGAACCGATCGAAGGTGCGAACGTGATGATTCACCGCTGGAAGCACGATGGTGAAAATAGCCGTGAGTTTTCTGTTAGCTCGGTGAAGACCGATGCCCAAGGTTTTTATCAGAAACAGATCCCGGGCGGTCGCAATCACAACCGCCAGTCTTGTCAGATCTATATCGAGTATGAGAATCAAAAGCTCGGGCTAACTGCCAACACCAATCACGGCCACAACCCGGACCGGCGTCGTCTTGAGCAGACGTTGTTCTTCACTGACCGAGCTATTTATCGCCCGGGGCAAATGGTTCAATTCAAAGGCATTTGTGTGGCGGCCGAGCATCACGCGGGGAAGTATGAAACGATCGGCGGTCGCGGTATCACCGTTGGCTTGTTTGACGCGAATGGCCAACAAATCGAAGAGAAACGTTTTACAACCAACGAGTACGGTTCGATCGTGGGTTCGTTCGACTCCCCATCGGGTCGCGGCACCGGCGCAATGTCGCTGCGAGTGTTAAGCGGGCCGGATGGTCAGACGGGTATTCGTGTCGAGGAGTACAAGCGGCCAAAGTTTTTCGTTGATGTTGCGAAACCGCAGGGCCAAGTTCGTTTGGGGCAGGACGTGACCGTTAAAGTGAAAGCCACTGGCTACACCGGCGCGGCGGTCGATGGAGCCAATGTCACATGGCGCGTCGTTCGTAGCGTTCGCTATCCGCAGTGGTGGTATTGGCGTTGCTGGTACAATCCGCCGAGTTCGGGCGAGCAGCAAATGGCCAACGACGTTGGGGTGACGGGTGTCGATGGTACGTTCGAGGTGACCTTTCCCGCGACGGCCGACGCAGCGGTTGATCGCGAGAGCCAGCCGGTGTTTACGTTCACAATTTACGCCGATGTGACCGACAGCGCTGGTGAAACGCGCTCGGCGCAGCAGTCGATCGCGGTTGGATACACTTCGCTTGAGGCGAGCCTTGAATGTGACGATTGGCAATCGGTTGACGAGCCAGTCGAACTCAAATTAGCCACGAAAACACTCGACAGTGTCGGCCAGAGCGTGAACGGGAAGTTCACGGTTTACGAACTGCGGGGTCCGAATGCAGTGCAGCGGGCGTCACTGAATGGTCACCGCGTACCGCTTAATGAAAACGGCTCGGCCAACATGTCGGATATCAAGTCATGGCCTTTGGGTGATATCGTCAAAACCGAGCAGGTGGAAACCGACAGCAAAGGTTTTGCCAAACCGACGGCGAAGCTCAGCGCCGGAGCGTACAAGGCTGTTTTCGAAACGACGGACGATGCGGGTCAAGCCGTGCGAGCCGAAGTGCCGTTTCGAGTGCTCGACCCGAAGGCAACCAAGTTTCCCATCACAATCGCTAGCGAAGTCACCGCCAAGAGTTGGTCGGTGGAGCCGGGCGAGGACTTGGTGGCGATTTGGGGTACCGGTTACGAAACCGGCCGAGCATTCGTCGAGATTGAGCACCGCGGCGAGACCGTCGAATCGTACTGGACCGACGCTGATCGGACTCAGATGCCCATCAAATTCGCAGTCGAAGAAAAACACCGCGGTGGGTTTCAAGTTCGCGTGACTTTCGTCCGCGACAACCGAGCCTATCTGTTCGCGCGGCGGGTGGAAGTGCCGTGGTCGAACAAGGAGCTAACGATTAAGTGGGAGCATTTTGTTTCCAAGCTAACACCGGGTGGCCGAGAAACTTGGACGGCGGTGGTCTCGGGTTCGGGTGCCGAGAAGGCGGCTGCGGAAATGGTGGCCGGGATGTACGACGCGTCGCTGGATGCGTTTGCGCCGCACAGTTGGGCTAACTCGATCGGCAGCATGTTCTATCAGGACTACAGCCGGCTTTCTTTGCAGGATCGCAATCGAACACAGTACCTAAGAAATTTCCACCGCTCGTATTCCGTGACCAAGAAGCGGGTTGGTTTGCGGTATCGCAGGTTCACGTCCGATGTGCTGCCAAACGACCAATGGCCAGGTGGAGCGATGTTGGGCTTACGCAGTCGCCGTAATCGTTACTTGGGTCGTGGCGGCGGTGGATTCGGCGGTGGTCGGATACTCCGCCGCTCAGGCGCTGCCAACTATGCCATGGCAGAGAGCTTTGCGATGGACGGGGCGATGTCAGCGCCACAGCCCGCGCGTCTGATGGCGGACAGCAGTGGGCGCGAGGTTGCAAAAAGCAATGTTTACGCGGAGGGTAACGAATCCGAACCAGAGGCGAGCGGACCAGTCGGTGGGGCCCCCAGCCTCGACCAAGTCACCGCGCGGACGAATCTCCAAGAGACCGCGTTCTTTTATCCGCAGCTGACGACCGACGGAAATGGAACGGTGCGGATCGAGTTCGAAATTCCCGAAGCACTCACCAAGTGGAAATTCTTGGGCCTTGCCCATGACGCTCAGCTTCGCACCGCGATGTTGACCGACGAGATGACCACCAGCAAAGACCTAATGGTCCAGCCGAACCCGCCTCGTTTCCTTCGAGAGGGCGATCAGTTGGAGTTCAGTGTCAAAATCACCAATCTCAGCGACAAGGCACAAACCGGCCAGGTACGGCTCACGTTGACCGATGCCGCAACGGAAAAAAGCCTCGACGCAAAGTTTGCGAATCAGAACACCGAACAAACATTCGACGTTCCTGCCCGGGAATCGAAAAGCGTTTTTTGGAAACTGTCAGTTCCCGACTACGTCGGCGTGGTCGCTTGGAAAGCTGTTGGCGCAACCGAAACGTTGTCCGACGGCGAGGAAGGGCTGCTGCCGGTGCTGAGCAAACGGATCTTGGTCGTAGAGTCATTGCCGCTGCCGATTCGCGGCAAGAAGGACGGCGTCACAACGAAACGGTTCGAGTTCGATCGCTTGGACCTCATCGACAGCAGTGAGTCGCTCAGAAGCCAATCGCTGACCGTCCAGATGACGTCCAACCCATCGTGGTACGCCGTGATGGCGCTACCGTACCTGATGGAATACCCACATCAGTGCAACGAACAGGTGTTCAATCGTCTGTACGCCAATGCACTTGGGCGGCACATCGTTGCCAGCCAGCCAAAAATCAAACGCGTTTTTGAACAATGGCGTGGCACCGACGCGCTGGATAGCCCGCTGGAGAAAAACGAAGACATTCGCAACGTGCTGATCGCCGAAACGCCTTGGTTGCGAGCCGGAAAGAACGAAAGTCAGGCTCGCCGCGAGGTGGCGGTGTTGTTTGAGCAGAATCGTTTGGAGAATGAACTGCAGCGAGCGACGAATCAGTTGGCCGAAAGTCAGTACTCGGACGGATCGTGGTCGTGGTTTCCTGGTGGTCGAGCCAACGATTTCATGACGTTGTACATCACAACCGGCTTCGGCCGACTGCGGCACTTAAACGTTGATGTCGATACCACTGCTGCGATCAATTCGCTTGGTCGCTTGGACAATTGGAT
>CAZLFF010000008.1:60780-63418 GCA_964558755.1 uncultured Pirellulaceae bacterium
GAGCGTTCGCAAACCAATGAGGAAATGGGCCGATTCTGGATTGAGAACGACGCCACCTGGTGGTGGTATCGCGCACCGATTGAAACTCAGGCGTTGCTGATCGAGGCGTATGACGAGGTTTCGGGTGACGCGGCGGCGGTCGAGGACTGCAAGGTTTGGCTACTGAAGCAAAAGCAAACACAGAACTGGAAAACGACCAAGGCAACGGCGGACGCGGTTTACGCGCTGCTGCTGCGAGGCACGGACCAGCTGGCCAGTAGCAAGTTGGTCGAGGTCTCGTTGGGTGGCGTGAAAGTCGAGCCAAAAAACGTCGAAGCGGGAACGGGTTTTTACGCCAAAACGTTCACGGGCGATGACGTGACAGCGCAAATGAGAACAATTGAGGTCAAGAAGTCGGACGATGGCGTCGCCTGGGGCAGCGTCCACTGGCAGTACCTTGAGGACGTCGGCAAGATCGAGCCGTACGAGGGCACGCCCCTGCGATTGAAAAAATCGCTGTATGTCAAACGCGATACCAAAGAGGGCCAAACGATCACACCGGTTGATGGCCCCGTCGAGGTGGGCGACGAGGTGGTGACCCGCGTCGAAATCCGCGTGGATCGCGACATGGAATACGTTCACTTGAAGGATCAGCGCGGCAGCGGCACTGAGCCCGTGAATGTGCTCTCGCGGTACAAGTATCAAGATGGGCTCGCGTACTACGAATCGACTCGCGATACGGCCAGCCATTTCTTCATCGACTACCTACCTCGGGGCACTTATGTCTTCGAATCCAGCGTCCGAGTTCAGCACCGGGGCCAGTACCAATCAGGGATTGCGACGCTCCAATGCATGTACGCGCCTGAATTTAATAGCCACAGCAACAGCGTGGCGATTGAGGTGGAGTAACAAATGCGGAGTGCGGAATTGGGAATGCGGAATTATTGTGTCGATTCCCCATTCTGCATTCCGCATTCCCCATTCTTCATTTCCCGCCCTCCGACTAAAATCATCCGTTTGAATTTCCACCCCCAAACGTCGGCCCTATCTCATGGACATGGACTCCATCGTCAGCCTCTGCAAACGACGCGGCTTTCTTTTTCAATCGAGTGAAATCTATGGCGGCCTGCAAGGCTTCTGGGACTACGGACCGTTGGGCGTCGAACTGAAACGCAACGTGAAAAACGCTTGGTGGCAGGATATGGTTCGCGGCCACGACGACATCAGCACGCTGCCAGGTGCCCCGTCGCCTTACTCGATGGAGGGACTCGACTGCACGATCATCATGCATCCGCAGGTGTGGAAGTGTAGCGGTCATTACGACCTGTTCCATGACTTTATGGTCGATTGCCGCGAGACGAAAAAACGATATCGTCACGACCAACTGAATGGTCGTTGGGCCGAGGCCAAAGGGCAAAAGATATTCGTAACGGCACAGGCGAGCGACGAAGAGCAGGCTGCGATGGAGAAGCAGGCCATGAAGTTCTTCAAAATTCGTGCCAAGAACAAGGACGATATCAAATGGGATGGTAGTTCGACTTGTTTGACCGAGATCGATTCGTTTGACGAAGTTCTCGGGCCAGAGTCGAAATCGCTCGGTACGCTGACCGAGCCGCGTGAGTTTAACCTGATGTTCAAGACCTACGTCGGTGCTTTGTCGGGCGAAGAAGGAGCCGCCTTCCTGCGTCCAGAAACCGCCCAAGGGATCTTCGTGAACTTTAAGAACGTGCTCGACAGCACGCGTCATCGCTTGCCGCTGGGAATTGCTCAAATCGGTAAAAGCTTCCGCAACGAGATCACGCCCCGTAACTTTACGTTCCGCAGTCGCGAGTTCGAGCAAATGGAGATCGAATTCTTCTGCCACCCAGAACAATCACAAGATTGGTACGCCTATTGGCGTGACCGTCGTTTGAAGTGGTATCACGACATGGGAATCAGCGGCGATCGCCTGATCATGCGCGAGCATCACAAAGAAGAATTGGCTCACTACAGCATCGGCACCGCCGATATCGAGTACGCGTTCCCGTTCATGGCCGAAGGCGAGTTCGGTGAACTCGAGGGCGTCGCTCATCGAGGCGACTTTGACCTCCGCAGTCACATGGAAGGTAAGCTCGACGAAAAAACGGATCCCTTGACGCTGCAACTGGATGAAAACGGTAAGCCAAAATGGAAAGGCAGCGGCAAGGACCTTGCCTACCGTGATGACCTGACCAACGAAAAGTACACGCCACACGTGATCGAGCCCTCGGCGGGCGCCGACCGAGCGACGCTTGCGTTCCTGTGCGAAGCCTACACGGAAGACTCCGCGCCGGACGACAAAGGCAAAATGCAAACGCGAACCGTGATGAAGTTTCACCCGCGACTGGCTCCGATCAAGGCCGCGGTATTCCCGCTGGTCAAAAAGGACGGCATGCCCGAGGTCGCGAAGGACATATACCTAGATCTAAAAAAGCACTTCAACGTCTTCTACGACGAAAAAGGCGCAGTTGGCCGTCGCTACCGTCGTCAAGACGAAGCCGGCACGCCGTATTGCATCACGGTCGATGGCGAGACATTGTCCGATAAAACCGTCACTCTCCGCGACCGCGACAGCTTGGAACAAGTCCGCGTCAAAATCGATGAAGTGGAATCGGTGATCCGCGAGCGGTTGAACGGGTGA
>CAZLFF010000009.1:0-62292 GCA_964558755.1 uncultured Pirellulaceae bacterium
CCGCTCAAGCATCGCTCCGTGGTTCTCGGCAGCCGAAATCCATGGCGTGAGCGCTCGGGACAGGCCGAAACGAACGGAAACAGGTGTCGGAAAATGAAGCGAGTATTGATCCTTTGCACGGGAAACTCCTGCCGTTCGCAGATGGCAGAGGCGATTTGGCGAGATCTTGGCGGTGGCAAATGGCTGGCAGATTCCGCCGGCTCCCGACCGACAGGAGAAGTACACCCACTGGCAATCGCGGCGATTGAGGAGCTTGGTTTGCCGACCGAGGGATTGGTGAGCAAGTCGGTGGATCAGTTCTTGGATGAGCCGATCGACTTGGCCGTGACGGTTTGCGATAACGCCTTGGAGGCATGCCCCAGTCTGCCCCACGCGGCACAGAAACTCCATTGGCCTTTCGAGGATCCCGCCGACGCGACGGGAACCGACCACGAGGTCATGGGGTGTTTCCGTCGTGTGCGAGACGAAATCAAACAAGCGATCGAAGGATACCTAGCATGAGCGCAGTCAATTCACACCAGCTTGATGCCGCGACCCGGGCCGACGCGTTGAAACTGATCGAGATGGCGTTAGCCGAAGACATCGGTTCGGCCGACTTGAAAGCGGGACGCGATTGTACGACCGACGCGATCGTGCCCTCAGATGTCCGTGGCAGCGCCGCGTTCGTTAGTCGCGGCGACGGCATTGTTTGTGGTGTCGAGGTGGCGAAGCTGGTGATCGAGCAGCACGCGTTGACGTTGGAGCTAGACGTTCGGCTGAATGATGGCGACGCAGTCGAAGCCCAGCAAACGATCGCCGTGGTCACTGGGCCGGCAGCGGAGATATTGGTGCTCGAACGAACGTGTTTGAACTTTATGTGCCGACTATCGGGCATCAGTTCATTGGCGAATCAGTACGCGGCTGCGATCGAGGGGACGTCGGCGACCGTACTGGATACCAGAAAGACGACACCGGGCTGGCGACGTTTGGAGAAATACGCGGTTGCATGTGGCGGCGGAGCGAACCATCGCATGGGTTTGTACGATGCGATCATGATTAAGGACAACCATCTGGCTTTTCGTCGCAGCCAAGCGGAGAACAAATCGGTCACCATTCCCGACGCGATTGAATTGGCTCGTGGTTGGATCGACCAACACGCGGCGTCCCTCCCTAACGGCAACGAAACGGTTTTGCAGTTGGAGGTCGATACGCTTGACCAGCTGAGAATCGCTTTGGATACCAGCGTTGATGTCGTCTTGCTGGACAACATGGGCAACGAGTTGTTATCTGAGGCCGTTGCCATGCGAAATGCGGCCGCTCCAAGCGTTTTGCTGGAGGCATCCGGTGGTGTCAATTTAAGTACCGTCGCGGGGGTTGCAGCGACAGGTGTCGAGCGAATCAGCGTCGGCGCGTTGACTCATTCGGCCGTCAACTTTGACATCGGCTTGGACTGGACGATCGGTTAGACGGTGCCATGGATTGACAATGCGCCCGGGCTGTCTGTTGCTCACGTGTCGAGTGGTGATTCCAGCGGGTAGCTTGCCGGAGCTTTTATTTACCAAATCTCTCGTTTGACATCCCATAAACGCGACCTAGTTTTCAGTAAGCTTGTTTGTGCTGGGGAGCAACGAACAAGTTTGGCGGTGAGGACTTGGCATGATGCCAACGGGGCCTTGCCGCCATTTTTTATGCGCGGTTGGGCCGCCGGGCCGATTCGTCTGGTCGTTTGGCTGAGTGTCAGTTCAACGTTGGCGCAGCAGAACACGGCATTCACTAAGAGCGAATGCCGTGATGATGGTTAAGTTGATACGGAATTGGTTCCCGGCACCAGTTAGTTATTTGGTGCGAGTTTCCAACCTGCCTCGCGTGTCACGCTGAAGCTCCAACTGCTTTCCTGCCCTCTTGGAATCACAACTTTGTCGTCTCCAAAGTCACCGCCGCGGGCGAAGCGAATTTCTACTTCTTTGTCGGCCGCTCGAGCGAATCGTTCACCCGGTTTCAGTTGGATGACTTGGCGGTTCGCAACGAACCAGACCGGAAGCTGGTTGCCCCGAGGATTCAGGATAGCAAATTCTCCAACGGTCTCGTCAGTTTCTGGTGTGAGATCACCAGCAACCACATTCTCGGTTGGCGCTTCTTTCAACTGGATATCCTCCGCCTGGCTATCTTTGGTCAGGGGCTCGGCGGGCACTGCCTCTTGAGCGACTTCCTGAGACGCTTTAACGTCGATCGCTGAGGCGGCAAGTTCTGGCTCCTCTAGGCCGGGCTCGGCAACAATGATTGGTTCCGATTCGGGTTCTTTCAAACCGGTTTCTAATTCTACGGTCGGGGGCAGCGACGTTGATGACTTGGTGACAGAGCTAACGGCGGCAACGAGATCGGACGCCAAAGCTTGTGATTCGCCAACCACCACGGCAAGAAGCTCCGATGGATTGGCGGTGTCGGCTGGATATTCGTTCTCCGTTTCTGTCGTCGCGTCGGTTTCCGGTTGCACAGAAACAACGTCTTGGCGAGGTTGCGGTTCTGTGGCGTCTGTGATTTCTGGGCTAGGTTCCTCAACCAAAAGATCGTCAGCGTCGCCAAGGCCATTCGGTTCGGCAACAACGATTACCGGACTTTCCGTGCTAGGAGGCTCTGGCGTCGGGGGCGTGTCTGCCGTGTCGATCTTTGAACTGTCGGCCGCGTTTGTATCCGTCGTGCTCTCAACCGCAACCTGTTCCTGCGCGACGGGAGGCGGCGTTGTACTTTTTGATGACGCCTCGCTAGTCGATTTAAGGTATAGGACGCCGATAAAGCCAACCCCTAGGGCGCAAATTGCCATGAAGGTTGTCGGTAGCTTTTGAAGAGTTGATGTTCTCACGATAGCTCTCGCTTGCGAAGCTCAGGTGTAGGGGCCAAACAGCCGACGCACACGCGCCGACGCACACGCGGCCATCATGTTTAACGATGATTGAGTCCGCGCCGTGGGCAAGCGTAGGTCGCGCAGTGCGCCAGGCCAGTGATTTCTGTGGTGATTCTCGCGCAGAGGAAAATTTGATCGAGCAAAGCGAGGGCGAAGGCTGGTGATTCGCACAACGAATCTTCAGTTTGTAACCGTTCTGCTGATCGCTAACGCGCACGATCGGTCGACCACGCAGGATAATCCGGTTGTTCTGATTGTTAGGTCAACCGAATCTGCTTCCATCTGCTTCCGTTTCGCTTATTTGCGAACTTCGTGAATGGGCGGGCTCCTATCCAAAATGGGTTGTGCCGGAGGTGATTTCCGGTTGCTCGCGTTACCAGCCTCGTTGCAGAATTCCCAGCACAACGCCGCACGGATCGGATTCTGCGGTTTCGCATGAATGTCACGGTTGCTGGGAGTCACTCGCCCGCCGTCTTGGCCATCCGCAGCGAAATATCGCCTTGGGCCATGTGAAATCGACCTACCGTTACCGATAGACCCGCGGGTACTGGCATCTCTAACGGTGTCGGCTACGAAGCAAGTAACCATGGCTGATGTTTTCAGCTCGTGATTACCTGGCCTCGTGCTGCGTCTTTGAATAGGTCAGTTTTCGACCCGACTAAATCCAACGAGAGTTATGCGATGACCCTAGAAAACGTTCAAGGCTGCTCAACCGATGCTGCCGCAGCGATCCTTGCCGGTAACCGCTTGATCGCCCAGCTGAACATCGAGAACGCGATCGTTGCGAATCGAGATTCGATTGACGCGTGGCTGCTCTACGCGTGGACATCGGACTCCCCCTCGGCTGCCGAATTGGCAATTAGCCGAGCGATTAAAATCGACCCTACTAATGAGGTGGCTCTGGCGGGACAACGTTGGATCGAAGGCGTTACCGCTTTAGCAGCTGAGCTGATCGTCCACGAAGAACCGTGCGATGATGCTTCGACTGACAATGATTCGTCAAACCTGTCCGAGTTAACGGACGGTCCTTCGCAAGTCGAGAAGACCGCCGATTCGGCTGGAGATAGGGAAGAGGCTGAGGTGACCGGGGAAGTAGTAGCTGAGCAAGCGGATGACATGGTTGTCGAGTCCTCAGAAGACACCGCATCAGAAAGCTTGTTAGTTCGCGACGTTCGCAGTTCCTCGCAGGAGTCGATCAATCTTCCGGAGCTTGGTGCCGTCGCGAAATCCGAGACTGAATCGGTGGCAGCTTTGCCTGCTAATCCGGAACGTGTTGACACAACATTGGAACATCCAATCGTTGTTGAGTTGCTGGAAGAGCAGATCGTAGGTCAGGTTTCGGATATCACCAAAGACGTGTGCGAGATGTTCGGTGTTGAATCAACTCACACCGGCGAGCCAAGCCTAGCCGAAACGACGGAAGTTGAAACGAGACAAGCTGAGGCCCCTGCCCCGGCTACCCAGACGCCGATCGCTGATCAGCTGACCGTTGAAGGCCAGCCTGTCGTGATGATTGTCGACGACAGCCCCACAATCCAAAAATTGGTTTCCATGACCTTAGGCCGCAGTGGATTCAGCGTGATCGCGGCCGACGACGGGATCGAAGCCATCGCGTTGTTGTCGCAGCAACGCCCTGACCTAGTTCTGGCGGATACGGAAGCGCCTCGGATGAGCGGCTATCAGTTGTGCAAACAAATCAAGAAACACGCCGACACAAAAGCGATCCCTGTTTTGATGCTCGCCGACAAGGACGGCGTGTTTGACAAAATGCGAGGCAAAATGGTTGGAGCGAACGGGTGTATTTCGAAACCCTTTGAATCGGCTGATCTCGTTAATCAGGTCCGCCAGCAATTGCTCGCTTCCAAGACCAAATAAAGAACAAAGTTAGAGTAACTTGCGACCAGTTTTCGGCACCAGCACGCCATTTCGAAATGCGATGCCGATCTTTCCGTATCACTTTGTTGACCACGAGCCCGTCCTATGCAACCGCAACTTCAGCCTGAGTCGAATGCTGTTTCTGTGCTGACACTGCCGCCGTTCGAGTCGCCGAGCGTGGACGTGGAAGCCGCGTGCATCGACCTGCTGTGCCGGCTGGAGTCTCTTGTTTGTGCCATCAAGCAAGGCGATCCCGCTGACCGCAACGAGATTGCGGTTGAAACTGCTCAACGGATGATGGTGGAGATGGTGGATTTTGCCGTCGGGTTTCTCGGTAGCGATGCGAACCATCGACTCGACAAAGAAATCAGTCTAGCTTTTGAGGCCACCATCGAGCTGGATGAGCTCAACCGTAGTCGTTCGATCAAGGACTTGCTCCGTCGTGCTTTGGGGCGCGAGCATCCGAACGCTGTTCGGCTGGATGTGGCCTTTGCGAATCTGATCGAATCACTCAACCGTAGTATGGTGACGCTTAGTTTTCATGCCATCGAGCTAGTCGGCGTCGACACGACCGTAGGAAAGCAGCTGAACGAAGGAACGCTGTTGCTCGTTGAGGAACTAGAGGCCGTCTAAACAAGTGGCACGATCGCGATCGCTTCCATCGAAGCTGATCCCGGTCAATTTACTTCCATGGCTTCCGCAGCTAAGCGCCGGGAGCGACAAGAGGACGGCCATCGCAAAAACCGACTCAAAGGGCGCTCGCCGATGGACAGAATAATCGTTCCCCAGCTAAGCTAGATGTCCACAGATTGCTCGGCAGTCATTCGTATGTCCCGGTGCAGCGAATCGATGCTTGGCTTGAAATTGGCAGGGCGAGGGCGAAATACGGACGTGCGGCGGACCAAATACTCTTATCGCAGCGGCGACAGGCCGTTTGAGGACTACACGATCAAGCGTGGCTTGGGTGTGGGTGGTTTTGGCGAGGTCTATTTTGCTGTCAGCAAGGCGGGCAAAGAAGTCGCGCTCAAAAAGATCCAGCGGAATTTGGATATTGAACTGCGCGGCGTGCAACAGTGCTTGAATCTGAAGCACGTTAATTTGATCTCGCTGTGGGATATTCGCAGTGATCGCTACGGCGAGAGTTGGGTGGTGATGGAGTACGTTCCGGGCCCAAGCCTGCGCGATGTTGTCGAGGCTTATCCGCAGGGGATGCCTGAACCGCAGGTCAAAGAATGGTTCACCGCCATCGCGTCGGGTGTCGCTTATTTGCACGAGAAAGGCATAGTGCATCGCGATTTGAAGCCGGGCAACGTGTTCTGCGACGACCTCGCCGGCATCGTGAAGATCGGGGATTACGGTCTGTCCAAGTTTATCTGTTCGACTCGCGACAGCGGCCAAACCGAAGCCGTCGGTACGTTCCACTACATGGCCCCAGAGATCGGCAACGGCATCTATGGCAAAGAGATCGATGTCTACGCCTTGGGCGTCGTGCTGTTTGAGATGCTAACCGGCACCCTGCCCTTTGATGGCGAAAGTGCGCAAGAGATCATCATGAAGCACCTAACGCTTCCGGTGGATTTGAGCGTCGTCCCCGAGCCCTTTCACACAGTGCTAAAGAATTCTTTGACCAAAGATCCCGAGCAGCGCTACAGCTGTATCCTCGAGATGCTGCGGGATCTTCCTTGGCCCGACGTCGTCGATAACGCCCACAAGATTGTGTCGTGGCACACCGTCGGATCAATGCTAGAGACCAGCGACATCCCGCGCGGTGCTGCGGTTTCGCCAACCGACGTTCATCCCGCCGGCCTGTTTAAAAACTCGCCGCCGCCCGCCGAAACTAATTATCCCGATCGAGCGGTGGCCGAAACCAAAGCCGTGGTGCTCGAGGCATCGCCAAACGAAGTCGTGGTGCCCGACATTCAGTTTGGCCCGCTCAAGCACGGCGAGGCACCTCGTCGAACTTCGCTGCTTTTGGATGCCGACATGATCGGGCCGGTGACGCGATTGCTGGGAGGCACGTTCCCGGGGTTTGCTGACTGGTGGAATCGGGGCGGCGTCAGCACGTCGGTGCGGCTGTTGTTATTGGTGCTGGCCGGCCTAGTCGCGTTAGCGTGGCCGACTTGGTTGGTGCCGGCGGCAGTGATCGTGGGCGCCATTTATTTCGCCTATTACTCCTTGGCCGGACGGGGGCAGAATGTTGTCAGTAAAATGTTGCTCGAACGTGAGGCCCGCCGCGTCCAGGCCGTTTTGGTCCGCAAATGGATTGCCGCACGGCCAATCGAAGATCGTTTTACCGAGTTGGTCGGTTCGTTGTTGGGCAGTGGCATCTGCTGTGTAGTACTCAGTTTTCTTGGGTTGGTGGCGCGCGGAAGATTTTTGAATCCGTCGCTGGATTCGTGGAGTCAATACTTGTGGATGACGATCGCTAGTATTGGTTGCTGCTGGACGGCCATCGTTGCCGGGAAACTCTGGGAGCACCAAACCGAACCCGGTGGGCTTCGGCGGATGACGATGCTGCTGAGTGGTTTCTTGATCGGTGGCATTGTTTACGTGGCCGCTCGATTTTTGAGAACAGACTTGTTCCAGTTGGCGATCGTCGAAAATGAGTCAAGCTTTCCGACCTTATCCTCGTTGGCGGTTTTGCCGGCTTGCCTGTTGATGTTCTGCAGTTTGTTGGGCACATTGCGGTGGTGGCGACAGGCAGATCCATTGCGGCGGACTCGGATTAGCATCTGGAGCGTCGGGCTGTGCATGATGTGGGCCATTATCTTTAGCGACCTGTTTCACTTGCCCGGTCAGACGATTTGCACGGTCGCGTTTGCGGCTGCGGTTTCCATTCAGTTCGCCTCGCCCTGGTTGGGCCCACAGAAGCGAGAAGAAATCTGTCAATTGCCTGCTGGGCGATCGATATCACTTGCTTCGGGGGGAGGATCACATCAGGCCGCTGGTGCAGTCGTAGGAGAAGTGGGGATTGGCCCGTGATTCGTAACTCACTTTTTCACTCAATCGGAATCGCCTTGGTGTTGTCCATCATTAGTATCCAGGCCACTTCGTTGGCGGCCTCTGTCGCCCAAGAGGCGATGGTTTCTTTGGATGATGTAGAAGCAGCGAGTGGCATGGTGCCGGCTGCGATTGAGTTGTCCCAGCCAGCGGCTGATGATCCAGTGACTCAGGTTTCGGCACCCCAGCAAGGACAGCGGAACCGTTTGCTGCTGACGGGGACGTTGGTAGGATGGATGTTGGCCGAATTGGCCGTGTTGTTTGGGTACTTAAAAATTCAGCACGCGACGCGCGGCTTTTATAGTGGTCGTCTGCAATCGCTTGCTGCTGCCGTTGCCTTGGCCGTTTTGGGATTTGCTTGTCTGTTTTACTTCGCATGGATGTCAAACTGATGGGTTACGGACCCGAACAAGAAACCAGTCAAACTGAAAACGGTCCTCATTCATGCCCGAACTGATCGCTCAAGGAACTCAGCCATCGCATCGGTGGCGTCGGACGCTGCCGGTCAACGATATGATCGAGCTGGGGCGTGCCACGCCGACGTTTGCCGTTCCGTGGGACAATCAGATCTCCCGCCGCCACATTCAGCTTGTTTTGCGGGGCGAGCGAGTGAACGTAATTCGACTGCCAACGGCATCGAACCCGGTATTCTTGAATGGCGCACAGGAGGACACGTTTTGGTTGTCGCCCGGTGAGCACTTTGTGATTGGCGAAACGACTTTCACGCTGACCGCCGACCGCGCCGAAGCGACGATGGACATGCCGGTCCCGGTTAGGCAACAGACGTTTAGCCGAGACTTTTTGCAAAACGTTCGCTATCGGGATGCCGCTGGCCGCGTGCAAGTGCTCAGTGGGCTGCCCGAGTTGATCAGCAGTGCATCGAATCGAGCCGATTTGTTCAACCGGATTGTAACGACGTTGCTCGAAGGGATTCGTTCGGCGGTTTCGATTGGAATCGTCCAACTGCCCGTTCCCGACGACGGCGTTGAGCCAGAAAGTGTGCCTCCAGTGGTTCTGCACTGGGATCGTCGGGGGGCCAGTGGCGGTGACTTTCATCCCAGCACGCGATTGATTACTCAGGCGATGCAAACCCAGCAATCGGTGCTGCACGTCTGGGAAGCAACAGCAGGCAAATCCGCGGACTACACAATGGACGCGGAGAATGACTGGGCGTTTTGCTGTCCCATCGACGGCCAAGCCACCAAGCGGTGGGGCATTTATGTCACGGGTTCCAAGAATCCCGTGGGTATCGGTTCGGATCGGTCGAACCGTTCAGTCGATTCGGGCAGTGACGTGGTTGATCTTCAGGGCGATGTGAAGTTCTGCGAGTTGGTTGGCACGACGTTAAAGAACCTGTTACTGGTCCGGCAACTGCAGCAGCGACAAACAAGTCTCGGTCAGTTTTTCTCACCCATCGTCTTGCAAGCGATCGGCAACCAAGACCCCGACGAAGTGCTGGCCCCGCGCGAGTGCCGGGTATCGGTGATGTTCTGCGATTTGCGTGGGTTCTCGCGAGCGTCAGAACGGCTGGCTGATAATTTACCTGACTTGCTGCGGCGAACGAGCGATGCGTTGGGCATTATCACGCGGTGCATCATGGCCGCCGGAGGAGTCATTGGCGACTTTCATGGTGATGCGGTGATGGGTTTTTGGGGCTGGCCGTTAAAGCCAGCCGACGACCAAGCGTTGGCCGTGCAGGCGATCGCTGCGGCAACCCAAATTCAAACGGCGTTCCAAACGATGGCTTCCGATCAAGCGAACGCGTTGCACAATTTTCGCGTGGGCGTCGGGATCGCGACCGGACAAGCGGTCGCGGGCAAGATCGGGACTCGCGATCAGGTAAAGGTAACCGCCTTCGGCCCCGTCGTGAATTTGGCAGCTCGACTTGAGGGAATGAATCGCCCGCTTGGGACGCAAGTGCTGATTGATGGTGCAACACTCGAGTGCCTTGGTTCGCGGTCGTCGGAGATTGGTGCGACGTGCGAATCGGCGCTGATCCGCCGCTTTGCTCGATTCCAACCGTACGGAATCTCGACTGCCAGCGACGTGTACGAGCTTCTTCCAGAATCACAGCTAACCCAAAGTCAGCTCAAGGAATACGAGAACGCGCTCGTGGCGTTTGAGAGCGGTATGTGGGATCAGACGCGGGAGCAGATAGCGCGGTTGCCTGAGGCTGACGCGGGCGTACGGTTCTTGAAACAACAGACTGCTCGAGACACTCCCGACGATTGGGCGGGGGTCATTCGGCTCAGCGGGAAATAGCCTCGTCGCCGTGCTGCAGTAGAAAAAGCGACAGCCAAACGACTGCCGCTTTTCGGGTATCAGACCAAGCCGTTTGGAGGACCGCCGGTCTCGTCTCAGGTGTTAATATTCATAAATGGTGCGGAGGAGTACGCCAGAACCCAAGGGTTCCGACGTACCCTCCAACCACCATTGACCACTTCGTTGGCTCGTTCAACAACCGGTCGCGGCCGGTTATTGATTCGCACATATGGTTTCCGCCGCTTTCGCGTTAGGCCGGCTGGTCGTTGTCGGCCCGCGGAGATTTACAAATTGCTTTTAGGCCTAGTTGATTGAGTATGCACTCATGCCGTGCTCACCCAAGTCCAAGCCGCGTTCTTCTTCCTCTTCGCTGACACGCAAGCCCATGGTGGCTTTCAGGATCAAACCAACGACCAGCGTGAACACAACGGTGAATGCACCGATCGATCCAATACCGCACAGTTGATGCATCAGTTGCTCGCTACCTGCCTTGGCACCGAAGATGCCGACAGCCAGCGTGCCCCAGATGCCGCAAACCAAGTGAACACTGATCGCACCGACTGGATCGTCGATCTTGATCACGCCATCAATAAAGATCACGGCGAAGTAAACCAGGAAGCCTGCGATCAAGCCAATCACGATCGACTCCCAGCCTGTCATCTGGTCAGCCCCTGCCGTAATTCCGACCAAGCCGGCCAGAATTCCGTTCAGTGCCATCGACAGGTCAGGCTTGCGGCCGTGAACTGTTGAGATAAATGCAGCAGCGACACCACCGGCGGCGGCAGCAAGCGAAGTGGTGACAAGGGTCAGTGATACTAGGCCTGGATCAGCACTCAAGACCGAACCGCCGTTGAAGCCGAACCAACCGAACCACAGCAAGAACACGCCGATGGCTGCCAAAGGCATGCTGCTCGGTGCGATTGCTGCAGGGCGTCCGTTCACATACTTGCCTTTTCGTGGGCCAAGTAGGGCCGCCATCACGAGGGCTCCCCAACCACCAACCGAGTGGACGAGTGTGGAACCTGCAAAGTCATAAAACCCAAGGGCATCCAACCAACCAGCGCCCCACTTCCAAGCACCTGTGATTGGGTACGAGATGCTGACGAACAGCGTGCAGAAAACCAAGAAGGTGCCAAGCTTGATTCGACCGGCGACGGCTCCCGAAACGATCGTGCAGCAAGTCGCAGCAAACATCGCTTGGAAGAAAAAGTCAGTGTACCAAGTGTAGCCGGCGTACTCTTGAGTCGACTTCGCGTTGTAAGCGTTCATCGCGTCGTCGCCCAAGCTGGCGGCAGTCGATGCGTCGGCAAGTTCCAAACCAGTGCCCAAGAAGCCGAAGCTAGCTGCGCTGATTTTGAAAAATCCTTGATCCCCGCCCTCAAGGTCAAAACCTGGGTACATCAAGTTAAAGCCAATGATCGCGTAAGTGATGATCCCGATACAAACGATCATCGTGTTCTTGAACAAGATGTTGACCGTGTTCTTCGATCGGGTCAGTCCACTCTCGAGCGTGGCGAAACCTAGGTGCATGATGAACACCAGCATTCCAGCCAACATGATCCAGAGGTTGCTAATCGTGAACGCATCGGTTTGCTCGATGGGCTCAATGGTTGAGGCGGCGACGGCCTCTTCCCCGGATGCTTCTTCGGTGGTCTCGTCAAGAGCTACCGTATCTTCGGTGGCGGAGGCAGCCGGTGCGTCCTGTGCAAAACTGGTGGCGGCACTGAAATTTAGAAAGGCGACACATCCGAGCATCGCGAACAAGGCTACGCAAATCATGTTGCGCGAAATCTTTGTCACTTTGAGTTCCTCTAAGTTGAGTAATGGTGGTTAAAAACAATGGTCAGAGGCGTGCAAGCAGCCCTCGTGCCAATTGGTCTTGCGGCGAAAGGAAAATAGCCAGCTGTTAGCAAAAACGACGCGTTTCATGGGGCGTGCGATTGCGGAATTTTTTTTTCTCGGATACGAGACAGCTGGGCAGATCGGAGTTCAGGGCGGGGTTTGCCTATTCCAACAGCAGCCTCTGCAAGCAGCATCCAAACCGCACAAAAAACAGGCTCTCAGGCGCTCTGCCGTTACACCCGTTTAGTGGAATCTTAGTCTCCGCTAACGTTTTCGCGATGAACGCAAAACTGCCATGGCACGGTCAAAATCCCACCTCCGATCGTCTCAACCGTCGCGCTTAAAAACCCTCGATTGAACGTTGTGAAACTTAGTGGGAGCCAGTTGCTATATTGGACCGATCTTTTTTGAGCCAACGCGTTGAGCCCAGATGCGGCGCGGTTGGATTCCCCATCACTCTTTGCAAAGTAAGCGAATGTCACGACTGGCCAAACGTGTGAATCAAGGGCAAGGGCCCAAGTTAGCGAGTTGTAAGGCCAGCCAGTTCTCGTTTAAGTCCTTCGCCGATTCGCCCATCCGCGACTGGTCGCTGGGCCGTAAGTCGGTGCTGTTTGCCGAGGTCTCGATGATCTCGTACCTGCCGATTGAGGAGTGCAATGTGGCGGTGGGACTGCTGGGGTTCACCGACGGTAAGTTCTTCAACTGTGGTTCCTCGCAGGCGTACTGGTTTTCTAACGAGCACGATAGCGTGGTGGTTTGTCGCGGCACCGAGCCAAACAATTGGGAAGATATCTCGGTTGACGCTGACGCGATCACTGCGGTGGCGGAAACGGTTGGAAAGGTCCATCGTGGTTTTAAGCGCGAGGCCGATGAGGTCTGGCCGTACATTGAAACGGCGATCGAGCCCAACGACAAACCGCTTTGGTTTTGCGGCCATAGCCTCGGAGGAGCTCTGGCGACCATTTGTGCGGCTCGGTGTGAGTTGTCCAGCATCCGCAGCAAACCTGAACAAGTTTTTACTTACGGCAGCCCTCGCGTTGGCTGTCACAAATACGTTAACTATGTTCAGCTGGAGCACTACCGTTGGGTCAACAACAACGACATCGTGACTCGCGTCCCGCCTGTGTGGTTGGGCTACCGGCACTGCGGTAAAGAGATGTACCTAAACCGGCACGGCATCGTGCAATCGCTAAAGGGCTGGCGTCGAATGAGCGATCGATTGCAAGGTTTTTTTACGGGGTTAACCAAGTGGCGAATCGATCATTTGTCTGACCACTCCGCGGTTTGTTACAAAGACTACTTGTTCAATCATTATCGGAACGAAGTGCCTTGGAATACGGGCAAGAAGCCGGTGGTGGCTGAGTGAGTCGTGGAGTGATCCCGGTCATTGGAATCCAAAACCTGAAATCCAAGAACTGCAAACGGAAACCTGCGTCCCCAACACCGAACACTGCCCCGCCGATGAACCTAATTCTGTTTCCAACCGCCTTGGAGCATGACATCTGCTGGCCAAAAGTGCAGCCTCATCTTGACGCCGAACAAGTCGTTGCTGCGGTCTGCGGGTTTGGGTTGGTCGGCGCAGGAGTCGAAACGGCTCGGCTGATCGCAAAGCATCAACCGTCTCAAATCCTGCTGTTGGGGATCGCCGGCGGCTACCGTGCCGACGACGTCGAGACCGGTGTCTTTCAGTTCACGCATGTGGCTTGCGACGGCATCGGAGTCGGTGAAGGAGCCTCATTCCGATCAGCGTCAGAAATGGGATGGCAGCAGTGTCCAGATAACGGCAGCGATCCGGAAATTGGTGACCAGATTTCTTTGGCCGTGATCAGCCCAACTGAAACGGCAGCCGAAAGCCGGCTTCTATCGGTCACTAGCGCTTCGGCCGATGCGAACCATGCGGCCCAGCGTCGACAGCGGCACCCAAGCGCCATCGCGGAAGACATGGAAGGTTTTGCCGTCGCCATGGCGGCGACGCGAGCCAGGGTTCCTGTCGCAATCATTCGAGGCATCTCGAACCTCGCAGGGGATCGGAATCATGCTAATTGGAAAATCGAAAGAGCTTTGGAGCTTGCCGCTGAATTGGCAATCGAGCATTTGCAGCGAGTATCATCGTGAGTGATTCCAACGATCAAATTCAGCTGGCGATTTCGACTTGCCCCAACGATACGTTTGCCTTTCATGGAATCATCAATCGCAAGATTGACTTGGAGGGCATCGACTTTCAGGTTGAGCTGTTGGACATTTCGCAGCTTAACGACGGTTTATTCTCGGGTAAGTTCGACGTCGCCAAAGCCAGCTTCCACGCCGCGTTGCAGCTGGCTGACCAAACGGTTGTGTTGCCATCAGGCAGCGCCCTTGGCTTTGGCGTCGGACCGCTGCTGTTATCGTCCGAGCCCGATACGAGCCCCGACGTCCTGCTGTCCCCATCATCGACAGTCACCTTGTGTCCCGGCCCGCACACGACCGCGACCCTGTTGATGAAGATGTTCTACGGCGACGCGATTGAGAAACAGCGAACGCGACTAGAGCATCGTGTGTTTTCGGAGATCATGCCCGCCTTGCAGAACCAATCGGCCGATTTCGGCGTGTGCATCCACGAAGGCCGCTTCACGTGGCAAGAAGAAGGCTTGCATTTGGTCGAAGATCTCGGCATCCGTTGGGAGCGTGAAACCGATTGCCCTCTGCCGCTGGGCGGCATCCTCGCGCGTCGCTCTTTGGGCGACGACCTAACGGGACGAGTGCAGCGTGTGATTCGCCGGAGCATTGAATACGGCCTCGCCAACCGCCAGGAAACGCTTCCCACCATGCGGCAACATGCTCAAGAATTCAACGACGACGTGCTCATGCAACACGTCGATTTGTACGTCAACGATTGGACCGTTGATCTAGGAGGTATCGGCGGCAAAGCACTTAGTTGCCTCTCCAGCCTAGCCGGCGATCGAAGAGTGGGCTTAAGCGACTCGGTAGCACACCAACTACAGATTTGGTCAGTTGACTAAATCATTTCATGTGTTGACGTTATAAAAAGAGGTGCTTCGAAGCCAGTAGAAAACTAGCCCGTACATCGTTCGCAACTTGCTGAATTTGATCTTAAGGCTTTGAAGTGTCGCTGTCAGACGCATTCTCTTGAATGACATTGATTCGCTTCTCCGACAATTCTGGTACCGCCACTTGCTGTTGATTGCCCGTTGGCCAAACGACTGTGATTTTGGCGATCGGGTCGGCTGTCTGAAACCCGACGCCAAGAACGGCGCTGTTCTGAGCGACGTTTCCTTCCCCCGATTGGCGGTGGAGCATTAAGATTCTGCCAGAGCGATAATTGACAATTACCTTAGCGCCGATCGCGTCACGGTTGGTTAGAAGGAGATTGGGCGAGTCGCCGGAATGGCCGCCCCGTAGTTTGATTCGGTACCGTCGGTTTTTCGAAATGTCCGCCAATTGATTGCGGAGGAGGGTAAACCTGGGACGATTGGTGCTCACGAGAGCGATATCGGTCCAGCCGTCATTGTCAAAATCGATTTTCGCGAACCCTCGACCGTCTCCCAGATGATCGGCGCCGCTGACAAGCGAGATGTCCAGGTAGTTCTGGCCGTCGTTGAGGAACATCCGATTGGGTTCGCTGCCGCTAAATGAGTTGCATTCATAGAACGGGGGGCCCTTTTCTTTTTTCACAAACATCGCGTCGCGATACTTTTGATGCTTCCAAGCATCGGCGTGAATCATTTTGGAGCTTCGGGTTCGATCCGTACGCACGACCGTGCGCCACCAGCAACTTCATATGTCGACTTTACTGTCGGATTCATCAACAGCCGTGAAGTAACCGCTAGGAACGTATAAATCCAAGAAACCATTGTTGTCGAAGTCGGCGAATTGACCGCCGTAGGACCATCCAACCCGGCCAACATCCTGTCGAGCAATTGTATCGCCGGGTGATTTAGTGCCGGCTACATTGCGTAGCTGACCGTTGCCGTTTTGATATAGAAAATTTCCACGCGTGGCGACCTCCATCCGAGTGTCGCCTTTGCCGAGAAATTTTAGAATCCGTGTGCCGGCTTTCGAGTACATATTCGACACGTAGAGGTCTAGATCGCCATCGGAGTCGTAGTCGCCCCAGCTGGCTCCCATTGCAAACCCAGATTCTTGTCCTGGAAGCCACTTGGAAAGGCCATCGGAGAACGTGGGAACCGCGGCGCCGGCCGGAGTTTCATTGATCAGGAACCCGTCACCCGCGAAATCGTTGGCAACATACAGGTCATCGTCTCCGTCTTGGTCAGCATCTGCCCACGCCGACTGATAAGAGTGATGCCATTGCTCGGTGAGCGCAGTTCCCTTGATCATTTCCAGCCGACCCCCTCCCCGGTTCATTACCAGCAGATTGGGTGGTCCAGCGTTGTCGACAAATCCGTGACCTTTTTGGTGTTTGGAAACCAGTTTCTCGTAATCCTCCAAATCTAGAAAACGGTTCTTCCAATCATTTGCTTGGGTTATGTTCTGCGGGACGTTCTGGCCAAAAGGTCCGTAAGTGCTCAGGTATAAATCTACCAGACCATCACGATTCACGTCCGCGGCCGAGATCGCGGAAACCAAATATTGGCCATGTAGGTTGGAAAGATCCCAGGTCACGTTGGTGAACTTTCCGCCATCATTCCGCATGTAGGCTAGCGGCTCGAGCGAGCGACCGATAATTGCGTCTTTGTCCCCATCGTTATCAAGATCGACGAATGCTGAGCAGTTGACGACCGCAGCAAACCTTAGTCCGACTTCATCGGTGACGTCTTCGAACGTACCGTCTCCTTTGTTTCGAAGCAGTTGCGTGGGGCACCACCGACCACTAATAAATAGGTCGTCAAGCTGATCGTTGTCATAGTCCACGACGGAAACAGAAGGCAGCGTGTGCGGAGAAGCCGCGTCGATGTACGGCGAGTATGGACCCAAATCGGGCATCGCTCCGGTCAGCACCGTGTTCGTGATCAATTCTTCATGGCGAGAGCGTTGGGCGGCCTGAAGGGTTGCGGGGTTTGTTAGGCACCGCGATGTAACGTCAGAGAACATGGGAATCGGGCTAGTTAGTACGTTTAGCTTTTGCGACTCCCAACCGATAAGTCGCCATTGCTCACCCTGTTGTTCCCAGGTTAGTTCTTGCTCACCCGTGAATCCTGCGGCCACATCTGCCGGAATGAACTTGCCCCACAGTTTTGTTTTCATCACAAATCTGGAACGGTCCGCGTCCACAAAGTCCGCCCACAGAATGCCAAACTTGAGAGACTCTAAGCGCGGAAAAGACTTCATCAAAAAATCAATTGGCTTCGCACCGCTATTCACGTCAAGCGTTTGTAGCGGCCAATCGAATGAAGCCGTTTCGAATTGTCGCTGCCCATTTGGGGCTGCATTCAGCTCACTCAATTCAGTGACGGTCAGCTCTCCCGCACCTACGCATCTCGACAACGCATAGAAACTCGGTGGCGTGGCTTGGTTCGGCGAGTCTTGAAACCAAGCTGCTAACTTCTTTAGGCGAAAAGTCAGATCGAGACCAAGGTCTTCGACCTGTACTAGGCGTTCGACCAAGCCGGCTTCCGGGTCAGTATTCTTCAACGCTGTCGGATCCTCTGGAGCCCGAACATCTGAATTTGAAGACGTCCTTGGATCAGTTGCAGTGGGCTCCGGTGATCCGCATCCGGTTGAAACAAGAAATAAAAGGACCAGTGCGGAAAGCGAACGAAGACGAAAATCCGTCATGAGCCTAGCTAGTTCCTGGAAAAGCGGCGAGGGAAACTCAAAATGTTAACTTATCAACCGAATTGACCGCGTGGCATTAAAAAAAGTCGCGCCGAATTCGGAGCGACTTTGCGGTCGGTTAAGAGTTGTCGACGGTTTTACGCCCGACGGCGTGCGACCAAGGCAAGCCCAAGCAATCCCAACACGCTCAGGCTTCCTGGTTCAGGAATTCCGGCGATAACCGGATTGATCTCCAAAAAGAAGCTGTCGATCCGAGCGTTTTGTGCTCCAGCTGATTGAAAGAAGCCGGCGGTTTCTGCTGCCGGCTTGCCAAACACCGGGGCGATGCCAGTCTCAGACAAAATCGGAGTTGCACTTCCGTTAATGAAATGATCGATGTCAAAAGTGCCGGATCCGGTCGAAGTCAGCACGATTTCATATTCGGACAACTCAATTGCCCCTGGAGTTGTATCAACTGCAATACCGGTTGCAGCTGAAGCGGGGCTATTGCCGAAGCCTCCGTTGTCAATGAAGACGTTGCCACCTTGATTGCGAACTTCACCGCCAATCGCCAAGCTGCTATTGCCGACGGGGTTGCTGGTGTCGCCATCGACCAAACCAATGGGGTTGCCACGGTTGTCCGTGTTCGTCACGAAATCAAAGTTTGTGACTCGCGCGATGATCGTTGATCCGGCGGCAAGCCCCAGAATGTTTGCCTCTTTCAAAAGGCTCGACGATGGCTGCGAATCGTTGTTGGGATCGTCATCTCCCAGCAAAGCGCGGCCAAAACCAGCATTAGCACCGAAGAAACCGGCACCGGCGGAATCCTCGACATAGGTCGTTCCTTGCCCAAAGACATTCATGTCCGTGTTGTTGTAATTGATGCTGCCAGGGGCCGGGCCGCCGTCGGCGAAACCTTCTGCCGCTGTGAAGTCCAAATTGACGATCACGTCGGCATGAGAAATCTGACCTAGCGTCAAAAACAAAGCGATGGCCACTATGACCGACAAAGAAAATCTATTCATTGGAGGCATACCTTTTGAGGCTCAGGAGGAACTCGTCACCCAACCGGGAGGAAGTGGATTGGATTGTTTTTCGTCTATTGTTAACAGATCGCATCTTAACTATTGGAGGACGGGATCGGAATGCAAAACTGCTGGGAATTTCAGATTTTAATCGTTTTGAGGCTTAGCCAGACTCGTTAGTCTCCGCTAATGGCGTGCTAGATTCCATAGATCGGCCGAACGCCGCTCGTGTCAGATCTGAAATGAGGTTAAACGGACAAATATCAATTTCCCATGCACGTCCTTCAATCTGACGCGGACAGTCGGGCGAGACCAAATAAACGGCCACGCGAAACGATACCGGATTTTAGGGCCAGTTGGGCCAGCGGAGTCAGCCGCGGCAGGGGTGAAACTGACTTGCCGATAAAACTCCGCAAATCGAGTTGAAGTTGATCAACCATGAAAGTCCAGTGTAACTATTTGCGGTCGAGCTGTTCATTCTCGATTGCGGCCAAAAGCAGCGACAACAGATGGCTGGCAGCTTCCGTTTGGCGATCAATTCGGGTCGATTTCAGAAGCTCAGCGCTGGCTGCGGTGTGGCTTGCTAGGTCGGAGTGACGGTGAGCGACGGCCATGAAAACGTGTGGTTGAGGCGTTCGCCGCGATTTCTCAGCACTTAGATGTCCGGTAATTGCCGCCGAGATCGATGCTTCGGGCGTACGTTCGAGTGCGGCCTTTGCTAATGCTAGGGTCACTTCTGCGGATTCAGCCGAGTGCTCGCGAATCAAATCTGAGGGAATCTCCAGCCACTGTATCTTGGAGGCGGATCGGTACACGACATGCGAACCACAAAAATACTGTGAGATTCCTGGGACGGCAACGAGAGCCGCAGCGGCTCGACCACCCGTGCAGCTTTCACACAGCACGAACTTGGTGTCCAGTCGGGCCTGATCGATTCGATCATGGATCGATTGCGCGAGGACCAAGAGTTTTTCGTCGCCTGCATCCACAGTCAATCCCTTAGTGGGCTGAAAAAATATCTGAACGTTGTTACCAATCCGTGCGGTCGGATTCTAGGGAGCTGCAAAACGGGGTAAACTGTTTGACGCCAGTCCTGTCGTAGCAACCAGCCATCAGACCAACCTGAACCGGGTATTCCTTGTCCACTTTCAAACTAGCTCTCGAACAGTTTAACGTCGAAGTGCCCGAATCGGCATACCCGCAGCTGAAGCACTACTGCCAAGCTTTGTGGGAGGTGAATCAGACGATGAACCTGACGCGGCACACAAGTTACGAACTTTTCGTGACGCGCGACTTGATTGACACGCTGGAACTTTCCAAACTGATCCCTGAAGGCAAGGAAGTTCTCGACGTCGGCTCGGGCGGTGGCGTCCCGGGCATGCTGCTGCAAATTTTGCGACCGGATCTCAAGGTCGCGTTGGCCGAGTCGATTGGCAAAAAAGCCCAAGCGTTGGGCGACATCGCGGAGGCGATCGACTTGAACCTCGAAATCTACCACTGCCGCGCCGAGAATTTGTTAGAGGATTTTCGTTACGACTACACAACGGCTCGCGCGGTTGGGCCGCTGGTGAAGTTGTGTACTTGGTTCGAGGACGTCTGGCCGTCGGTCGGACGGTTGCTGGCTGTCAAAGGGCCTCGTTGGGTCGACGAAAAGAACGCAGCGGCCGAACGCGGTATGCTGAAAAAGCTCGACCTGCGAGTCGTTGCGCAGTACCCGACTCCCGGGACGGAATGGGAGAGCGTGATTTTGCAAATCAAACGCTCGTCGTGACAACGGATCGTTGCCGCGATGGTCACGATAACAACGCGATGGTCGCGATAACAACGCGATGCTGCGTTTGGTTAAGTTTTGGTTTGCTGGGAAAACAAGCGAGCTTGGGGCTGCGATGACGGCTCGTCGAAGCGCTGTTTGCCGTGTCGGGATCCCCTTGTCTTGCTGGTGCCAAGAAAATCTTTGCAATCGCTGCGAATAAGTGTTAGGCTGACGGCGCCCATGGATGGCCACTTCCCTGCAACTGCTCTTTACAGCCGAGGGCCGTCATGTTTCATCTGCCAAATGTCAGGCACCGACTGCGTTTCCAGCGAGTCGGGTTTACGCTCGTTGAGCTTCTCGTCGTGATCGCGATCATCGGTATCTTGGTCGGAATGCTTTTGCCAGCGGTTCAACAGGTGCGCGAGGCAGCCCGCCGCTCGACGTGCTCGAATAATTTGCGGCAACTTGGCCTAGCCTGCCAAAACTATGAATCGGCCAAGCAACGTTTTCCCGAGGGCTGCGTTCTGGGGCAAGGAGCAGGTTGGTCGGCGTTTATTCTTTCGCAGGTTGAACAGAACGCGATCGCGGATCAGCTGCGGCTGGATGATCGGTCGACTGCTCCCGGCGGCAGTGGCAATGCGAGCAATTGGACCAACGGATTTAACCGTGACGCGTGTGCTCAGTACATCCCAATGTTCCGCTGCGCGAGTGATCTTGTCCCGAACCATATCGATAGCGGGGCTGGCCCAGTAATTCCCTCGCGCGTTCCGTCCAGCTACTTGGGCGTTGGAACTGGCACGACGAAGGATCACAACGATTTCTATTTCGCCGAAAGTAAGAAACACATTCGCAGCAAAGAAGACGTCAGGCGGTTCCGCAACGGAATGCTGATTCCCAATCAGAAAGCGGACTACTTTGGTGGCTCACGATTGAAAACGATTGTCACTTTCGCTGACTGCCGTGACGGGTCCTCGAACACGCTGCTGATTGGTGAGTCGATTTTTGACACATCTGAGATCAACGGAGTGTCGCGCGGAATCGACCATTGGTACATCGGTTCCTACCAAGTCGATTACAACATCGAGATGTCCGAATTCCTTGGTTCAACCGCGGTCGAACTGAATTTGTACCACCGCTATCGAGATGCAAAGCTTGAGGTGCTCAGCGATAGCAAACGGACGGGCTTGAATAAAGAAATGGCGTTTGGCTTTGCCAGTTGGCACGCGGGCGACGTCGTCAACTTCACCTTCGCCGACGGCTCAACCCGTTTGTTAGCAGCAGACGTCGACTCGGAAGTTTACGCGAATTTGGGCAACCGGTCGGACGGGAAATCGATTCCAGCGTTCTAGCACGGGCCGCACCCAAAGCCTGCGTCTCGTTCGCGGTCAGCTACCGCCAGTCACAGTCAAGAATTTGTCAATCGAGAAGACCGAATGTCAAAGTCCCTCCGTCGATGCCGGTGTCTGTTCCTCGTCGCCTTTGTGATCTTACTTGCCGGATGCCCCAGCTACTCGCACCTGCGCGAGGCCCCCGACTACAAAAACATGAACGATTCAGCCGGCGAAGTTGATCGCGAGTGAGGCTCAGTCGTCCAAGCGGTCGGCGAGCGTTTGCAGCAACGCAGACGCTTCCGCTCGAGTCAGTCGAGTCGGGTCGTAGTTGAGGCACAGATTTAGCTGCCGCCGATACTGGAAAACGCAAATCGCGGCTGCCGTTCCCGGGCGAATGGGGGCTGCGACATCCATCTCGACAAGAGTCGCACTGCCGATCTGAATGGCTCCGTCCGACGTGCCCGAGCGTTTCTTCAGCCGTAATCGCTGAGTGATTTGTCCGAGGTTGGTAAGCACACAACTCGATCGGCAAGTGTCCGTCGCGAACCACCGCCGCAGTCCACCCAGCCGCCGGAACAGACTGAGCGATTGCCAGAAGCTCAGCCCCAGACGCCAGCGCCGCACCGTTTCGATGTCGCGATGCACCTTTTGCAGCAGCCGCGCCGCGCTGTCGGAGCCCGGTTCGGTGCTGACGTCGGCTGGGCGTTCATCAAGGCTAATCATCGTACAATGATTGCAAGCGGGCATGCGACGATGCCGAGCCGTGCGTTCGTTGATCGGAACGGTCACGCGAAAATGACTGCCCACTGGCGCGATTTGATTCTCGGCTTGCCATTGCTTCAGTGTCGGGTAAAGCTCGGCCACGATTGCGTCATTGGCGGTCACGCCCACTTCCTTCGCGCGCGCTGCCAAACGCTGCGTAACACTTTGGTTTAGCCGATGCACCACCATCGACGATCCAGCTTCGGGCGCCGGCGTGACTCGATTCGCGGGAGCCAGCGGGATCGGACGATGGCGAAAAAAGTACCAGAACCCTAACGAGCTAAGCCAGCCTAAGGGCATTAATCGCAGCCGCTCGGTCAGTGACAGCCCGGATGTGCAACGCGTCGCGAGCATAGGCAAGTCCAACCGATAGCCCAATGAGCTCGCAGAGGAATCCGTCGTCGTGCCGGCCACTAGGCCGTCGTAGGCTCGCATCCAGTTGCCCATTACTTGCAACGCGCCGAGCCCATCGAAGGCAGCGTGATGAAAACGCAACGTCATCTGCGTGCCGGTTGGCTGCACCTGCAAGGTTAACTCAAACGGCGGTTCGTTGGGCAAATCAAACGGTTTGAACCGATCCACCGTCCCGTCGCGTGCTTCACAAACGTTGACCTGCGGTTGACACGAGCGATCTTCGATCCAACGAAATGCTTGATCACTTCCTCCAACCGTTTCCAACCGGCTGCGCAGCATCGGCTGTCGAGCGACCACCATGTCGAGTGCCTGTTGGGCCCGGGTGGTGTCTAAGGAATGGTCAAACGTCAGTTGGAACGAGAACGCCGCCGGGTAATGGGGCGGACGATCATCGACCACAAACAGCTCTTCAAAGCCTTTGAGGGGTAATGGGAAGACGGATTCAGGCATGACGGATCGGGCGACATCGCTTTGGAATCGCTACTCGTTTGTTCGTTCGAAGGCCGCGATTGTAGGGGCTGGGGCCACCAGCCGGGAGAGCTGCGAATTCGGATTCCGCACCGACGCCTGATCCGAGTCGTGTTGAGTTCTGGCAACATGATTTTGGAGTGGTAGCCCGCATAACCCAAAAAATGCTCACGGTCAATCAAGTCCATGCTAGGACGGCCTGAATCGCACGCGGATTCGGACTACGGCGCAGTTTGTAACCTAAGAATTAGTGACCCTTGCTTGCCTTTCCACTTGGAAACACTCGTGAACCTAGCAAACTTAGCGCCGCCCTCAGCCAAATCCCGTGTTGAGTCGTTGAAGCACCGACCGTGCGCTCGGCCTGCGCGGTGGATGTCGCATGTGCTCGCCAGTACGCCCGCGACCCGGTTTTCGGTTGGTTCCAACCGTGTTCCACCCGGCGCGTCGCAAGCCAAGGGGCGTTCGAAACGACAAGCCGAGTTCGCATCAGGGCGCCGTGCGGCGGCCGATTTGCTTAACTCGTTTGGCGAAATTCATCCCGTTGGCGTGAACGAAGATCGGTCACCCGCGTGGCCCGCCGGCTTTGTTGGTTCCATCTCGCACAGCGATCACTGGACCACAGTCGTGGTGGCTCAGGATTCCGCGTTGCGATCGATCGGTGTCGATACCGAGCCAATCATTTCTCGTGCGAGCAGTGAACAGATTCGGGAAGAAGTCGCCACACAGGCTGAGCTGCGGTTGCTCGCGTGGTTGGGTTTGTCCCCCGAGGCAACTCTGACGCTGATTTTCTCAGCCAAAGAGTCGTTTTACAAATGTCGCTATCCGCTTGATCGAACCTTTTTGGAATTCTCCGACGTGCGTGTCGTCGCGGCGACGGCCAATCGATTGAGCCTAGCGTTGGCGACAGACGAGGCGACTGAGCACCTGGATATCCACTACTACGTCGATCAGCAAGATGTGTTCACGTTGACATGGAAAGAGGCGATTTAATGAACGACGTTGAGCATATTTATGCACGCTTGAACGATGAAGCGAAAACTGACTACCCGCAAATGTCGCTGCCTGCGCTTATTCAGCAGCAATGTGACCGTACGCCCGACGCAATCGCCGCAATGGGTGGTGATGATTCCCAGACCTACGCGGAACTTTCTCGCAAGAGCGATCAGGTTGCCGCGTTCTTGAGCCAACAAGGTATCGGCGCGGGCGACCTGGTGGGACTCTGTTGCAACCGCGACGTCGACACACCTGCTCTGTTGGTCGGGATCATGAAGTCTGGCGCGGGTTACGTGCCTTTAGATCCCGACTATCCGGCCGATCGGTTGAAGTTCATGGTGCAGGATGCGGGCTTGAAGCATGTGCTTCACCACGCAGAGCAAACGTCGCTGGTTCAACAGTTCGATGTGCCGACCACCGCGATCGAATCGCTTGATGACACAAATGCCGAGGCCCCGCAGGTTGAAATCGACATTGATCGTGACGTCGCCTACGTGATTTATACCTCGGGCTCGACCGGCCAGCCCAAGGGCGTGCTGGTGCCTCATCGCGGCGTGGTGAACATGCTGTCGAGCATGATCCAGTGGCCCGGATTTACCTCTCGGGATCGGATCCTCGCAACCACAACACTTTCGTTCGACATTAGCGTCGCAGAAATGTTCCTGCCGCTGATCGTCGGCGGAAGCGTGGCGGTCGTTGATCGGCAAACCGCCAAAGACACTGTGGCTTTGGTCGCGGCTATGCAGAAGTTTGATGTGACCTTCATGCAAGCGACGCCCGCCATGTGGCGGATGATCGTCGAAACGGACTTTGCCGGCCGCGATGGCATGAAGTTCGTCACCGCCGGCGAGCCTCTGCCGCGTGATTTGATTCAGCCGCTGCTTGACCGCTGCGATGAGCTTTGGAACCTGTACGGACCGACGGAAACGACCGTGTACTCGTCGGGAACTCGGGTTCAAAACGACATCGATCCAATTTTGATTGGTGTGCCGGTTGCGAACAACCAAGTCTTTGTCGTCGATGAAGACAACAAGCTATGCCCAGCGGGCGTTGCCGGTGAGCTGCTGATTGCGGGCGATGGAATGACGCTCGGCTATTTGAATCGGCCGGAGCTGAATGCGGAGAAATTCACCGATTGGAATGGAGTTCGCGTCTACCGCACCGGAGATTTGGCCAAGCTGACCTCCGATGGCCAGATCGATCACCTCGGTCGCATCGACCATCAGATTAAATTCAACGGCCATCGCATCGAGCTGGGCGAGATCGATGCCGCCATGGCGATGCAGCCGGGAGTCCGTCAAGCCGCCACCGTGCTGCGAGAAGATCGCCCCGGTGACATTCGGCTGGTCGGATACCTTTTGGCCAAAGCGGACCAGACGCCCAACGTGTCGCAGATCCGAAACGAGATCGCCAGCCAGTTGCCCGACTACATGGTCCCGGGCACGATTGTAGTCGTTGAAGAGTTTCCGCACACGCCCAGCGGCAAGCTGGACCGTAAGTCGTTTCCGCCACCTTCGACGGCTCGGCCTGATATCGGAACCGAGTTTGTTGCTCCGAAATCAGATACAGAGAAGAAGTTAGCCGCCATCTGGTCGGACGTTCTGCAGTTGGATGAAGTTGGCGTCCAAGACAACTTTTTCGAACTCGGAGGAAACTCAATCCGCGCCGTCAAAGTGGTTGCGTCGGCCAAAAGCCAATTACAGATCAAGGTGACCGGCGCGGAGTTTTTTGATAACCCGACGATCGCTGCGTTGTTGTCGCTGGCAGAGAAAAAGAAATCACTCACCGACAAGTTCCGCGTGGGCTCGTGCAAAGGCGAATCTCAAAACGAATCGCAAACGCAGGGCAACGACCGCGCGACTGCTGGCCAATACGCCGTCGTCGGCATGGCCGCGCGGATGCCCGGCGCGGGGGATGTCGAGTCGTTTTGGGACAACCTGATCGAACAGCGTGAATCGATCAAGGTCTTCAGCCCCGAAGAACTCGACGAAACGCTTGATCCACGCGACACTGACGACCCGAACTACGTCCCGGCGCGTGGAATAATCGAAGACGCGACCGAGTTCGATGCTCGGTTCTTTCGCACGCCACCACGCAACGCCGAGCTGACTTGTCCCCAGCAACGCGTGATGTTGGAGCTTGCTTGGACGGCTTTGGAAGACGCGGGCATCATTCCGAGCAACTCCCAGAGCACGATCGGAATCTGGGCCGGCACATACTCGACCAGCTACTACATCAAGAATTTGCTCACCAATCCAGAGCTTGTCCGGCAAACAGGCGAGTTCCAATTGGGGGCCATGAATGAGAAAGACTACATCGCCACCCGAGTCGCCCACGCGCTCAATTTGACGGGGCCCGCGATCAACGTTAACACCGCGTGCTCGACTTCGCTGGTCGCACTGATCGAAGCCTGCCAGTCGTTGAACGCTGGACACTGCGACGTTGCGTTGGCGGGTGGAGCGTCGATCACGTTCCCGCAAAACCAAGGTCACTTGCACCAGACCGGCAGCATTTTTACTCCCGACGGACATTGCCGCCCTTTCGACGCGGCCGGGGCGGGGACACTGTTCAGCGACGGTGCGGGTGTTGTGGTAGTGAAGCGTTTGGCCGATGCGATCGCCGACCAAGATCGCATCTATGCCGTCGTCAAGGGCTTCGGCGTCAACAACGACGGCGGAGAAAAAGCCAGCTTCAGCGCGCCGAGTATTTCAGGGCAGGCCGGCGCGATCGCGATGGCTCAAGCGATGGCCGGCGTGAGCCCAGAAGATATTGGCTACATCGAAGCACACGGTACCGCGACACCGATCGGAGACCCCATCGAGGTTGCAGCACTGCAAACGGTGTTCGAATCGCAAACCGACCGAAAACAGTTCTGTGCCATCGGCAGCGTGAAGTCGAACATTGGTCACACCGTCGCGGCGGCCGGAATCGCGGGCTTCATCAAGGCCGCCTTGTCGCTGCATCACGAGCAAATTCCCGCAACCTTGCACTTCAAAAGTCCGAACCCACAGATTGATTTCGCCAACAGCCCGTTCTACGTCAACGATAGACTCACGCCGTGGAAGCGCGGTGACCAACGACGCTTGGCGGGCGTTAGCTCCTTCGGTGTCGGCGGCACGAATGCACACGTGTTGCTCGAAGAAGCTCCGGCAATCGAGCCCGCTGCAGCAACCGATCGAATCGGGAATCTTCCGGTTGCGGTTTTGCCAGTTTCTGCAAAAACACAACCGGCCCTCGACGCCAACGTGGCCGAATTGGCATCGGCGCTTCAGCAAGATCCCAATGCTGACTTGCACCAAATTGCCAGCACGTTGCAGCTTGGCCGCGATGAGTTCGCTTACCGCGCGGCAATTGTTGCCGACTCGTTGGAGGACGCAGCCGCAACGTTGGCTGATCGCAAACCACCTCGCTTCATGAAGCGAAAATCTTCAGCCGCCGCACGCGATGTGGTGTTCATGTTCCCCGGGCAAGGTTCTCAGTACGTGCGGATGGGGCAGAATCTTTACGAGCACTCCAGCGTGTTCCGTGAGCACTTGGATCGCTGCGCCGAAATTCTGATTCCGCTGTTGGGGCGCGATCTGCGAGACGTCTTGTTCCCGGCCTCTGGTGATGAAGAAGCGTCTAAAGAAATCCTGAAGAACACCCAATTCACTCAGCCGGCCCTGTTTGCATTGGGCTACTCGTTGGCAAAAGTTTGGCAAGCGTGGCACGTGACGCCAACCGCATTGATGGGACACTCGATTGGCGAATTTGCGGCTGCCGCCGTGGCGGGCGTGTTCCGCCTAGAGGACGGTTTGCGAATGATCGCCGAGCGTGGTCGCGCGATGCAGGCGTTGCCGGGCGGGAGCATGATGAGCGTTCGTATGCCGGGCGCGGAAGTCGAACCACTGCTGTGGGGCGACATGGCCATCGGTTCATTTAATGGACCCGAACTATGTGTCGTGGCTGGGCCGGACGACCAAGTGAAACAGCTACAAGAGAAATTAGAAGCGCAAGACATTGTGTGTCGTCACCTGCACACGTCCCACGCCTTCCATTCGCCCATGATGAATGATATCGTCGATCCGTTCGCCGATTTCGTTGGCCAGTTCGAATTGTCGCCGCCGCAGATCCCGATTCTGTCTACCGTGACGGGCGATTGGATGACGGATGAGCAAGCGACCGACGCCCGCTATTGGGCTGACCATTTGCGATGCCCCGTTCGCTTTAGCGAAGCCGTGACGCAGATGTGGGACGACGATCCAACGCGAATTCTGATCGAACTTGGACCACGCCGAACTTTGGCCACCCTGTCACGTCAGCACGCGACGGACCCGAAAACTCAACTTGCTTTACCGACGCTGTCCGACAATGCGGACGGCAATACGGAATGGAGCAGCATGCTATCCGCCGTTGCTCAACTATGGCTGGCCGGCGCGGTGATTGATTGGCGGCGTCTGTCTGCTGATGCCGATCCACGTCCGCAGCAGCCGCACGTTACGCTGCCGACTTATGCGTTCCAGCGAAAAAAATACTTTGTTGAACCGGGCCGCCCAACCAAGGTCGCCGCTGTTCAAGCCTCAAATTCACCCGCTATGCAATCGGCGATCGCCGAACCTCAGCCGAAACCCTCCGCCGTATTGGAAACTGCTATGAGCCGAACTCCCAACTTGATTTCCGCGATCCAAGACGTCTTTGAGAACACCTCAGGCTTTGACTTGACGGAGTTCGAAGGTGATACCACCTTCTTTGAGATGGGCTTAGATTCGCTGGTGCTTACTCAAACCGCGACGGCGTTGAAGAAAGAATTGAACTACGAGGTCACCTTCCGCCAGCTGCTAGAAGAAACCCCAACGGTCGATTCATTGGCCGCGTGGTTGGACGAAGTGTTGCCCGCAGGTCAATTGGCCGCCACCGCACCCGCTCCTGCCGCCGTGCCCGAATCAACCCCGGCACCAGCCGCTGTGCCCGAGTCCAAGACCTGCGAGGTAGCCGCCGTTGCGACTCCCGTGACAGCGCCAGCCGTTGCTCCGGTCAGCCAGCCGGCCCCCGCACCGATCGCCGCGCCAGTGCAGGTTGTTTCGCAGATGCAGCCAACGGTCGGTGGTGACGCGATGCAGACGATTGTGCAAAACCAGCTACAGCTCATGCAGGCTCAACTGCAGTTGCTCGGTGGAAGCAGCCCGGCTCCGGCCAGTTTGCCCGTCGCGGCGGTCGCCGTGACCGAGTGTGCGACCACTCCAGCGGCTCCCGTTGTTGATGAAGTGTCAGTCGCTGCTCCGGTCGCCGCGTTGCAGGCTTCGGCCGTCACCGAACCCGAGGTTTCGTCAAAAGAAGAGCCTGCGAAAGCGAAACGGTTTTCCACAGTCAAAACAACCGACGGCGACCTGACGGCCGCCCAACAAGTGGCTCTCGATCGGATCATTCGTGACAGCAACGCGATGTGGCCTAAGAGCAAAGATTACGCTCAGCAGCATCGAAAGTACATGGCCGACCCGCGTACGGTTTCTGGGTTTCGTCCGAACATGAAAGAGATGACTCATCCGATCGTCGTTGAGAAATCAAAAGGCGTTCAGTTGTGGGACATCGACGGAAACGAGTACGTTGATTTCACTTGCGGATTCGGCTCGAACTTGTTGGGGCACACGCACGAAATCACGGTTGCCGCGATTTCGGAGCAAGTGCAAACCGATTACGCGATCGGGCCTCAGTCACCGTTGGCTGGCGAAGTCGCTCGGCTGTTCTGTGAAATCACCGGCAACGAACGGATGGCGTTTTCCAATACCGGTTCTGAAGCCGTGCTCGGTTGCACTCGATTGGCTCGTAACGCCACTGGACGCGATTTGATCGTCATGTTTAACGGCGATTATCACGGAATTCTGGACGAAGTGATCGCTCGCGGCAGCAAAAAACGTCAAAGCTTCCCCGCTGCGACCGGCATTCCAAAGTCTCATGTTAACAACACGCTGATCTTGGATTATGGAACGCAGGAATCGTTGGACATCATCCGCGAGCGGATGGATGAGATTGCGGCGGTCTTAGTAGAGCCAGTCCAAAGCCGGACCCCCGAATTGCAACCGAAGGCGTTCTTGCAAGAACTGCGTCGCATGACCGAGGACCAGCCAACGTGCCTGATTTTTGACGAAGTCATTTCTGGTTTGCGAATCGGATTGGGCGGTGCTCAAGAGTATTTCGGTATCAAGGCTGACCTCGCGTCCTACGGAAAAATCGTCGGCGGCGGTATGCCGATCGGTATTGTGGCCGGTAAGGCCGAGTACATGGACGGCTTTGATGGAGGTTTCTGGCAGTACGGTGACGACAGTCGCCCTGAGGCCGGGATGACCTACTTTGCGGGGACGTTCGTGCGTCATCCGCTGACGTTGGCCGCATCCAAAGCGATTTTGGAACACTTGCAGGCAGGCGGACAGCCAATGTACGACCGCCTGAACAAGGTCAGTCAGTACTTGGCCGACGAGCTTAATCGTGTCTTTGAGGAACTCGAGGCACCGATGTTCCTAGCGAACTTTGGATCTCTGTTCAAAATTCAGTTCCACCAAGAACTGGTGTACAGCGAGATCTTTTTTGCGGGACTGCGGCGACGCGGAATGCACATTTGGGATCACCGCCCTTGCCTGCTGACGTTGGCTCATGATGAATCGCATGTCGATCAACTGGTCGACGCGATGCGAGAGACCATTATCGAATGCCAGAGACACGGGTTCATGCCGGGCGAAGGTTATCGCAAGGCCGCGACCGCGTTCGACCCAAACAATCCACCGCAAACCGGTGCCAAAATTGGCAAGGACGAGCGTGGAAGACCCGGTTGGTTTGTCGCCGACGATCTGAACCCGGGTCAGTACACCCAAGTCGGAATTGCCCAAAACTAGTCTGTACACAATCCCCTCCCATTCTGCGCTGACCTCATCCTCTGGAGCCATCGTGAACTCATCGAACACGCTCGCAAACCTATCCGAAATTCCACTCGCCGTTGGTGCGACCAGCGACGCTGTGACCCGTTACGCAGCCGCCGAAGCGCAGCTCGAAGTCTGGCTTTCGAGTCAGCAAAGTATCGAAGCTAGCTGTGCGTATAACGAGATTAGCTCGTTGATGATTTCAGGTTCACTTAACACCGATCGTCTAAAGAAAGCAATCAATCAGGTCGTCAATCGGCACGAAATGCTCAGGTCAACGCTCAGTGCTGATGGACGCGAGGTGATTGTCCGTCCGCAGGGCGAATTCGGATTCGAGGAAAAGGATTTTTCCGGTGACTTGCCCGACGGTGTCGAGGAAGCACTGTCCTCAGTTGTGCACCAGCAGGCGACGACGCCGTTCGATTTGGTGAACGGACCGCTTTTGCGCTGCGTCCTGCAGAAGGTCTCCGCAACCCAGCACAAACTAACGTTTGCAGCCCATCACTTGGTGCTGGACGGCTGGTCGTTGGCAGTTTTCTGTCAGGATCTCGGTCACTTTTACGACACCGCCGGTGGCGTGAATCGCGAACAACTACCCGCGGTCAATTCTTACCGCGACTACGCAGCTAAGATTGACCAGTACCTTAGCTCAGACTCGGGCCAAGCCGACGAAGCGTTTTGGGTTGAGCAGTTTTCATCAAATGGGCAGACTGATATTCCGGTCTTAGATCTGCCAACCGAGAACCCTCGTCCTGCCTTGCGAACGTACGAGGGCCGACGTTTCGATCATTTGCTCAGCACCGATCTAGTTGAAAAGGTGCGAAAGATGGGCGCGAAAAGTGGATGCAGTCTGTTCAACACCATGCTCGCAGCCTTCAATGCGTATCTAGCACGGATTAGCGGGACGGATGATTTTTGTGTCGGCATTCCAAGCGCTGGGCAAGCTGCGATGGACCAGCCGGAACTGATCGGCCACTGTGTCAACACGATGCCACTGCGAACACGAATCGACACGAGCCAGGCCTTTGTCGCCTATTTGAAATCCTGCCGCAGTCAGTTGCTGGACGCGTTCGAGCACCAGCGCTACAGCTATGGAACGTTGTTGCGAAAACTCGCACCGCCCCGCGACCCGTCTCGACCGCCGATGCTGAGTGTTTCGTTCAATGTTGACCCGATGATTGAGCGTGACAAGTTGGGTTTCGCTGGCTTGGACGTTGAAGTGGTCATCGAACCGCGTAGCTTTGAGAACTTTGAGTGGTTCGTCAATGGCGTGATCTTGGCGGACAAGTCGATCGAGATGCAGGTGCAGTACAACAGCAATCTGTACAGCAAACAATCGATCCGCTTCTACCTAGAAGGCTTCGAGGCTTTCTTGGCAGAACTCGCTACCGACCCAACCCAGAAAATTGTCGACACGCATTTGATGAGCATCGCTCAGCGTCAGCAGGCGATCGTGGATTGGAATCGAACGGAGCTCGAATACCCAACCGAAAGCACTTTGCACGCCGAGTTTTCGCGTCAATGCTTGGCGACGCCCGATAAAACGGCTGTCGTTTTCGGAGACGCCTCGCTAACCTACGCGCAGGTCGAATCGCGTAGTAACCAAATCGCCCGGCATTTGCAGGCCTCAGGCATTGGTGCGGGCGACCTGATCGGGATCTGTGTTGAGCGAAGCGAGCGAATGCTGGTTTACCTTTACGGGATCTTAAAATCCGGCGCTGGCTACGTGCCGCTCGACCCGGCCTATCCCAGCGATCGACTGCAATACATGTGCGATCACTCGGGTCTCAAACTGATCGTTACCGAAAGCGAATTAGCCAATCGCGTGGCCCAGTTTAACAAGCCGCAGATTGCCATCGACGACGCGTCCGACGCGATTGACCAGCTGGATTCAAGCTCGGTCGAATCGCAGGTTGACCCGGCCAGCATTTGCTACGTGATCTACACATCGGGCTCGACGGGCAAGCCGAAGGGCGTCCAAGTTCCGCACGGTCCGGTCGTCAACTTCTTATACGCGATGCAGGAAACACCCGGGTTTAGCGAAACCGATTCCGTGCTGGCGGTGACGACGCTGTCGTTCGATATCGCGGTGCTGGAGCTGTACCTGCCCACGATCTCTGGCGGTCAAGTCGTGATCTTAGACAGCTTGACTGCCGCCGACGGAGCGAAACTGGCCCAGCAATTGGTCACGCACGATATTTCTCTGTTGCAGGCGACGCCCGCGACATGGCGGCTGATGCTGCAAGCTGGCTGGGAAGGAAAAAAAGACCTGAAAGTGCTCTGCGGCGGTGAGCCCATGCCGCAGGATTTGGTCGCGCCGCTGCTTGAGCGGTGTGGTGAACTTTGGAACATGTACGGACCGACGGAAACGACCGTTTGGTCGGCCGCCTACCAAATTACCAGCCCGACGGCTCCGATTTTGATCGGACGTCCGGTTGGCAACACGCAAATTTACTTGCTGGATGACCATGGCCGCGAGGTTCCCGTCGGTTGCGAAGGCGAAGTCTACATCGGTGGCGCGGGCGTTACGTTGGGCTATCGGCACCAGGCCGATCAAACCGCCGAACGTTTCGTTTCAAACCGGTACCGCAATCCGTTTGTCGATTACGTCAGCGATCGGTTGTACAAAACCGGTGACTTGGCAAAGAACCCGTTCGCCGGCACCCTGAAATTTTTGCGGCGAAATGATAAGCAGGTAAAGGTCCGCGGTTTTCGAATTGAGTTGGGCGAGATCGAGCAAAATCTGAAACGACACGACTCAATTGAGCAAACGGTCGTCATCGTTCGCGAGGACACGGCCGGTGACGCTCGTTTGGTGGCCTACATGGTCCCCAAAAACGGCCAAACGATCGCCGACAATGCGTTGCGTGATCACCTGAAGCAATCGCTGCCTTACTACATGGTGCCGCAGCATTTTGTGACGCTTGAATCGATGCCACAGACGAACAACGGCAAGATTGATTACCGAGCCCTCCCCGCGCCGGTCGTGGAAGCGGCGCCGAAGGCAGGTTCGGTTGAACTTGCGATGCCCGAAACGCAGGCCGAGAAATACTTGGCCGGCGTGTGGGAGCAAGTCCTCGAGATCGAGGACGTCGAGCGTAACGATTTGTTCTTTGACATCGGCGGTCATTCGTTGCTGGTCATGCAAGTCATCACTACCGTTCATGAAAAGACAGGCATCAAACTGGGGCCGCAAGATTTCTTGATCGCAACTTTGGAGCAGATGGCCGGCAAGATCGAGCCATCGCATGCCTTTCAATCCGTCCAAAAACCGTCGGTAACAGCCGAGCCAGTCGCGACGGCACCCCCAATCGCGGCCGCTCCATCTGCCAACAGTGAGCAATCGAAACCGCTCGCCGATCCCAAGCCCGAAAAACGATCCGGCTTCCGCAAGTTAACCGGCTTTTGGAACTAACCACTTAGAAATCCTGAACCCTGAACCCTAAAACCTTCTCTCATGCAGCAATTCTTTGGACATCCCGAATCACCGCTCTTTGGCGTCTACCACGCGCCACGGGGTGGGCGTGCGTCTGCTGGGCGAGCGGTTTTGATTTGTCCACCGATTGGGCAAGAGTACGTTCGTACTCACTGGTGCTTAAGATTGTTAGCCAACCAAATCGCGCGCGGCGGTGCTCATGTGCTGCGGTTGGACTACCACGGGTTGGGAGACTCGGCAGGCCGAGTCGATCAGGTGGACTCGCTGGAAGTATGGCGACGCAACGTGCGGGCCGGGATCGAGCAGCTAAAAAGCTTAGCCGATGTCGATACCGTGATGCTGATCGGGCAACGGTTGGGCGGGACGCTTGCCGCCGACGTGGCGACCCAAAGTCCTGACGTCAACAGCGTGGTCTTGTGGGAGCCGGTTCTCGACGGAGCCGTTTACCTCGATGCCCTTCGCACGATGCACGCTCGGATGTTGGATCTGTGGGTGTGCAAAATGCAGACGCCCGACGACGACTCTCGCGAGGAAATTCTCGGCTCGATGTACGCCCGGTCGCTACTCGCTGAAATCGAGGCCGTTCGCTTGGACGTGGGCCAAATTCCGCAGCCGCAATTGGTCGTCGAAACTGAAGGCAGTCAGCGTGGCCTCGACCACGTTGAGCCGTCGCTTCAGAAAATTATTTATGACAAACGGGAGCCATCGTGGAGCGATTTGCGGGAACTGGAATCCGCATATTTGCGTCCGGCGATCAGTCGCCAGATCGTCAAACGCGTGAACGACATGTTTGGCCGGCTGGAGCAATTTAACGCGCTGTCGTTGCCCACCGAATCGGTTTCCCACGAGGTGAACGCATGAAAGAACAAGTTTGCAATTTCGGCAAAGACGGACACCTGTTCGGAATCTTAACCACGCCCGACGAAGACGTTCGCGTTGCTGACGCTCCGATCGCGTTGATTCTGAACGCGGGCATCGTCCATCGCGTTGGGCCGTTTCGCATGAACGTTGATATCGCACGCCAGTTGGCCCAGCTGGGTTACTCGACGCTGCGGATGGATTTGTCGGGGTTGGGCGATAGTGGCCCGCGAACCGGAAAGTTAGAACTGGAAAACCGCGCGGAACTTGATGCGGCCGATGCGATGACCTATTTGGAAACCGAAACCGGCACGCGTGAGTTCGTGATCGTCGGCCTCTGCAGCGGCGCATATAACGCTCATTGTGTTTCGGTGAAAGACGATCGAGTCGTCGGAGCGGTGTTCATGGACGGGATTGTGTTTCGTACGCTCGGTTTCTTTCTTCGTCATCACGTCGCCCGAGTCTTTCGTCCCCGATTTTGGCGAAACGCAATCAAGCGTCGTTGGCAGCAGCGACCGATCGGGCCGACCGAAGCCGATGGAAACGCGTTAGCAGAGAGTGAGTTCTTTGGCGAAGACTTAAACAAAGACAAGATCATCGACGACCTGACGCGGTTGGTTGATCGCGGTGTGCAGATGCTGTTCTTGTACACCGACGGTTACGACGACATTTGCGGACGGTCTCAGTTTCGCGAGATGTACGGTTTGCGGCCCGACGACGGGCAGTTGCAGGTCGAATATTATCCGAAATCGGAGCACACGTTTCGGCTAACGGAAAATCGCAAAGCCGCCTGCGACCGCGTCGCGCGTTGGTTCGAAGGACGATTCGCAAAAGAGTACGCCCAAACATCGTAGTTCACTGTCTAAAACTCGCCTGTGTCGTGAACTGGTTGCGTCCGGGTTTGTCTCGCTCTTTTGGCTGTCCTAGCCGATCAAGAATCGAGCCTTTGATGTGTCCTTCAGCACTGTCTTGAGGTTCGTCTTTTGAGTCGGTGCGTGCTACGCCGTGCGGTAGGCGACAGCGATAATCGTTCTCTGATTTAGGGAGCAGTTTTGCCTCGGCTACATCACGCGGAGCGGTGATGACGACATTGTACCCATCACATTCCATGTGATGCCGCGGAGCCAACCGGCTACTCACTCCCATCAGTCAACTTTTCCATCACGGACTACGGACGTTTCTTTTTGGCGGCTTTGCGATCGGGGCGATAGCCCTGCCCCGGCGCGTAGCGGCCCTGCTTTTTCTTGCCTTTCTTTTTACCACCCGCTGCGGTTCCGTCAGGCATCTGATGCACGTACTCGCCGCGGAACTGCTTGCCGGCCATCTTGCGGCGTTGAATGACGGCTTCTTTGGGTGGCTTGGCGGGAATCAAGCAATCGCAACCGTTGCCGATTAGTTCACCACGGCCAGCTTTGCGTAACGCTTTGGCGACCTCAAAATAATTCTCGGGCTTGAAGAACTGCATCAACGCACGCTGCGTGTTGCGGTCCTTTAGCTTCTTGGCGATGAAAACGGGTTTCTTGGTGAACGGGTCCATCTCGGTGTAATACATCGTCGTCGCGACATCCAGCGGCGCGGGGATGAAGTCCTGCACTTGGTCGGGCTTGTAGCCATTGCGTTTCAAGAACACGGCCAGATCGATCATCGAGTTCACATCGCTGCCGGGATGCGACGAGATGAAATACGGAACCAAGTATTGCTTTTTGCCGGATTCTTTTGACTGTTCGCGGAAAATGTCGCTGAAGTTTTCGAAATCGTCGACGCTTGGTTTTCGCATCTTGTCCAGCACGCCGTCGCTCGCATGTTCGGGCGCTACCTTCAACAGGCCACCCACGTGGTGCTCCGTCAGTTCCTTGACGTACTCGGGACTCCGACGAGCCAAATCCATCCGCACGCCGCTGGCGATCAGGACTTTCTTAACGCCTTTGACTTCGCGCGATTCCTTCATCAACTGGATCAGCGGGCCGTGGTCGGTGCCCAATAATTTGCAAATCTTGGGGTGAACGCAAGACTGACGCCGGCACTTGGCTTCGACCTCGGGGCGACTGCACTTCATTTGGTACATGTTGGCCGTCGGACCCCCGATGTCGCTGACGACACCGCTGAATTTCGGATCGGCCGCCATCGTGTTCAACTCGCCCAACACACTGTCCTTCGAGCGCGATTGGATGACGCGACCCTGATGAGCCGTAATCGAACAGAAGGTACAGCCGCCAAAGCAGCCGCGCATGATGGTGACGGAATCCTTGATCGTGGCGAAGGCAGGGATCGGCTCCTTGTACGACGGATGAGCCTTGCGGGTGTATGGCAGTCCGTAGATCGCGTCCATGGCGTCTTGGCTGATCGGGAACTGCGGCGGGTTCACCACGACGGTGACGTTCCCGTGCTTTTGAGTCAGGCGTTTTGCGTTGTACGGGTTGGTTTCGTGATGAATGATTCGCGTCGCGTCAGCGAACGACCATTTGTCTTCTTTGACTTTTTCGAACGAGGGCAATTCAATTGCGTCGTCAGGAATTGGGTCTTTGGCGCCCGCAACGTAAGCCACGCCCAGCATGTCGCGCAGGTCCTTGACCGTTTCGCCGGCGTCCAAGCGTTGAGCCATTTCGACGATCGGGTTTTCGCCCATCCCGTAAGCCACCAGGTCTGCCTTGGAGTCCAGCAGAATCGACTTGCGAACGTTGTCGCCCCAGTAGTCATAATGAGCCAGCCGCCGTAGCGACGCTTCGACACCGCCCGCAATGACCGGCACGCCCTTGTAGGCCTCACGGGCTCGGTGGCAGTAGGACAGTGTGGCTCGATCGGGACGCAAACCAATGCGACCGCCCGGCGAGTACGCATCGCTGTTACGGACTTTACGGTTGGCCGTGTAATGGTTAATCATGCTGTCCATGTTCCCGGCACTAATGCCAAAGAACAAACGCGGGCGACCGAAGCGTTGCCAGTCCTTGCACGATCGCCAATCGGGTTGCGAGACGATGCCAACGCGGAATCCGGCGGCTTCTAACGTCCGCCCCAAGATCGCCATAGCAAAGCTTGGATGATCGATGTAGGCGTCCCCGGTAACGAACACCACATCCAGCTCATCCCAGCCCCGAGCCTTCGCTTCCTTCATCGACATCGGCAGCGGTAACTTGGCCGCAGGCGTTGGCTTCGCTTTGCCGGATAGGACCTCGAGCCTTACGCATTCTTTCTTCGCTTGGTCGAGTTTTTCAATAACAGGAAGTTGCATGGTCGTTGGACAGGCTGCCCGCCCCGTTCAAAGAATGATGAGCAAGAGTGTCGCCCGATAAAACGCGTGAGAACAAAAGCCGAACGGTGCGCGGTCGATCTAGGCCACTCCATCATGACGCATCGTCGGCCCAATGACGATGCATAAACGCCTATTATCAGGTAAAACGGCCATCTTCGCAGCCGATTCGGATCGCCGCCGTCCCAATCGGAAAAGTTGCCGAAAAGTCGTTTGTTACCGCCGCGGAATTCAGTTGGATAAGGCAATGCCAGAACCCCGCTCTAAACGTTACCGCCACCATCCCAATTGGTTTGGCCCTTGCTAGGGATTCCGAGCATTTGCCGGCGGCGGCACGGATCCGTTTCACCAAGCAGCGTTCTTTTGCCTCACCAAAATCTTGCTGTCAACTGAAAGCAAACCAGTTCCCATTTGTCAAGGGTTCAGTTCGGGTTGGACGACCGATTGTGCAAAATAGGTGCTGCTGTTTTGTCGCATGTTCGACGCGACCTTCCTCGTCAGAACACTGCCAGCAGCGGTTGGGCATTCAGTCGGGTGGCCGTACAATGTGATGTTCGAAATCTGCGCGCGTGTTGCTTTGCCTACTCTTGGCGAATGGTTGATGGACCCACGTCGACCGCTCAACACGACCAACTACTGGACGGACTCACCTACGCTTATGCCTGCTTCGGATATCGTCGTCAAAGGTGCTCGCGAGCACAACCTTCAGGACGTCAACCTTGTTCTGCCCCGCAATCAGTTGATTTGCCTGACCGGCGTCAGTGGAAGCGGTAAAAGTTCTTTCGCGTTCGACACTGTGTTTGCAGAAGGCCAGCGTCGCTACGTCGAAAGCCTGTCCTCGTACGCGCGGCAGTTCTTGGGACAGATGCCCAAGCCCGACGTTGATTTGATTTCGGGTTTGAGCCCGTCGATTTCGATTGCCCAGAAATCATCCGGCAACAATCCGCGCTCGACCGTCGGAACGATCACGGAGATTTATGACTTCTTGCGCGTGTTGTTTGCTCGGGTCGGCCAAGGTTACTGCCCCAAGTGCGATCAACCGATCTCCGCCCAGTCGCGAGACCAGATCGTGGGCAGCATTCTGCAACTAGAGAAAGGCACCGACTATGCCGTGCTGGCTCCGGTTGTGCGGAACCAGAAAGGCGAGCACCGGGATCTGCTGACCGATTTGCAGAAGCAAGGCTACGTTCGCGTTCGCGTCGACGGTGAGGTCGTTCCGCTGGCTAGCGAGATCAATCTCGACCGCACCAAGCGACACAACGTCGAGGTTGTGATCGATAGGTTAACAGCTCGCGGCGATATTCGCGGGCGACTGGGGGAAGCCGTCGAGGCCGCGTTGAAACTGGGCAAGGGCACGTTGATCGTGTCCGTCGATGCGGGCGAAGCCCCCGCGCCAGCGCCGGTCGACCGTGATGGCGGTGACTCGAGCGAGGATGATAGTGATACGAAGAAGGCCAAGCAGACCAAACGCAAGACTCGAGGCCGCAAGAAATCAGTCCCCGCTGGCGATCGAGTTTACTCGGCCGACTACGCCTGTGCGAACTGTGGCATTAGCTTCAACCCGCCCACCCCGCAGATGTTTAGCTTCAACAGCCCGCAAGGCATGTGCGGTAGCTGCGACGGGTTGGGCGAAGTGTTTACGTTTGACCGCGACCTGATGGTGCCGGACCCTAGCAAGTCGTTCCAGCAAGGTGCGATCGAGTTGTTGGGTAAATGGAAAACGATGGGACGCTGGCGGCGTCACATTTATCAGGGGGTTGCCGACGCGGTCGAGAAAGATCGTGGCTGGGAGGAAGGCACGCTGCTGGAAACCGCGTGGGAGGAATTGACCGAAGAACAACAAGATCTGTGGCTGTACGGCACCGGCGATTTGCACATCACCTACACGTGGCGCGGCGGTAACTCGCCCATGAAGTACGGCGGTAACTTCGAGGGGCTGGTCAGCGAGTTCGATGAAAAATATCGCAACACCAGTAGCGCGCCGAAGCTGCGGGCGCTGGAAGAATACATGGCCGAAATCCACTGCGTCGACTGCGACGGCGCACGGCTGAACGCTCAAGCGAGAAACTTCCGGTTGGATTCAGCCAGTCCAAAATTCGCGGAGAATCCTAGCCAGACGATTTCCGAGATCTGTGATCTCTCGATCGCTGACGCGCACGAGTTCTTTGCGGGGCTCGATCTGGACGACACGAAGCAGTTCGTTGCAACCGAACCGATCAAGGAGATTCGAAACCGGTTGGGCTTTTTGCTGAATGTTGGTTTGGATTACCTGATGCTTAATCGCACTGCCCCGACTCTTTCGGGTGGTGAAACCCAGCGAATTCGGCTCGCCGGGCAGATTGGTGCCGGCTTGGTGGGCGTGTTGTACATTTTGGACGAGCCGTCGATTGGCTTGCACCCGCGCGACAACGATCGCTTGATTAGCACGCTTCAGCATCTACGTGATCTTGGCAACACGGTCGTCGTCGTCGAGCACGATGAAGACACGATGCGTGAGTGTGATTACTTGATCGATTTTGGGCCGGGACCGGGCGTGCGCGGTGGCGAGGTGGTTGTTGAAGGTCACCCGTCGGAGATCATCAAAAGCAAAAAGAGCGTGACGGCTCAGTACCTGAGCGGTCGTCTTGAGATCGCGGTGCCAGATAAACGCCGCGAGGGCGATCCGGCGAAGCAGCTAAAAATCAGCGGCGCTCGACACAACAATCTGAAAGATGTTGACATCGAGATCCCGCTGGGCAAGTTCGTTTGTGTGACTGGCGTCAGCGGCAGCGGCAAGAGTTCGTTCGTCAACGAAATCTTGAAGGAGGAACTGCGTGAACGCCTGAACGGCGGCATCGGCGATCCGGGTGACTTCGACCAGATCGAGGGCGTCGAGTTGCTCGATAAAATGATCGCGATCGACCAATCGCCCATCGGTCGCACGCCCCGCTCGAATCCGGGGACTTATATCAAGCTGTTCGACGAGATCCGAAAACTTTACACCCAGTTGCCAGAAGCCAAAAAGCGTGGCTACGCGGCGGGACGGTTTAGCTTCAACGTCAAAGGCGGCCGGTGCGAGGCTTGCGAAGGGAACGGATCGAACAAGCTGGAGATGGATTTTTTGGCCGACGTGTGGGTGACGTGCCCGGTCTGTGAGGGCCAGCGTTTCAATCGCGAGACCTTGCAGGTCAAGTTCCGCGGCAAGTCGATCGCGGATGTTTTGAACATGGACATTCAGGAGGCGATGCAGTTCTTCGAGAACGTGCCGACGGTGCTCAAGAAACTGAAAACGCTGCACGATGTCGGGTTGGATTACCTGAAAATTGGTCAGCCTTCGCCTACGCTGTCCGGCGGCGAGGCCCAACGGATCAAGCTGGCGCGGGAACTGGTCAAGCGCAGCACGGGCAAGACGCTGTACTTGCTGGACGAACCAACGACTGGCCTGCACTTTGCCGACATTCAGTTGCTGTTGAAAGTTTTGCAAAACTTCGTTGAAGCCGGCAACACGGTGTTGGTCGTTGAGCATAACTTGGACGTCATCAAAACGGCCGACTGGATCATCGACATTGGCCCCGAAGGCGGCAGCGGCGGCGGTGAAGTCGTTGTGGCGGGCACGCCTGAGGAGGTCGCTGCGTGCGATCGGTCGTACACCGGCAAAGCGCTTAAGAAAACGTTGGCGGAGCGTCCTGAGATTCCCAAGCCGAAAAAGGGTGGCTCCAACGCGCCTGTTCAGGCGACGGAGATTAAGGTTCGCGGGGCGAAGCAGCATAGTTTGAAAACGATCGACGTCGATGTGAATCGCGACAAGATGTCGGTCTTCTGCGGTCCGTCAGGAAGCGGCAAAAGTTCGATGGCGATGAGCACAATCTACGCCGAAGGTCAGCGGCGATATGTCGAAAGCCTGTCTAGTTACGCACGGCAGTTCGTGAACCAACTGGAGAAGCCTCGCGTCGATCAGATCGAAGGTCTCTCGCCCGCGATCGCGATCGAGCAAAAGAATCTCAGTAGTTCACCCCGTTCGACCGTGGGGACGGTCACCGAAGTATACGACTACCTGAGGATTTTGATGGCTCGTTTGGGTGAGCCTCATTGCCCCGATTGCAACATCCCGATCGGGACTCAGACCAGCGACAACATCGTTGACAAGATTCTACGCTACGAAGAAGGCACGCGGCTAATGATGCTCGCGCCGATCGAGCCCGATCAGACGCAGAGTTACGAGCAGTTGTTTGACGACATTAAAGGCAGCGGCTTCGTTCGCGTTCGAATCGATAACAAAACTTACGGCATCGACGAGGTGCCGGAGCTCAATCGTCGCTCGCGGGTTGCGATTGAGATCGTGGTCGATCGTTTGGTGGTCAAGCAAGAGTCTCGCTCGCGAATCGCTGACAGTGCGGAATCGGCGTTGGCGATCGGCAAAGGTGTGCTACTGATTGCCGAGCCAAACAAAGACGTTGACGAGAAGCACTGGAAAGTCGTCAAACACAGCCAGCACCTTGCGTGCGAGTGTTGCGGACGCAGTTTCGACGCGCTGACACCGCACAATTTTAGTTTCAACAGCCAGCTGGGTTGGTGTGAAGACTGTGAAGGCATCGGGACTCAAACCGGAGCCAATCCGAATGTCGTAATGAATGACGGCGAGTTGTCGCTGGGCGACGGTGCGATCGGTTTGTGGCCGGACGTCGCGACCAAAACGTCAAAACAAATGCTGACCGCGTGGACGCGTGGAACCGGGATTCCGATCGACAAGCCGTTCAATCAACTGGACGCTCGCCAGCGTCGGTTGGTCTTTTTCGGCACCGGCGATCGTTGGTTTGACGCGTTGGACAAGGACAAGAACGTTGCGTTCAGCTTCCAGTACAAGGGCGTGTTCCCGACGATGGACGAGGCCTCGCGGCTGTCGGCTCGTCTGCGACAGCACCTGCAATCACTGATCGGCGAAGTCGAGTGTGGCACTTGCGGTGGCAGTCGATTGCGTGACGATGCGGCGGCGGTGCAGTTCCGCGAGCTGTCGATCGATGGGATTTGTCGCATGCCGATGGGCGAACTGCAGCGGACGCTGAAGAAGTGGAAGCTGGACAAACGGGAGAAAAAGATTGCGGGCGAATTGATTCGCGAGATCACCGGTCGTATCCAGTTCTTGAACGATGTAGGGCTTGAGTACCTGACTCTCTCGCGCACCGCGGCGTCGCTGTCCAACGGCGAAGCACAGCGGATCCGTTTGGCCAGTCAGCTGGGCAGTGGATTGTGTGGCGTGCTGTATGTTCTGGACGAGCCGACGATTGGCTTGCACCCGCGCGACAACCATCGTTTGCTCAAGGCTCTGCATCGCCTGCGAGATTTGGGCAACACGTTGATCGTGGTCGAGCACGACAAGGAAGTCATCGAAAACAGTGACGAAGTATTCGACTTCGGACCGAAAGCGGGCACCGGTGGCGGCCAGATCGTGGCGTCGGGCACTCCGACCGCGTTGGCAAAAAAGAAGGGCTCGGTCACCGGCCCGTTCCTTAGCGGCAAGAAATCCATTCCAATCCCGTCCAACCGACGCCCGGCGTTGGTGCTGCAGAATCCGGGACCGGATAAGAAGCCTTGGAAGAAGACGGACCCGGACCTGCCGACCGAGTTGGTCAATACGATCGACGTCGTGCAGGCTCGGCATAATAACCTGAAGAACATCAACGTTCGTTTTCCGCTTGAGACGCTGACGGTCGTGACGGGGCCGAGCGGTTGCGGCAAGAGTTCGCTGGTGAACGAAATTCTGTACAACTCGCTGGCGCGGCGTCTGCATCGAGCGTCGACCGTGCCGGGGGCTCATCGCGGGATTCGCGGTATCGAGCACATCAATAAAGTGATTCGTGTCGATCAGACTCCGCTGGGCAACAGTCCTTCCTCCAACCCGGCGACTTACACGGGCGCGTTTGATCTGATCCGCGAACTTTTCGCTCAGCTTCCCGACGCCAAAGTCCGCGGTTACACAGCGCGGCGGTTTAGCTTCAACGTGCCGGGCGGACGGTGCGAGGAGTGCTTTGGCAACGGTCAGATTTGCATTGAGATGCACTTCTTGCCTGACGTGTGGGTCGAGTGCGAGGCGTGCCGCGGGCGGCGCTACAATGAGGACACGCTGGCCGTTCGTTACAACGGTAAAACGATCGATGACGTGCTGAAAATGTCTTGCGGTGAGGGCATCAAGCACTTCTCGAACATCCCCAAGATTCGGCGCATCTTGCAAACGCTGTGTGATGTGGGGCTGGATTACCTAACGTTGGGCCAGAGTGCGCCGACGCTGTCGGGTGGAGAAGCCCAGCGTGTGAAACTGTCCGCCGAACTCGCGCGTCCTGACACGGGGCGAACGTTGTACTTGTTGGACGAACCCACCACAGGACTGCACTTTGAGGACTTGAGCAAGTTGCTCGAAGTGCTGCAACGCTTGGTCGATGTGGGTAATAGCGTCGTCTTGATCGAACACAACCTCGACTTGATTAAAGCGGCCGACTGGGTGATCGACATGGGACCGGAGGCTGGAATCGGTGGCGGTCAGATCGTCGTCCAGGGTACCCCTGAGCGCATCGTCGAGTATGCGGCGAACGCGAAGGCCGCAGCCACTAAGACGGGTAAGAGCAAGGCCGGTTTGCCTCGCAGTTATACGGGCGAAGCGCTCGCACCGATTCTGGCCAGTGACCCGTATAAGAAACGCAAGGCCTACGATCCTTCGAAGGATGATCGTTGGAAGAAAGGCGACATGGACATCGAAGACGTCGGCGCCAACGCGCAGATGCCTTGGGAGGCCGACGGTCGCCGCTGGCACACGATTGATCGCGTTGCTCGGGGTGGCGAGCCGGTAAAGTGGGACGGTGACTTGGTGGCTCGCGTCGTTGATCGAATCCAAGAGAACGAAGGCTTTAGCGAAACGAAGTGGAACGAACAGACTCGCGTTGAGATCAGCGGCACGAAGAAAAGTGCTGGTTGGTTCTTTCACGCGATCACCGGCGACGCGTGGTTTGTGAAGCTCAAATTCCACGTGCGACCGAGAACGTTTAAGCGCGAGGACTTGATCGCTCGGCTACCGTTGCGGACGCCCAACGAGATGGACGAAGTTCCCGTTTATGGGAATGCTCCGCGAGTGAAGCTAACTAACACCAAAGCTGCGTGGCAGGAGGTCGAGATCCGAGCGCACACGATGCAGGAGCTTGACCATCCCGAGTTCTGGAAGTTCGTGGACGAAGCGATCGATAGTTTCCTCAAACGGACTCAGGCCAAGGACGCGAAGATCAGCGACGAAACGCCGTGGGCCAAGCTCGGTCGTAAGTGGCATTTCATGCCCAAAGGTTTTGCGGCGGGCAAAGAAGTTGAGTGGGACGTGAAGGTTCTGGAAACCCTGCAAACGGTTTTGGAGAAGACCGTTCCCGGCGGCGAGTTCGAATGGAGCAATAAACAGGTGGTTCACTTCCGTCGCCCGGATGAGAAGGACCCGCTGGTTAGTATCCAAACGAAGAAGACGGACGGAGTTTGGCTGCACGTTCCGGCACCCAAGGACAGCGTGACGGCAGGCCAAGTGGCTGATATTGCCGAGGATTGTTCCGTGACCTCCGGCAGTAAGGGCGACACCCTGAAAATGAGCTTCCGCAGCGTCGATCAAGTTAAAAACAAAGAACTGAAAAAGTTCCTCAAGGAGCATATCGATTCGCTGCCAGCGTAGAAAAAGCAGAACTGTTTCGTCTCAAGAAGACACCGATTCCCTGCAAACCATTACCTTTGAATTTTGTCCGCCATCGTGGTGAAGACCATCACAATTTATTTGCTGGCTGTTGTGACGCTTAGCTTGGTTACCTTCGCCGTTTACGGCTGGGACAAGCGACAGGCTCAGCGGCACGGTTGGCGGACGCCAGAGAAAACGTTGCACCTCCTGTCGTTGCTAGGCGGCTGGCCCGGTGCGATTTTTGCTCAACAAATTTTCCGACACAAAACTCAGAAACTATCCTTTCAAGTTACTTTTTGGATCACCATTGCGTTGCATCTGGCGGCCGTTGTTATGGTCGCTTGGCCGTAGCGTTCGCGGGCGAGAGCAGCCGATTGCATGCAGAGCACAGCTTGCCGATTTGTGATTGCCGAACACCGAACACCGAACACCGAAAACTGAAAATGTCCAACGTCATCACCAAACAGATCCCCAAAAACTTGCTCTTTCGCTACCGCATTGCCTGCCGCTACGCGAAACTGAAAGCGAGCGAAAAGTTCGAGTTGGATGAAACGCATCAGCTGCAGAACTTTGGCGGCTTTGAAGGCCAAGAGCCGTACGCTGATGTCCGCGCTGCGTGGAATGAGAAAGGTCTCTTCTTTAGTGTTGAAGTCACCACGAAAAAGCAATCACTGTGGTGTCGCGAGAATCAGCTGATGGAGAGCGACGGGGTGCAACTGTGGATCGACACGCGCGACACTCATAACGTCCACCGAGCCACTCGGTTCTGTCATTGGTTCGCCATGCTGCCCAGTGGTGGTGGAGCCAAGCAGGATAAGCCCGTCATCAGCACACTCAAGATTAACCGCAGCCGCGAGGACTCGCCGGCGATCAACCGTGCGAAGCTGAAGGCCAATAGCTCGGTGACCAAGAAAGGTTATCGCGTTACCACCTATATCCCAAGCGAGGCGCTCAATGGGTGGAACGTTGATGACCATCGCCAGCTTGGCTTTAACTACGCGATCACTGATCGAGAACTCGGATGGCAAACGCTGGCGATTGGCCCCGAGCTACCGATCGCCGAGGACCCCGCGCTTTGGCAAACGCTGCACTTGGTGGACTAGCGTAAGTTTCCTCGTGCGAGCCCACGGATGTGCTTTCCTGGTCGATTGACTCACTTCTTTTGTGCGGACGTTTGGGCAAAACTTGGCACGCCGTGGTTTGAAAGCGTTTTCGGTTTGGGTGATATGTAAAAAGTGGGTCATTTTTATCGATTAGTTCAAGTTTAAGGGGGCCGGCTCGTTGACAGTCCGATCGACGGGGGTAAATTTTCTCGCTCGCCAAGAGGTAAATTTCAACTGAGACATTTAGGAGACCCAGATGAACCGTTTTTTCATGATGCTGGCTGCTGCTGCGATGGTAGTAGCAACCGTTGGCCAAGCTGAAGCTGGCCTGTTTGACCGAGGCTGCTGTGCAGCCCCTGCACCTGCTTGCTGCCCTGCCCCACGCGTGAGCCTTCGCGATCGTTTGGCTTGCCGTCCGAAGCGTGAGCGTTGCTGCCGTCCGCGCCCCGTTCGTTGCTGCAAGCCAGCTCCGGCACCTTGCTGCCCAGCACCGGCTCCAGCACCATGCTGCGAACCAGCTCCCGCGCCGGCACCATGCTGTGCTCCAGAGCCCGCACCAGCACCTTGCTGCGAGCCAGCTCCAGCGCCGGCACCATGCTGTGCTCCGGAACCCGCTCCTGCACCTTGCTGCGAGCCGGCCCCAGCTCCGGAACCATGCTGTGCCCCGGAACCCGCTCCTGCACCTTGCTGCGAGCCAGCACCAGCACCAGCACCCTGCTGTGCCGCTGCACCTGCTCCAGAGCCTTGCTGTGCTCCAGCACCGACTTGTTGCCCAGCACCGCGTGTGAAGCGTTGCTGCCCACAGCCTCGTGTTCGTCGTTGCTGCACACCGCGTGTTCGCCTTCGTTCACGTTGCTGCTGCAACTAAGCTTGATCGCAAGATCGAACGAAACTCGGAAACCGAATCGGCATCCTGATGCTGGTTCGGTTTTTTCGTAGACTTTTCAGTCTGCCCAATTTTGCTTGTTGAGCATGAAGATGATCACACCCCATCAAACGACGCTCGGTCTTGGCCTTGCCGCACTCGGTCGCCCCGGTTACATCAACCTTGGCCACGCCAACGATCTGCAACGCAACTACGACGTCGCCGCAATGCAGCAACGCGCGCACGAGGTGTTGGATGCTGCTTGGGCGAGTGGCATTCGGTACTTCGACGCCGCGCGGTCGTACGGTCGAGCGGAACAGTTTTTGGCCGAGTGGCTGAAGTCGCGGCAGATTGATCGGGACGAGGTCACCGTTGGCAGCAAGTGGGGCTATACCTACACGGCCGATTGGAACGTGACCCTGCCGGCGGGGCAAGCGCATGAGGTCAAGCAGCATTCGCTCGATCGCTTGAACGAGCAGCTGACCGAAAGCCAAGCGTTGCTGGGAGACCAGTTGAACCTGTACCAGATCCATTCCGCCACGCTCGAAAGTGGCGTGCTGAACAACGACGCAGTCTTGGCTCGGTTGGCACAGTTGCGCGATCAGGGCCTGCGTATCGGGCTATCGGTAAGTGGTATCGCTCAGGCGGAAGTGATTCGACGGGCAATCGATTGCGAACACGATGGTCGCCAAATTTTCTCTGCTGTCCAAGCCACGTGGAATTTGCTCGAACGCTCGGCCGGCCAAGCGTTGCAGCGAGCGAGTGACTGCGGCTGGAAGGTAATCGTCAAAGAGGGTGTTGCCAACGGACGGCTGACCGAAAGAAACAACGAAGCCGATTTTGCAAACACCAGTCGACATTTGCGAACGCTTGCTGATCAGCATGAGGTGTCGATCGATGCCGTCGCACTCGCCGCCGTGCTAAAACAGCCGTGGTCCAGCATCGTCCTCAGCGGCGCCGCGTCATGTGAGCAGTTGGCTTCCAACGTGCGAGCATTGCAGTTGACCGCGCGTATCAGCGCGGATGAAATCGAGCAGCTTGTTTCCGACATCGGCGAAACGCCCAGTGCCTACTGGCAAACAAGATCATCGCTGGCGTGGAATTAAACGGCCCGCTAGAAATCAAATTCTGCACCGAGTCAAGAAACCGTTTCGCTTATTAGAACCCTTCGCCCAATAGCAAGCCTTTGCTCAGGCGTCACTCGTCCAGCGTCGCGATATCACGCGGTAAATTGCGATCGACGATTCCCCACGCCCCGCGTCCGTTGCTATCGATTCGATCCTTTGTGTCGCGAGTGATTTTGCGGATGTCAGCTTTCCAGAACGACTCTTGGTCTTGGCGCGTTGCGGGAGCATCGAGCGGGCGGATGATTCGAAACCCGACGCCCAAGCCCGGCGAATCCGTGAACCACCACGGGCTCTTAGGGAAATTCGGATCCTCGAGCGACCAGTCCTTGTCGTGTGACGCCAGCCGCGCCGCGCTGCGACAGTCAGAGGCATCAAGCTCCCATGATCCACCGCGCAGGACGCGCGGGAATAGTTTCGTTGGTCGCAACCAAGCATCAGCGGCAGGTACTGCGGATAACTTCAAATCTGCCAAGCGCTGGTAACCATTGGTCGAATGAGCGTCCAACACCCATTCGGCGACGTTGCCATGCATGTCGTGCAGGCCCCAAGCGTTGGCGGGCAACTGACCGACCTCATGTCGCTCGTCGTCCGAGTTATCGGCGTACCAGCCGTGTGCAGCCAAGTCGTCTGGGTCGTCACCGAATGAAAACGCGGTTTGCGTTCCTGCCCGGCAAGCGTACTCCCATTCTGCTTCGGTCGGCAGTCGATAGAAGCGCCCGGATATTAGGCTAAGCCACTTCGTGTACTGCTTGGCGGCGTATTGAGTCATTGTGGCCGCCGGTTGACGATCGCCCTCTCCTGCGTCGTACGTAAAATCCGGGTCGTACAAAACCGACGGCGCTGTGATCGCATCGATCTCGTTCTCAGTCGTGACCTTGCGCAAGCCTGCTTGTTGCAGTTGCTTGAACTGCTCGTCCAATTGCATGTACTGTCGGTATTCTGCCCAAGTGATTTCGAACTTGCCCATCCAAAACGGCTGAACCTGCACTGAGACCACGGGCCCCTCGTCCGAGCCGCGTTCCGACTGATCTTCCGGGCTGCCCAAGTAAAATGTGCCTCCCGGGATCGGCACCATTTCATACGTCACGTCGGTGCCGGGGATGGTGGCCGTGTAAGGCACCATGAACGTTGCCTTCGGCCGCTCGCACGCAACGAACCGCCCGGACTCAGGCTGCGCGTCGGCCAAACCAACGGCAAGCTTGTGTGTTACGGTTTCAGCGTTATCAGCAGCATCCCCTACGCTCTGTTTGAGAGTCGCCGCCTGAGCTAAGACTGGCTGGGGCGTGAATGCCAGCGTCGGCAGCAACGCGAGGCAGAGCAGAATCAACAACCTAGTCATGAACAGGCGGGGAAGGTTTTGGTGGGGGAAGGTCATCAATGTTGTTTTGAGAGTAAGCATGGTTTCTTTAACCCAGATGCTGAGGTGGGGGCTCGGTCTTTGCGGGTATCGAAACCGGATGCCGAAAATGGTAGCCTATCGACCTTTGAAAAACAGCGTCGGCTACGATGCTGCTGCCCCAATTTCCCGCTAGTCAGGAACTACGATGGCCACTGAAGAAACTCAATCGTCCGCTCAGCGTCCGATCTCGGTCGACGAATCCAAAGCGGTTTGCTGCTACGCTAACTTCTGTCGCGTGACTGGCTCGCCCGAGGAGTTGATTGTGGACTTTGGCTTGAACGGCCAGCCAATGGGTAGCAACGAAAAGCCGGTTGAGATCAATCAGCGAATCGTATTGAACTTTTACACGGCCAAGCGTTTGCTGCATGCGTTGCATATCTCGGTGCAGCGGCATGAGGAGGTTTTCGGCCCGATTGAAACGGATATCAACAAGCGAGTGGTCGGCAAAGAAAGTTAGATGCTCGGTCGAGACCAAATTTTTAAGAACGTGAAACTACCTTTAACGATAGAGACCTACCAACACGATGGCTAAGAAAACAATTGATGCAGTGGATGTTGCCGGTAAAAAAGTCTTCATGCGAGTAGATTTTAATGTGCCGCTGGATGATGATCTGAACATCACTGACGATCGCCGCATCGAAATGGCGCTACCGAGTATCAAGTCGGTGATTGACCGTGGCGGTCGTTTGATTTTGGCCAGCCACCTAGGACGCCCTAAAGGGGAAGCCAATCCCAAGTTCAGTCTGGCTCCTGCTGCCAAACGGTTGTCAGAGATTTTAGGCAAAGAAGTCGCGTTTGCAGCGGACACGGTTGGCCCCGACGCGGCTGCCAAAGTCGCCGCCCTTGGGGATGGCGATGTGTTGCTGCTAGAGAATCTGCGTTTCGATAGTCGCGAGAAACACGGTGACGAAGCCTTTTCTGCGCAGCTGGCCGAGTTTGCGGACGTTTATTGCAACAACGCGTTCGGTACCTGTCACCGCGAGCACGCGTCGATGTACGGCGTCCCGCGAGCAATGGGCGACAAGCCAAAGGTGGTCGGTTCGCTGGTCGAGAAAGAAATCAAGTATCTGACCGACGTGATCGAATCTCCCGAGCGTCCCTTTGTTGCGATTTTGGGTGGTGCGAAGGTTTCGGACAAAATCAAAGTGATCGACAACTTGCTGGGTGTCTGCGACAGAGTCATCATTGGCGGCGCGATGGCTTACACGTTCTCGCTGGCGCAGGGTGGCAAGGTTGGCGACAGTTTGGTCGAGAAGGATAAAGTCGAGTTGGCGAAGTCGCTCATGGAAAAGGCTGGCGACAAGCTAGTGCTTCCGATCGATACCCACTGTGGCGATGACTTCAACAAAGACTGTAACAAGCAGGTGGTGGCCGCCGGAGAGATCGCGGACGGTTTTGAGGGCTTGGATATCGGCCCAGAGTCGGCCAAAAAGTTTGCGGAGATCGTCAAAGGAGCGAAAACCGTGGTCTGGAACGGTCCGATGGGCGTGTTCGAAATGCCTCCGTTCGACGAAGGCACGAAAACAGTGGCTCAAGCGATCGCCGATGGCAATGGAGTCAGCATCATCGGCGGTGGTGACAGTGCGGCGGCGGTTGCCCAGCTGGGCTTCGAAGACCAAGTGACCCACGTCAGCACCGGCGGTGGTGCGAGCCTAGCGATGCTCGAAGGGGAAAAGTTTGCGGCCGTCGAAATCTTGGACGACGCTTAGTTCTCCTGCTACCAAACCGCCGAGCCCAGATTGGCTCCCGAAAGCATGGGCGTTTGGCAAGCGTGTGCGTTTTTTCGCGTTTTTCTTGCGTTTAGGGGGTCAGTTGGTTGATTTCTGGCGCGTGGGGCTTGGGTTGCCTCTCTTGCCAGCATGTAAGAACTGGCGTTGAAGCGATCTTTGGCATCCTGTTACTGTCCGCCCGGAACGCGGCGGTTTGCTGGCACAGGACGTGCCCCACCGCTCGCGCGAGAACATTCAGATCAAGGAAGATCTCATGCGCCTGACTCAGTTTTTTGCTACCCGGTGTTTACCGGCCATCGCGATGCTGCTCGCCGCCGTCGCAACCCTGTCCGCCCAAGGCCAGCTCCGGGTCGCCGAATCCCCGCAGAAGCGAGCGTTGGATCAGTTGGATCAGCTTCAGGCCGTCAAGCCGGCTGCTCCCTACAAGGTTAGCTCTCGCTTTCATTTAATGGAGGGCACGGCCAGCGGTTACTTGGTCGTTCAGTTTGAGCTACCGCGTGGAAGTTACATTTACTCGATGAATCAGGGCGGTGCGATCCGGCCGACCAAGATCTCGGTTACCGAATCAGATGCGTTTGTCATTGACGGCAAGTTCACACCCGACAAACCTGCTGAGGTCATCGAGCAGGATCCAATTTTTCAGCAACGAGTTGAAAAGCATAAAGGCAAGGTTCAGTTTTTCGTGCCTGTGAAGTTCAACGACGTTGCGGCCGCGACCTCAACCACGCCGGAAATAACAATCAACGGCCAAGTTTGTTCTGACGCTGGCGTTTGCCTGCCGTTGCGAGACAAGCAAGTGACAGCAACGTTCGGAGGGTTCTTTGGCCGTACCGTCGAGGCTCCTGAGGCTCCCGATTCTCCAGTGGTTCGGTGATCTTCAGAACGCCATTTGGTGAACCAGAACACGGTTGGCATGAGGGGAAATGTGATTGCTGCGGGAATCCGCCGTCGCTGAAATTCCTAGGTAAGTTTACCTAGCGTGGAACCTCTAATTGTCCAACGATACAATAAATGACTGGGAGTGGCCGTGACGGACCGTTCCTGGTTTCATATCGTCACCGTTTCTGAATCTGTCGTATTCTCGCATTAAGAGCGTTACTACTATGTTTGCCTCGGCTCATCCAAGACGCGTGAGTTGGACGCCAGTTGCTTGCTTTGGAAGTTTCCGGCCGGTCCTGATCGCCACCATGGCACTGATCGCGTTCGGTTGTTTGGCCGATGTTTCGGCTCAGCAGATTGAGTTCAAGCCTAGTAAGCGAAAGTCGTTGGGCGGTTCTTTGAGCGGACGTTTGGGGAGTTCCCCCGCCGACGCGGATGACCCGGTAACAGTTTCGGCAACGTTCAAAGTTCATGCTGAATCAAGCACGGGCACGCTTGCCGTCACCGCTAAGATTCAGCCGACCTGGCACATCAATTCGATCACTCAACCGCCCGGTGCCGTCCCGACAAAGATCTCTTTGGGCGACGGGTCCACGGTGGAACTGGCGGGCAGTTTCAAGCCTGATCGTGAGCCACACTCGGTTAAGCTACCCGTGGGGACCATTGCGGAACAGCACGAGGGATCCGTCACGTGGACTGCTCCGATCCGCTTGGAAACTGGATCCGATCCAGAAGACGTGAAGCTCCCCATCAAGTTTTACTATCAGGCCTGTGCCAATCAGTGTCTATTGCCAACCACGGCGACCGTCGATGCGAGCTATGACGGTGAGCTAAACGAGCCCTCTGTCGCGATGGTTCCAACGCGCGATTCGAACGATTCGGCCCCGTCAGATGATGTGGTTGTTGAGGGTGAAATTCGCGAACATGTCCGGACGCACGAAGAAATCGCGGAGATGGCTTCGCATTATAATCCGGAATCTAAAATCAACTACGTGCCGCTGTACGAGAAAGCGGAGACGACGCTTTTTACCGCCATCATTGGCGCGTTCGTCGGAGGTTTCTTGTTGAACCTAATGCCTTGCGTGTTTCCGGTGCTGGGGATCAAAGTCATGGGCTTCGTCGAGCAGGCCGGCAGTTCGGCAGCCAAGGTGCGACTGCATGGGCTCGCGTTTACCGCGGGGTTAGTTGTGTCAATGTGGGCTCTCGCGGGCTTCATCTTGTTCGTCAAGTTGTCGCTAGGGCAAGAAGTCAATTGGGGGCAACAGATGGGTAGCCCGTACTTTGTAGCGGCCATCATTGTGTTGTTATTCCTGATGGGATTGAACATGGCGGGCGTGTTCGAGTTCGGCACGTCGATGACTCGGCTCGGGGGAACCGTCCAAAACAAGAAAGGCTACAGTGCCTCGTTCCTGTCCGGTATCCTTACGACTTTGATCGCAACGCCGTGCTCTGGTCCGTTCCTAGGCGCCGCCATGGGCTACACGTTGGCTCAGCCGCCCGGGATCGCAATGCTCTTGTTCACTGTATTGGCACTGGGCATTGCTGCTCCGTACTTGCTGCTGTCAATGTTCCCTGCGTTCATTAATGCGTTGCCGCGTCCTGGCGCTTGGATGGAGACATTTAAGGTAACCATGGCGTTTCTGATTTTCGCAGCAGTCGCCTTTTTCATGCGAACCTTCGGTGGACAGACGGGTGTCGAAGGCCTGTCGTGGTTGCTGATGGGGTTGGTTGTCATCGGATTGGCAGCATATTTCTACGGCCACTACGGCCAACCTCACCTGACGATGAAAACGCGTCGCATTGGCGGCATCGTGGTTCCGCTGGCGATCGCCTGTGCTGGCGTATGGCTGATTGGTGCAGCCGCAGCGAATGTAAATGACTCGGTTGATCACGGAGCGTTTGTTGAGTGGACGCCGGGGATCGTTGAGTACCAAACGTCACAGAACAATCGACCGGTGCTGGTCGACTACACCGCCGAGTGGTGTGCAACGTGTCAGGTCAACGAACAGCGTGTGTTCACCAACGAGCTGGTTAAGCAAAAGCTCAATCGATTGGGCGTTTTGATCGTCGCAGCCGACATGACGATCACGGACGAGTCGCAGGAGATCACGGCCGACCTCGCGCGAGCCGACCGCAGTACGATTTCGACCTACCTGCTGTACCCGGCAAACTACCCAGCCGAACCGGCGATCTTAATGGAGGAGCTGATCAGCCCGGATGACGTGCTAAAGGCGCTCAAGCGAATCACTCCGAAAGAGAAACCACAGGTTGCCGGCAAATCAACGAACGAACGAGTCGTCGCAGGGATGTAGACGGCGCGAGCCTAGCTTTGCTACCGGTTGTGGACGGTGACGGACTTCGCCGTTTTGTCCGCATGAGCCTTCACTTCACCAATGATTTGGCAGTGGTGCCCAGCTGACGTCAACATTCGGCACACGCTTTCCGCGTAGTACGGCGCGACGATCATGGCGATGCCGAGTCCCATGTTGAATACGCGATACATCTCGTCCGTGTCCACCTTGCCTGTGTCTTGCAGCCAGTTGAATATCTCAGGCCGCTGCCAGGTGTTCGCGTCGAGGTCAATATGAATGCCCGACGGTGTGATGCGTTCGATGTTCTCCGCCAAACCGCCGCCGGTGATATGAGCGATTCCGTGGACGACGTTTTTGACTTTGTAGTGAGACAAGACCTGGCGGATCGCTCGAGTGTAGATCAGCGTCGGCTCGATTAGTGAGTCGCCAATCGTTTGATCCGTCCCGTCCAGCATGTCACTCGGTTCCTTGCCCGCCACGTCGAACGCGATCTTGCGGACCAAGCTGAAACCGTTTGAGTGAACGCCCGAAGAATTGATTCCGATGACCACATCATCGGCCGCGATATTCCGCCCGTCGATCAGGTGCTTCTTCTCGACCACGCCTACGCAAAAACCAGCCAAGTCGTAGTCGCCCCGCGTGTATAGGTCGGGCATGATCGCCGTCTCGCCACCCAGCAATGCACAGTCGGCTTGCAAACAACCGTCACTGATCCCTTGCACAATTTGTTCTAGGCGAACAGGATCATCGTGCGACATCGCAACGTAATCCAAAAAAAACAACGGCTCCGCGCCGCAGCAAATCGCATCGTTTACGCACATCGCGACTAGGTCGATGCCGACGGTATGGTGACGGTCCATCATTTGAGCCAGCTTTAGTTTGGTGCCCACACCGTCAGTGCAAGCCACCATCATGGGCTCTTCGTAATTCCGGCGGAACAATTGGTTCCCAAAATCCAACTGAAACAGTCCGGCAAAGCCACCGTCCAGCTTTTGGACTCGCGGCGAAAACGTGCGATGCATCAGACTCGGCAGACGCTTCATCGCCTCGTTGTAAACATCAAGATCAACGCCAGAATCTTTGTACGAAACGCCTGTCATAGTCAGCCGGAATATCAAGTGGACACGGTGGTTGGCTCGGACGCACCGCCCGAATGATTAGTGTCCTGAAATCGGTCGAGTCGGGCAACCGGCCCGCGGGGCTGATACGAAAACTGCTGAAATAGTTTGCACGTGGAAGGCAGCCGATTTCTGAGGGTTTGATAGCAATGGGATAATGCCCGTTTAGTCTCCGTAACCCGGGATTACCGGATCACCCATCCATCCTCGTGTCCGAAACCGGTCGAAATACAGCTCGGCCCGGTTTTTGCCGATGTAGTCAGCTATATTTCCGCGGACAGATGTGGGGTTCTTTGGCCTCACTCTGCCCGCCGATCCCTCGAATTTGCCGGTCAAATTTGGGGACAAACTCTACTGGGATTGTCGGTTACGAGATTTAGAACATGCTTAAGACTATGCCACACACGCACCTCGATCTCCAGTTTACGCATACCTTGCCTTACGGCGCCGTGATTCGCGACGGCGGCGTCCAGTTCGTCGTCTTCAGCCGCAGCGCGACTGAGATGCGTCTGTTGCTGTACAATGAGGTCGAGGATCGTGATCCCGTTGAGGTCATTAACTTCGATCCGAAAACCCATCGCTGGGGCGACATCTGGAGCGTTTTCGTCCCCGGTGTTGACGCGGGGCAGCTGTACCATTTTCAGGCCTGCGGCCCGAACGACCCCAATCGCGGTTTGCGTTTCGACTCGAACGCCCGCCTGATTGACCCGTACGCGAAGGCCTTGGCCGGCGAGTTCCAAGATTCCTCCGATGGTACGATCCGCCCGCCCAAGTGTGTGGTCGTTGATGACTACTTCGATTGGGCCGGCGACCGGCACCTGAACCGTGACCTGTCCGAGAGCATCATCTACGAGATGCACGTCAAAGGTTTTACCAAACACGATTCAAGCGGCGTCGAGTACCCGGGGACCTACCTAGGTGTAATCGACAAGATCCCTTACCTGCAATCGCTTGGTGTGACGGCGGTCGAACTGATGCCGGTCCACGAGTTTCCCATCCGCGATATCGCTGGCAAGGTGCTTGAGCGCCCAAACTATTGGGGCTATGACCCGCTGGCGTTCTTCGCGCCGCACCGAGGTTATTCGGCCAGTGGTCGGCCGGGCGAACAAGTGGTCGAGTTCAAGCAGATGGTCAAGGCGTTACACGAGGCCGGTATCGAGGTCATTTTGGACGTCGTCTTCAACCACACCAGCGAAGGAAATGAGAACGGACCAACACTCAGCTTTAAAGGACTCGAGAACTCAGTCTATTACATGCTCGAGAACGACCAGCGTTACTACAAAAACTATTCAGGCTGCGGTAACACGGTAAACGGTAATCATCCGATTGTTCGCGAGATGATCTTTCACTGCCTGCGACACTGGGTCCACAACTATCACGTTGACGGTTTCCGCTTCGATCTGGCGTCGATTCTCAGCCGCGATCGTAACGGGCATCTCGTGCCCAACCCACCGCTGGTCGAAGCGATTGGCGAAGACCCGCTGCTGGCCGACACGAAAATTATTGCCGAAGCCTGGGACGCCGCCGGTGCGTATCAGGTGGGCTCGTTCGGTGACGACCGCTGGGCCGAGTGGAACGGTCGCTACCGGGACGACGTTAGAAAATACTGGCGTGGCGACGGAGGCATGCGTGGTGCGTTGGCGACACGGTTGTCAGGTTCGGCCGACTTGTATCAGCCGGGCGGACGTCCACCGTGGAGCAGCATTAACTTTATCACCTCGCACGACGGTTTTACGCTGAACGATCTGGTCAGTTACCGCGACAAGCATAACCTTGCCAACGGCGAGGACAATCGCGACGGAGACAACCACAATATCAGTGACAACTTAGGTGTCGAAGGACCGTCGGACTCGCCGGTGATCGAGCAGCTCCGTTTGCGTCAGATCAAGAACATGCTGGCCACATTGTTGCTCAGCCAGGGCGTGCCGATGATCGTCGCGGGCGATGAGTTCCGTCGCACGCAGAAGGGCAACAACAACGCGTACTGCCAAGACAATGAGATCAGCTGGCTAGACTGGGATTTGGTGAAGGAGAATTCCGAGCTGATTCGATTCTGTCGCTGCCTGATCGACTTTCGTCGCAACCAACCGGCGGTCCGACGTCAGCAGTTTCTCAGTGGCGTCAGTGACAAAGACGGCTGGTCAGATGTCAGCTGGTACAGCCCACTGGGCACCGCGATCGACTGGCACCATGGCGGCCACGCGATCATGTGCCTGTTGTCGGCACCGTGCGAGCAAGAGGACCCTGCCGGTGCGGGACGTGACGTGCTGTTGATGATTAACTCGGGCGGCGAGGGTGCTCGGTTTATGCTTCCGGCGATTGCTAAGTCGAGGAATTGGCGTCGGTTTGCCGACACGTCACTTGAGGCTCCCAACGACATCCACCCGCGACTCGACGAAGGTCCGTTGCTAGGAAGCAAAGGCTCGCACACGGTGCCGTACAAGTCGTTGGCCGTGTTTGTGGCCGACCGATAGCCACTAGCGCGGACGCCTTCGAAAGCCAACTGCCGTTCCACGTAACGCTAGTCGTCCGCGGGCGGTACGAACTGGGGCGATGTTGGAATTTCGTCCTGGTCATCTTCGCTGACGTCGAAGTCGTGCTCGATCTTGGGCAGATCATCCTGCACGGAGTTCATCTCTTGATCGAAGTTCGCCTTCAGATCGTCTAGACCTTTGCGAAACTGGGCGTACGTCTGGCCCAAGGACTTTGCGACCTCAGGCAGGCGGCCACCAAATAGCATGACGGCGACTATGCCGATCACTACCATTTCAAGAGTGCCAATGCCGCCGGGTAACATGGGAATTGAACCGTAAAAAGAAGTGAAACGCTCGAGCCGACGTGAGAGCCCCGGTCGTGGGCTAAGCTAGGTGAGAACATCACGGACCGTTGGTGAAACCAACTAGCCAACCGGTTGCTCATCGTTTTTCTTGGCTGCTGACTGATCTTCGATCGCGTCCTCAGTCGGTTTCTCTTTCAGGCCCGATTTGAATTCGTTCACGCTACGACCCATGTTGCGCATCAGCGATGGCAGCTTCGCGCCACCGAACAACAACAAAAAGACAGCCGCCACGATCAGCAATTCCGGCGTGCCGAGCCCCATAAAGCCGACCACCAAGAACTGTGATATCTCAAATTCGATCATCAGATCACTCGAAGAAAATAACTCGTCAACACGTCGCCGAAGCTGAACCCAGCCGGCCGTTTACACGCCAAACGACGAGTCTCCATTGTAGATTCGGCCATATCAGTGTCAAACCCGCTGGCCAGCGATAGGTTCCGCCCTGTGGCCGATTGTGACGGTTCTGCTACCGCAATTGGATGACTTTATCGGTCGCTTTGCCAACCCGAGGCAAAGTCGTCGTACTGAATTCGTGGGTCGGCAGATAGCGGTAGTAGGCCTGCAGATTCAATGCCGCCATCGCCGTCGAGTACACTCGCCCGCCGTAGCCGCCCCACAATCCGTTTGGCCTCCAGCTGCCAGCGTCACTGCCTGACGTTTGTTGCAGTGACACCAACGTTGCTTTCAGCCGCGAGTTCCATTGTTCCCATGCGTCGCCGCCCACATTTCGCAACGCCAGCGTTCCGTAGTACCAATAGTACAAGTTGACTTGATCGGGTGACGGACGCTCTTGGCTGATGCGGCGTGATGCCGCGCGCAGCCCATCGCTGGCGGGAACTTCATCGAGTAGGTAACGGCAGAACAATGCCTCGGCTGTCATTGCCGTGCTGGCTCCCTGTCCTGGTCGATACGAGGCCAATGCGTTGCCCGGCCCGCTTGAGCAACGACCAAGGAAGTACCTCATCCCTTGAAACGTCTTGGCAGGAACCACCGCCCCACCCAGCTTGGCACTTTGCAACGCCATCAGCACCCAACCGAATTGGCTCATGTCACCCCCGTCACCCGGCTGGTAGCGCCAACCACCGTCGTTACGGTTCTGCGCGGCAACGCAATAATCGACGCCTCGCTGCACCGACTGTAGCAGTCGCTGATCGCCCGTCATAGCGAGTGCCTCACTGAGCGCCAGCAGCGACATGCTGTGGCAGTACATCCGAGCGAACAGTTTCGCGTCGCCGGCGAGGTTGCCGTCCTTCGATTGTTGGCTAACGAGATACTCCAGCGCTCGTTGAACGTTCTGCTTGTAGTTGCCCTCAAAGTGCGAATGGCCGCCGGCTAGCAGCGAAAGCGTTGCCAACGCGGTGATGCCGGTGTCCGCCTGAGACCCCGCGCCGTTGCGGTCGTGGCCAAACGTTTCGGTTTCTTGCCCGCCGCCTGAGTCACGAGCGCTCCAACGCCCGTCCGATTTCTGCTGCGTCACCAACCAGCCATGGGCCGCATTAACAGCACGCTCGGTCAGGACGGAGCCGCCGTATCGCTGGGCAACGGCCAAACGATTCTCGGTCGAGCGCAACGAGTAGCTTTGCGGAAGCGGTTGTCCGTCACCCAATCGGCGTTGAGCCCGCACGACCTTGATTCGTCCAGATTCCGATCCGGTACTCGGCTGCCGCGCAAATTCCATGGCGCTACGGGGCGTGGCCAGCTGACTGGCGACCGGCTGACTGCCAGCGAATCGGACGGGCTGTGAGTTCGTTCGATCGAGAACCGTTTTCTGAAGCTCCACGTCCGTCAACTGGGGTGTCGATCGATCGCGCTGCGTGAGTGATGGCGCGACGACCTCGCGGCGTGGAAGTTCGGCCGCGTTGATGTCTTCAAAATCAGGAAGATCGTCAGCGGCCGGGCTATTGTTTTGCCCGCGTCGAGCGATCTCGATCGGCTGAACCTCCAGTGTGTCCGCAATCGGAGCGTCGGTTGTTCGTGGTGCGGTCTGGGCCGTCGGCGTGACGTTCAGTTGACGTGCATCGGGTGCTTCCAACGCCAAAGCAGCCAAATCGCGCTGATTTGCAACGGGCTTTGAGCTGTCGAGACGTTTTGGCTCAACGATCAATTCGGAATCGATCAACGCGCGGCCGAGTGGTTCCAACGACGGCGTCTCGATCGGTTGGTCAGCCAGTTGGTCCCAATCGTTTTTTTCACCTGCTTGAGATTCACGCTCTCGTTGGATCGCTTCTTCGATCAAGTTCACTTCGATTGACTCTTCGGCAATCGCGATCGGCTGATTGGGTGTTAGAATTACGTAGGTCGCGTACGCATAACCAAGCAGCAAAATATGCGCAACGAAGGACAGGATCACACACTTCCAAACGGGTCGCGAGTGGCCCCATCGCGTCAGCGCCAGCACTAACAGTGAAATTGCCAGCACGCCCGATCCGACCAGCAGCAACACTTGCAGGTTCGCGGTCGAGAACCACGGCGTGATGAACAGCCAGACGCTGG
>CAZLFF010000010.1:0-13978 GCA_964558755.1 uncultured Pirellulaceae bacterium
CGAAGAAGGCATGGTTGACATCGAGCGAGAGGAAGCGATGGAAGCCGCCGCTGCGGAGGATGCACTGCGTGGTTTCGAGGTTGAGATGGGTCTCGTAACGCCGGCAACGGCCAGCATCGAAGACGACGTCAAAGAGCTAGGCCCTGCCACCAAGCAGACGGAAACCAACTAGCAAGCGTCCAAGGCCCCAGCCTGCGGCATCTTTTTACAGCGTGCCTTCCGATCTCCCAATTCCGACTTTCCATTCGTCCATGGCATCGATCGATACTGAAAACGACGTTTCGCGTGGCAACAAGCCAACCTCACCCGACTGGTACCCCGGTTGGGCGAAGGAGATCGCGAACTTGTACTTCGCTGCGAACACTTGCTTGTTTGTCATTCACGGAAACGTCAACGACCTAGTCCACTGCCGCGCCGAGGACAAAAGCGGAAAGTCAGTCGATCGATTTTGCGGCCTGACGGATTTTCTATCCGAGCAATTGTTCGGGTCTTGGGATGTCGTCACGTCCTACGACATGGGGCGAGGCATTCAGGCTCAGGCAGGTCCCGACCCGGACCGGCATCGAGCGATGATGGCCACGTTGTCCAAGAACATCGGCAGCCCGACGCAATGGACACGCTCGCCCGATGATGCGTTGCAAAATTTTCACCGGATGATTCAACGCAGCTTGCTGGAGGACGATCAGGACCAGCGGGATCGGATGGCGTTTTTATTCCCGTACGCTCAGTTCATGGTCCCGGCCGGCGATCAAGCATCCGTCGCTCGCAGCCAAGCGTCTCGGTTGGTCCGATTTTTGTCTTGGGCCCAAAACCCATACATCAAACGCGTGAACATGATGTTCTGCCTGATCGCGGAGACGCTGACCGAGGTGAACAAACGCTTGGTCGAAGATCCACACGTCGCGACGATCGAAATCCCGCTGCCCGACCATGCGACTCGCCGATTGTTCATCGAGACCAACTACGATCTTGAGCCAACAAGCGACAAGGCAGACAGCCCGTCGTCGGATAACGATTCCGGTGGCTCAATGTCAGTCGATGCCGTGACGCAAATCTCGAACGGACTAAACCTGGTCAACCTAAACGTGGCAATGTCGCGCAGCAAGTTGACGGGCAAGGGCGTCGATATCAACGTGTTTCGAAAATTAAAGAAGGGCCTGATCGAGCGGCAATGTCACGACTTGGTTACGTTTTTGGAACCCGGCCATACGCTGGACATGGTGGTCGGCCACGAGGCCGCCAAAGATCGCTTAAGGCTGGACGCGCGGTGGATTGTCGAGGGCCGGCTGGATGCGGCTCCGATGGGCTACTTGATCTGCGGACCCGTCGGCACCGGAAAAACTTTCATCAGCGAGTGCTATGCCGGCTCGATCGGTATCCCGTGCTTGGTTTTAAAGAACTTTCGCAGCAAGTACGTGGGCGAAACGGAAGGCAATCTCGAAAAAGTTCTGAACGTCCTTCGTTCACTTGGCCCCGTGATGGTCATCATCGACGAGGCAGACGCGGCGCTGGGCAATCGCGAAGCGGGTGGCGATTCGGGAACGAGCAGCCGAGTGTTCTCGATGATTGCCAGCCAAATGGGTAACACGCGTTATCGCGGCAAAATCATTTGGATGCTGCTCACCAGTCGCCCGGAGCGGCTGCCAATCGACCTGAAACGGCAAGGTCGAGCCGAGGTTCATATCCCGCTTTTCTACCCCAAGAACGAAGAAGAAATTAGCAAGATGTTCGCGGTGATGTGCCGCAAGAACAAAGTCAAAGTAGCCGAGGGCGCGATCCCCGATGTCTCGCCCGATCGCGAACTGAGCGGTGCCGACATCGAATCGGTCGTGCTGAATGCCAAACGAGAGATGATGGCGGACGGTCGCGAAGAACTAACGCGAGCAGACCTCGAAACGTCGCTCGACAGCTTCATCCCGTCGGCTCAAGGCATGGAAAAAGAGCGGCAGGAATTGTGCGCGGTACTCGAATGTACTGACCGACGATTCTTGACCGACCACTGGAAAGAAGAACTCAGCAAGCCGGGCGGTCGAGCAAAGATCCAGCAGCGTGTGGCGATGATCGAGACAATGCTGGAGCGTTAAAAGAAACCCAACGACGAATGAACGGGCGAATGAGTGCGAATGGACAGTTTGGATTCGCACGGTTTGACGTCCATTGTTAGTTCAATCATACAGACCCATAGAAACCTGAACGAAAATTTTGACCAACGGGAGAATAACCATGTCACGACTTAGTTGGACCGACAGCGCTGGCGAAACAACCCTGATCGACGACTACGCTCAAAAGAGCGCGTCTTTCATTGAGGCGATGGCTGACGGCACGGTCGATGAGAGTGAAGTGCAGGCTCAAGAGACGAAACTGGTCGAGCTGATGAAAAAGATCGAGCCAAAACTCGACGATGAACAGCACGCAGAAATCACCGAGCTACTGTGTGAACTGTCTGCCTACAACGTCATGCAAATGCTAAACATGATTCACTCGTCGCGTCCGACGACCGCCTCAACTTGGCGGCCGTAATCAAAACCGCACACGGGCTTGTGTTCCGTGTTGATAGAATCTCGGAGTGAAGAACCGGGCAATTTAGAATTCATGTTCAAACGTCGGAGTCATTCTTATGGCAGGAAAACCTACACCTCTGTTCTACGCCGCAGTCTTGGCGGTGATCTTGGCACTGATCGGATTCGCGGTTTACCAAGCCGGTGACCTCCTAGCCCCGGGTGACCGACCGGTTGCGACCGGTGACAACGGGGACAGCGATACGATCGACCTGTCTGACATCGCCGGCGCGGAAGACGACAGCGATCCGTCGGGCGTCACGACGGTCAAAGAGTACAGCTTTAAGCCCAGCGAGCGGTTGCCCGCCGTCAGTGGCACCGCGGCTTATAAAGCGTTGGCGGTTGACGACGGTGACGGCAACAAGGTTGACACCGTTCGCTTCGCCCTGAACGTTTGGGCCGGGTGGGCTCCGATCATCAAAGCCAACGACGGATTCAAAGCCGACAAAGTTTGGAAAACTCAGGACGGCAAAGAGTACAAAGTAGAACTCGTCTTGATCGACGATCCGGTCGCGATGCGAGACGCTTACGCAGCGGGCGAGGTTCACATCGGCTGGGCGACCTTGGATATGATGCCCTTGTTCATGGAAGGCTTTGTCAAACGTAACGGCGATCCAATCGATAGCCGCGTCATGCCAAGGATTTTCCAACAGGTTGACTGGTCCAACGGTGGCGACGGTATCGTTGCCAGAGGCGACATCAAATCGGTCGGTGACCTTCGCGGTAAAAAAATCGTGCTGGCCGAGAACTCGCCATCCCAGTACTTCGTGCTAAACATGCTCGTTTACGCGGGCGTGCAACCCGGCGAAGTTGAGTTTGTCTATACCGCCGACGCGTTCCAAGCAGCGGCCGCCTTCGACTCGGATAAGAGCATCGACGCCGTCGTCTCTTGGGCGCCAGACATTTACAACTTGGCCGATCAGAAGAACAACAACATGATCGTTACCACGGGGACGGCCAACAAACTGATTGCCGACATCTGGTTTGCTCGGGCTGACTTCGCGAGCGAGAACCCTGACATTTGCGAATCGTTGGTCCGAGGCATCTTTGACGCGATGCAGGATTTGAACACCGATGCGGCCCAACAGCAGGTGGCCGAATTGATGGCCGATGGTTACGGTCTGCCGGCCGGCGAAGCGTTAGGCATGTTGGCTGACGCTCACAGCACAAACTGGGCCGAGAACTATCAGTTCTTCCTGAACCAGAACAACCCCGCGAACTTTGAACGCGTCTGGAACCAAGCGTATTACATCTACAAAAAGGTCCGCAAAGTCACTCATCAAAAGGTCAAGTTCGATCAAGTGGTTGATTTTTCGATTATCGAAAAACTTGGCAAGGAAGAAAAATACTCCTCGCAAACGGAAGAATACTCGGTGCCGTTCATTCCAACAACGACCACACAGGTTCGTGGTGCGGAAGAAATTCTGACCAACACGGTCGTGATTCATTTCTTCCCCAACAGCAGTGACATCTACAAAAAGGTCACCAAGAATCAGAACGGAAAAGATGTTGAGGTCCAGTATGACCCCAAGGTGAAGTACGTGCTTGAAGAGATCGCGAAGCTGTCGGGGCAGTTTGGAACGGCCCGCATCGTGATCGAAGGCCACACCGACAGCTCGATGAAAGGGAAAGCCCCGGTCTCGTTAGTCAAAGACCTTTCCAAAAACCGGGCAGCGGCGGTTAAGAATGCGTTGGTCGAGAAGTACGAACTCGACCCGAACAAATTCAACGTCGATGGGCTCGGCTGGGACCGCCCGGCGGATTCAAGCGACCCGCTCAACCATGCCCAAAATCGCCGCGTTGAAATTAAGGTCTATCCTGCGGAGTCGCTAAACTAGGGAGATCGCAAAATTGATCGCGGCCCCGCAATCCGACGACGAGTAAAATCCCTAGCCACGTAGATACTCCGAAACCGAAAACCGATGTCATCACCCGATACGAGTCTTTCCGAACCCAGCCAGCGTTCGCGGCCGTGGTTCCCGATTCGCGGGGAAATCGGAACGGTCGCGTCAGTGCTGCTTAGCATCGCGTGCGTTGCGTTCGTGTTTGGATTGTGGTGGTTCGTCACCCTCGGCGATCAGGCGGAGACTCGGATCGTAGGCCCGCAGGCGCTGCCCAGCCCGTCGGAAACGTTCGACACGTTTCAGTCGCTGTGGTTTGACCGTCAGCTGACACGCAACACGCTAACGACGCTCCGAAGAGTGGTTGTCGGATTCGCATTGGCGTCGCTGGTCGGCATTCCCGTCGGGGTCTTGGCCGGGTGCTTCCCGCCGATTCGTGCGTTCCTGACGCCTGTGATTCTGTTCGGCCGAAACATCCCGATCGCCGCACTTGTGCCGCTGACGTTTTTCTTTTTTGGCATCGGCGAACAGCAGAAAATCATGTTCATTTTCTTCGCCTGCGTCGCGTTCATCATCGCAGACACCGCGACCTCCGTGCGAAACGTCGGCCAGCAGTACATCGACACGGCCTACACGCTGGGCGCAAATCGGTGGCAGCTAATTATCAAAGTGCTCGTGCCGCTCGCCCTGCCTGCGGTGTTTGACTCCTTGCGATTGTTGTTCGGTTTGGCGTTCGGCTACATCATGCTGGCCGAGACCATCAAACTGGGAAGCGAATCTGGCGGCCTAGGAAATCTAATCCTTACCTCGCAGCGGATCGGGCCGAGAGCCCACATTTACTTAATTATCTTGATCATTCCCATCGTGGCGTTTGGAATTGATCGGCTACTGTTTTTTGTGCAGCGCGGTTTGTTTCCGCACAAGTACGGTGGCAACGGTTGGCTGCTGCAGATCGTTCAGCTGGTTACTCGCGGTTGGAGCGACCTGAAAACATCGATCTTTAAACCGCGTCCGCCCTTCGATCAAGCGTTGGCTCAAGCAGGCACGCCCGTCGATTCCGAGCCCGCATCGACGATCGTTCCGCCCAAACGGGGTGACGAACCGCAGGAGTGGCGACCATGAGCGATCAACCAAACGGTGATGGCGAAACGCTAGAGCCATCGCGACAGAAATTGCCGGCTCACGAGTCCGGTGCTGACTCTCCTGAAATCACGTCTGCCGCCGCGCCGATCAAATCCACGGAGGACATCGGCGTGGGCACCGTAATCGAACGCGAAAAGGAATCGGCTACGGGCATCGCCAACCCTACGCCACCGGCGATTCCCGTCGTCGAGTTTGACAACGTGACGAAGACTTATAACGCGGGCAAGTCAAATGCATTTACCGCGATCAAAGACGTGAACTTCGTGGTCGATAACCGGCCGGACCACGGCGAGTTCGTCGGCATTCTCGGTCCGAGTGGTTGCGGGAAGAGCACGATCCTGAAACTGATCGCGGGCTTAGAGCCTCAGCATCCGGCGACGGTGGGCGCGGTAAAAGTGCTCGGTCGCGAGGTCACCGGCCCCGGTGCTGATCGGGGAATGGTGTTTCAAGACTACACCAGTTTCGATCATCGCACCGTCCTCGACAACATTACCTTTGGGCTCGAATGCCATGGCGTGCCTCGCAAGAATCGAGAGGAACTGGGACGGCACTGGATCGAGCAAGTCGGGCTGGACGTCGCGAACGACCAGCACAAATACCCGCACGAACTGTCGGGCGGCATGCGACAGCGAGTCGCGATCGCGCGAAGCCTGATCCTACGGCCGCGAGTGATTCTGATGGACGAACCGTTTGGCGCGCTCGACCCGCAGACTCGGCTGAACATGCAAGATTTACTGGTTCAGCTTTGGCGTAAGGTCCAAGCCACCGTCTTTTTCGTCACGCACTCGATCGAAGAAGCCGTTTATTTGGGTGATCGCGTACACGTGCTCTCCAGCAGCCCGGGGACGCTCGTCCGCGAGGTCGAAGTCGAACCGCCCAATCGCCCCGCCGCAGAGATGCAACGCGAGCAAAAATTTCAGGACACGGTATATTATTTACGCGACCTAATCGCGGCCGAAGAAGCACTAAAGCAAGTCGGTCAATCGCAAAACACTTAGGTTTATGCTCCGACTGAATCTAGCTTCTCCGTTTTAGTCCCAACCTCAAAATCCCGACCTCCGATCTTGTTTTCTTACATCAAAAAAGCATTCGTCAATCAATGGAACCTGCTGCTATTCGCGGGCGGTTGTGCGGCGGCGGCCATTAGCGGCCAACCCGAGGTAATCTTGCCACTGGTCTTTGCAGCAGAGATCGGCTATCTGGGTCTGCTGGGAACGCATCCGAAATTTCAACGCTACGTCGACGCCCAAGAGCACAAAGCCAATCGAAAATCCAGCTCGCAACACAACGCTGAAGTCCTAGAAAAAATTCGTCGCAACTTGCCCGATCATTTGTACGATCGCTATCGTTCGCTCAAACAACGATGCCTGCGTCTAGGAGCAATCGCGAACGACTTAAAGACTCCCGGCGGCGTTGACATGTCGCTGGACTTCGACAGCATGCAATCAAAGGGACTCGACCGGTTGCTGTGGGTTTATCTGCGGCTGTTGTACTCGCGGCATTCGCTAGAACAGTTTTTCGACACGGTGTCGGAAAAAAAGATCAAAAACGATCTTGAACGAATCAGCAAACAATTGGATGAACTTGGCGCCGACGACACATCCGCTCATTCGGCCAAGATGCGTCGGGCATTAATCGATAACCAGGCAACCTTGAACGAGCGATTGGAGAACTACCAACGCGCGGACGGCAATCTGGACTTCGTGAAGCTAGAGCTTGAACGAGTGGAAAACAAAATCAAGTCGCTGGCCGAACTATCGGTCAACCGACAAGACCCGGAATTCATGAGCGGGCAGATCGATGCAGTGGCGGACAGCATGAAGGAAACCGAACGCACGATGAACGACCTGCAATTCGTCACGGGGATCGGCGACCTAGACGAAGAAGTCCCCGAGCTAATCAACGCACCCGAACAGTTCGTGATTGATTGAGCAATTCCAATGGGGAGAGGGCTGAAAAAGGAAAACTGATCGTTGCTCGTCTTCACCCATATCATCGCAAGAGCGAACGTGACGAGAGTGACGTTCAGCACCAGAGCCGCGCTCCGTCTTGATTCGTATCGATCAGTAAGGTTTGGTGCACCCGCAGCACCCTAACGTCCTTTCCCCTCGCTTTTCTTCCGGCTTTTTCCCTTTCGCAGCGCGAAGCGATCTTTCACGGCCACGATACAGAACTCACGGCGGTTGAAGGCCAGCTGACGAGCCCTCACAAATTTAAAGCCCAACCCGCGGACACGCTTCATCGCTGCGGGGATGTCATCGACCAGTTTCCAGTCGGTCAGCTTCATCGTCATCACCAACCCCGTCACATCAACGCGGTCGTGGCTCACGATCTCTTCGATCGCATCCAGCGTGTAGGTCGGCGTGACACTCATGTCGGACACCAGCCACTTGACGTTCGAAAAATCTTTCTTGCGGACCTCGCTTGATCGTTTTCGAATGTGCGTGAACTGCGGGTGCTGTAAAATTTCGTCCTCCATCTCCGCCGGATCGATTCCGATCACCGTCGCACCGAGCTCCAGCAACAACTGACACGCGCCACCCGGCGCGCTGCCGATTTCAGCACAGACGTCGCCCGGTTGAACTTTAATCCCCGACCACAGGAGCGCTTCCTTGAGCTTAAAATACGCGCGGCTGCACGTTTCGACCGTCGTATCAAATTGAGGTGCTCCACCGGGCCAGCGGCCTGCCACGTGACTGGCGACGTGATAACCAAACCACCACTCGTTAGGCTCAACCATGACGACGTCAAAGACTTTTTCGTCCGGTTGAGCCACTCGATTAACGCGAGAGGTACCGACGTCTGCTTGATTCGCGGTAGTCGAACTCAATTTTGACGCGAACAGCTGCCCCACCGAATCAGCCAGCGCGGAAACACCGGGCTCGAACCCATTCTTACCGGGCAACGCCGGATCGCGCTGCCAAACGTGCAAGTGCTGGCAATCCGCCAACCTCGGGTCCGCAGTAATCTGTTCGATCATCTCGTCGGCCGACTCGCCCGCACACTTTCCCCGCGACCAACCCCAAGTCCTAGCGAGCGTTGATTTGAGCGTAAAGTTCTCGGGGAGTTTCGCTTCTTCGCTGAGCTTAAACGTGACGAAACCGGGGCGGGAAAACGCCAAAGCTAGGTTCGGGTGGTTAGCCGTGATTTCCGCACGAGCCGCTTTTTCGGCTCCGTTCTGGCAGATGACGAAGATGAAATTGGGAAGATCGGGCATGAAAGAGCAATTCGGTTTCGTGGTTGTGATCGCCCATCATAGCCGATCGTCACAAAACCGACATGAGAGCGCTACAACGCGGCGCGAGGGCACGGTGGTTCCGGCTGGCGATCAGCCGCAACACCGTGGCAGCCTCAGCACCCAATGACTCGCGTCACACGATTAGCATCGCGTCGCCGTAGCTGAAGAACCGGTATTGCTCTTTCACCGCCTGTTCGTAGGCTTCCGTCATCAGGGCGTCACCTCCGAGCGTGCGGATCATCACCAGCAACGTGCTGCGAGGCAGATGGAAGTTCGTCAGCAAGCCGTCGATCGCCTTAAACTTCCACGGCGGTTTGATAAACAGATTCGTATCGCCCGACCAAGGCTGAAGCGGCTGACCGTCCTCCAGATCCAAAGCCGCCGTCTCGAGCACTCGGACACTCGTCGTACCAACCGCGATGATCCGACCGCCCGCCTCGCGCGTCTGATTCAACAGCTCGACCGACTTCGCTTCAATCGAACCCCACTCATGATGCATCACGTGATCGTCCAATGCATCCGCCGTGACGGGACGGAACGTACCGATGCCGACGTGCAACGTCACCTGCGCGATTTTCACCCCGCGGTCGATCAGTTGACGCAGCAACACGTTCGTCAAATGCAACCCGGCGGTCGGTGCGGCAACGGCACCCGCGTGTTTGGCGAACACCGTTTGGTAGTCATCAAGATCGGCGTCCACCATGTGCCCGCCGCGAATGTAGTGCGGCAGCGGAACGCGACCAATTTGTTCTAGTAGTTCCTCAGCCGATCCGTCGACATCGGGACGCACCAGCCAACCTCCATCGTCCAGCCGCGTCACCAAGGTCAGCGTCCAACGGTCGACGCCATGCCGGTCCTGCATCGTAATCGTCTCGCCTGGCTGGGCTTTACCCCGCGTCTTACACAACACCTTCCACAGACCTCCCGGGTCGGCTTGCAAAAACAAGCCTTGCCAGCGCCCGCCAGTTTGAGTCCGAATGCCAACCAGTTTGGCCGGCACGACTTTCGTGTTGTTCAAGACCAAGCAATCGCCCGGCCGAAGAATCTCTGGCAAGTCGCGAATGTGGGCGTGATCGATGGCTCCGGCGGCTCGATCAACTTGCATCAGCCGCGCGTCGATGCGGTTAGGAAGCGGATGCTGGGCGATCAGTTCCTTGGGAAGATCAAAGTCGTAGTGGTCGGTCCGCAGCATTTGCGGTGGCACGGCGTCGGCGGATTCTGTTCGGTTGGTCATGGCCCTGTTTTACGGGCAAACCCGGTTTCGCAGTAGGCCCGGTTGACCTGTAGATGCCCCGCATTGCCGACCCCGCGCAGGTGCCATCACTGGCGGTGGTAGCAGTACAATTTTGTCCACCCATGGGGCCTAGAAAACCGTGAAATGCGGTACAAAAAACGAGTCTCGGGAATTACCCAAATCAATTGTTGACGCGTTGATCCGATCGGCTATGTTGGTTCCCCGCTCCGAATAGGTAGCGGGCGGCGAGCTAAATTAAGACAACGTCTAAACGTTTTCGAATTCGATCGATACAACGCGAGACGTCCTCCGTGTTCGCCCTCGATTGGCAGATTGAGTGTCATCGCTGGTCACAGGATGACATTTGTTTGCCAGTAATTCCGCGCATGGATGTGTGGCAATTGGCGAGCCGAAAGCCGAATGATCCGTCAGTCGGCTTTCAATTTAGTGGCTCGTGACGCAAGATGTTTCACGAGTTACTTTTCCGCCACGCAAATTGCTGGTCACTCACCGTCAACACTTCTCCAAAGCGAACTCCCTTTTGTCCATTCACGTTCCCGTTTTGCCTGACGAATGCTTGGAGGGGATGCAACCGAAGGCGGGCGACATCGTCGTGGACGGAACGCTGGGCGGGGCAGGGCACACTCAGCGGCTGCTCGATCTGGTCGGTGACTCAGGCCGAGTCATCTCCTTTGACCGCGATCCCGGACCGGTTGAGACAGCCACCGAGGCGATCGATGACCCGCGGTTCACTGCCATCCACGCGAACTACGCCGACGTGCCCGAACACCTTGCGGCTCTGGGCATCAAGCAAGTTGATTCGATTTTGCTGGACCTAGGGCTGAGCAGCGATCAGCTAGAAGACCGCGATCGCGGCTTCAGCTACCAAAGCGACGGACCGTTGGATCTTCGCTTTAATCCGCTTGCAGGCGAGCCCGCGTGGCGGCTGATCAATCGATTGAGTGAAAAGCACTTGGCAGATTTGATCTATCAATTTGGCGAAGAGCGATTCAGCCGTCGCATCGCCCGGCGCATCGTCGCCGTTCGTCATGACACGGAACTACGAACATCGGCGGATGTCGCGGCGCTGGTTCGGCGGTGTGTACCCCGGTCAAAAGGTCACTCCATCGACCCGGCCACTCGAACGTTTCAGGCGTTGCGAATCGCGGTCAACGAGGAACTGAAATGGCTGACGGTCGCGATGGAAAGACTGCCAAAAGTGCTAGCGATCGGCGGACGACTGGCCGTGATTAGCTTCCACTCGCTCGAGGACCGGATCGTCAAACGCGCGATCGCTCAGCAGCCGTATGATGCCGGGTTCGAGCTAAAAGTCATCACGCGCAAGCCGATTACGGCTTCGCCTGAGGAACTGGCCGAGAATCCCCGCAGCCGCAGTGCGAAACTGCGCGTTGCGGAGCGGATTAAGTAATCACGCGAGGCCAGTTGCCCCCGTATCAACACGCCCATTTCGGCATTCACGCCCGCATCGGGTTTCTGTATAAGACACAGCGAAAACCGGGCTTCCGTCGGCAAACGGAACCCGTCATACGATCTCCCAATCCGGGTCGCAACCCAAGGTCCAATCGCTCGTGCGAGATCCCTTCGCTCCCAACACGAAACCCCGATCCCTCCGAGAAACCTGGCTGGGGCTGGCCGCCGTCGCGCTATTACTGTGTGTTTTCGCTTACCTGACGTACCACCGAATTACCGCCCAGCGCGGCGGGCTGCCCGAGCATGTTCGCTTGGCACCGGTCGCCGAAATGGTGTGGCCCAATCACGGTGCTCCGCCGACCGATCAAGCAGCGGCCGAACGACAAGCCCGCATCGAACGAAGGCTCAAAAACGAGTTTGCGATCACTCCGCAGCCACACAAGCAAACGATCCCCGCACTTCGTTTTTCTTCAACGCCCAGTTTCAAATCACAAACGCCCCCTCAAGCCAGCGTCACACCGACAGTAAAGCCGACAACCGATCCTGGTGTCGCATTGGCTCAGTTTCAACAAGCAGCCAAACAAGTCAACGCGGCGATCGCAGAGATTGAGAACTTGGCTCAAGCTGAACCGCTGCAGAAGTTGAAGATCCAGCCTCCTACGAAACCGCTGGGCATCAAACGACGGGGCGAGGAAGCCAACGGTTTTTCCCCTACTCGGATCACGACACCGCGTAGGGCTACCGACGTCAGCCAAGCATCAGAATTCGGGCTCCGTCCGAAGATTAAAACCAACGACAAAACCAACGCGAAGGAATTCAAGCCACTGCGAGGCAAACCGCCTCAACCGGTGAACGCCGCCGCGGCCAAGTCAGTCAAACTAGCCACCCCCAAGGTCATTCCCTCACGCCCAATCGTAACGAAGCAACCTACACAGGATTTCTCGCCAGTGGTCACACGCCCCGCTGCCCAGCGTGACATCGCTCGCGCGAAACCAGTCAAGCCGCTAAAACCGCTGATTGAAGAGCACGAAAAACAACCCAAGGAAGAGCCACAACCTGCGCCGACTGAGCTTTCGCCCGCCCAAGAAAATCGCGACATGTACACGGTTGAAACCGGCGACAGCTTTTGGTCCATCGCGACCCAGCACTACGGGGACGGACGATTGTTCCGCGCTTTGTACCACTGGAACATCGATGTCGTGGGCGACTTTGAATCGCCAACCCCCGGCATGCGTTTGCAAATTCCGGCTCAGCAACAGCTGGTTGCACGACTAAGCGAATTTTGCCCCGAGGACTTGGTGGGCAAGCAACCGACCATGGTAACTCCTAGTCAGACCGACGCGCCCACGTACAACCCAGCAAGCAATGAACACTTGTACACAACCCGCGAGGGTGATACACTTTTCGAAATCGCGGGGGATCGCTTAGGGCAAGCGTCCCGGTACATGGACATCATCGCTGCCAACGACGATCGACTGCCCGCCAACGTCACTCATCTGACACGCCTAGCGGGCGGGCTAGAATTGGTACTGCCGCTTTCCCATTAAGCGTGCAGGCTTTGCCCACTGTGGCACCCGACATTTTCGGGCCATCAGGTTTTCGCGCTATCAGGATTACGGCTTCGCTTCGCGAACGAACCATGCTGGATCAACCTCTCAAGATCGTTTCCGGCGGCCAAACGGGTGTCGATCGCGCTGCATTGGACGTCGCTCGGTTTTTGGAAATCGAACACGGTGGCTGGTGCCCGCGGGGGCGGCGAGCCGAGGACGGGCCGATCGCCGAGGACTACCTGTTGCAAGAAACCAGCAGTCCGAAATACGCGGTTCGGACCGAACAAAACGTCGTCGATTCAGATGGCACGTTGATTCTGTACCGCGACCAACTAGCCGGTGGCACTCTGCTTACCCAGCGCCTAGCGAACAAACACCAACGCCCGCTGCTGACCTTTGACTTGACGACGCTCGTTGACGAAGCAGACGACGAAGGCACTGATGCCGCCAAGACGCGGGTTCTGGACTGGTTGACCGAGCACTCAATCGCCGTGCTAAACATCGCGGGCCCGCGCGAATCCACGTGTCAGGGGATTAACCTACAAGCCAATCACTTCTTAGCCGTCGTTTTCAGCGCCTACTGTCGCTGGCGGGCCGAGTGACGTCGTTGCGGGATCGACCGGAATCGCTGTCGGGTCGGTGGCGTTCTTTTCTTTGAACAACGACGGATGCTGGTGTCCGGGCAACATCTCGATCGCCAGCGCAAGAATGACTCCCAGCAACAGCATCATCGACAGGTGCAAACGGTCGTGGCTATGAAAGTGGACCTCGGGCAAAAGGTCGCCCAAAGAAATGCACAAAAAGATGCCCGCCGAAAATGCCAAAGCCAGGCCAAGGCACAAATCTCGATACTCGCTCGACTGCCCCATCCCCATCGTGAACAAGATCGCCCCCAATGGACACATCAAGGCGAAAACAAGGCTAACGACAATCTGCTGTGAAACTCCCCAACCACGAGCCGCCATCAGCGACGTGATCGAGAG
>CAZLFF010000010.1:13988-38575 GCA_964558755.1 uncultured Pirellulaceae bacterium
TTGTGGAGTACGATCGCTAAAAATACACCCAGCCCGGCGAGCGTTAGCTCACTGCGGCTTCCAACGGCAGCCGCCAACGCGATTCCATCAGCGATCGTGTGCACCGCCAAACCGAAACAAAGTCCGGCCCATGTCAGGTCGATATTTCCACCATGCTGGTCACAGTGAACGTGATGATGGTCACGCTCCTCCTCGCACAAATGCTTGTGAGCGTGATCATGTGCGGTGTCGACAGCCAAATCATGCTGGTGAAAATGGAACATTCGCACCATGAAGAACATAAACAGCAGCCCGAACAGACACGTCAGCAACGCCTTTTCGGGACTTTGCAAGACGTAGATTGAATGCGGCAACAAATGCATCAACGCCACACCCAGCATGACCCCCGAAACAAGACTGAGCGTCATCTGAATTCGGCGATGTGTTAACCTGACCAACGTAGGCAGCGCCCCGCCGACCGTCGACGCGATCACGATCACGCAGCAATAAACCAATAAAGTTGTACTCGGGTTCATTGCCAAAAACGCGCCATGAGAAAATGGAAACGCCACATCGTAAGGCAAACACGGGTGGTTGCAAGCCGCTTTGCCAGCCACACCGAAGAAGCAAAGCCCTACCGCGCGGCGGCAACTGGCTGACCACACGTATCGTTCTCGACGAAGCTTTTGCTAGATTCGACGATCGCATTATCGCTGGCCGTCGCGCGCAGGAGATCGAGCATCTTGCACTTAAGCTTGGGTGACGCCAAATAGTTGATCAAGCTGTGTCGGTTTCGGACCTCACGAGCTACGTCGTAACGTTGAAAACGAGTTGAATCCAAACTGCCCGACCGAAACAAGCGGCTGATACTCGGCTCGACGGCGGCGTCGACATTCTGCTTGCGACTGATCAACTCTGACACACGCACCAAACGATCACCAGTGTTGCAAAACAACTCCGCTTCGGCAATCAATGAGTTCTGCTCGATCACTGCCAAGTCATTACAGGCGTAGTCCGGATCCAACGCTGGCGCAATCAACGCCATGCGATAGCCGCCACAATGACAGGATCGATTGGCGTTCTCTGACAGCCGATCAACGGTTGCCAGAATGACTTGAACGCCAAGGCTATAACCTGCCAACAGCGGACGCGGACCATCGAGTTCCTCAAGCAGAAACGCGACTGGCAAACCCAACGCCGCGGCACGTGCTGCTTTTAGTTTGAAATCTTGCAACGGTCGAAGACAAACCTGCTCCGAATCCCAATCGAGAATCACCATCCGCACCGAGGGACGGCAGGCCGTCACGCGACCAATCAGGCGGTCGTAGAACTGCATTCCGCGAGTAATTGCCCAGCGCCGGTCGGTGTTGTTGCCGTGAACCATCACCACCGTTTGCAGACCATCGGACGATTGGTGGTTGGCAACCAAGCCTGCTAGGTCGGCGGGCACCCATTGCCCCTTGATCAGCCGCTGTGCCTCAAAGTCATAGCGAGCGGTCGACTGGCAATCATCGCAGCCCTTCGTGCCGCAACAATCCTGCCGGACAGAAACCAACCACACCTCATCGCGAGGCAACACAGATATGGTTTCCTCGCCAAGGCACGTCTTGATAACGACTTGCTGCGACATAGAGCAGGCATCGTCACAATTCTTTCCCGCATCATCAGGACTCACCAAAGCGCAACCTGTTTGAACTAGGTTGATTGAGGGTTCCTCGCCAGCCACCATCGCAGCGCTCAAGACGCTTAGTCCGACCGCGGCCAGCGAGCATATCAAACTAAATGCGTAAGAACCAAGCATTGCGAATGAGAACGGGTCGACGAAACAAAAATGGGCAGCAGACGCGTGCCGAGCGAATCCGCAGCTGGCCAGCAGCAACCTTACAAGCCAACTGATGCAACCGGTTCAACCGTCATGAGTGGCTCAGGTGGCGATCCGGAGAATGCGTTGCGTTTTGCCAACAAGATGTTGAAAAAAATCAACATGAATTGCTTGCAAGAGCTAACTCGCGTTGTACGTTTTCGAGCCTCAGAAGGAGGCGACTTGAATCAGATTACTGAATGCCGAAAGGCTCGAACTATGAAGACGCTAATTTGCCTAGTCGCATCGACTGTTTTGATTTTGTCAACGTCCGGTTGCGCAACAAGCTCGTGCAATAGTGGCTGCGAAACCAATGGCGGTTTGTTCAGCGGTGGCCTGTTTCAAGGCGGCCTGATCCCTCAATCGCTGTCGCTGCCCGGCCAGCCGATTCGGTCACTCTTCCGCGGCGCTCCATGCAGCACCTGCAACGCCCCAGCGGGTCAAACGTCCAGCTACGGACCCAACGTCGCACCATTGTGCAATAGTGGATCTTGTGATTCCGGCTACCCGAGTGTTGCTCCCGGCCAGCTGCAGACGAACGGTCCCGGCGTACAATACTACGACAACAGCAACATCGTTCCCCAGGCCGCTCCCACACCGGCGACCGTGACGCCTAACGCGATCCCGACCCCAGCGGTCACCGAGGGCAGCGCCAGCCGCGTACCTTACTCGAGTAACTACCCAACGATTGACGCCGCTTTGCTGCCACCGTCGCTGTAATAATACCTCGTCATCCACAACCAATAAACTGCGTATCCTGATGCGGCTCGATTATATTTCGAGTCCCCCAACAGCGAGCGGTAGCGTGACTCTCCCTTCACGCTGCCGTTCGTTTTTTTGTGGCCGGAGAGGATTCGCCGATCAATACGGTGAGGAAAGCGTCCGATTTTCGTCTGGAGCAATCCCCGTGATTCGAAGATAATGGACTCCGGTTGGCCGCGTTGGCTTCGGTAAGTTTGGATCGAGCGAGTATCTTCTTTGTCGCATTTGCAACGAATTCTTTTTTTCTGCTCCACGATCGTTTTCCTGATCGTCGGCACGATGGCATCGGCTGATGAAAGCGGGGAACCGACACAAGCGGACCCGGCACCGCCATCAGCTCTCGCATCGCCGGGCTCAGGGGAATCGACAACCGAAACAGCCGATCCACCGACCGAGCCAGCTGTTGTCGAAACGACGGCACCCTCAACCGCGATCGGAGTCACTTTCTCTGATCCAATCACGTCCAACTGGCAGGTTGGTTTTCAAGCCGCCGCGGTGAGGCAAGCGGCCATGAATCTGTTCGTCACGATCCCGGTGCCCCGAGAATGGCCGGAGCAGTCGGTGTCGGTCGTCGACGAGACGATTCCGACTGAGGCCAGTAAAGTACGCGATCGCGAACTAAACGGTGGTGTTCGACAAGTCACCGTCGCGGTTCCTCGCTTACAGCCGCGCACGGAAGTTCGGTTCTTGATGACCTATCAGGTGAGAACAAGCCAAATCAATCCTCCCGCTGACCCGACTGTGTTCTTAAAACCCAAATCAAGCCATCGGGACGGCAAAACGCATCTTGGAACGAGCCCACAGATCAATCCGCGGAACAGCAAAATCCGCAAGCTGGTCAAACAGCTGACAGCCGATCAGCCGACGCCATGGCAAGAGGTTGAAACGATTTATAACTGGGTTCGCGACAATGTAGAACTACGCGACGGCGATGCGCGTGACATCGACAACGTCTTCAAAGATCGGCACGGTTGTGCGGAGGATCTGACGGGACTGTTCGTGGGCATGTGCCGCGCGAACAAAATCCCGGCTCGGATCGTCTGGGTAACTGGCAGTCAGTACGCCGAGTTTATGCTAATCGACGAAACGAAACAGGCTCATTGGTTCCCGTGTTTGCTAGTCGGTCCGCGCGAGTTCGGTGGACTCTCCGAGCCGCGAATCATTTTGCAGAAAGGGGACTCGATCAAAGTCCCCGAGAAAAAGCAGCGTCAAAAGTACGTCGCCGAGTTCGCAACCTGTAAGGGAAACGTGAAACCGGTCGTTCGCTTCGTCCGCCGTCAAGTTCCGGTGGAGTAGACGATGTTCAAATTTAGCGTGATTTTATTACTTCACTGCATCGCGTTGACCTGCGCGGCGTACGGGCAAGAGCAAGCGTTACCCAAGAACGATGCCAACAGCGTCGGGGTGATCACCTATGGTCAGCCAGTGCGGACAATCTGGGAATTCGGTTTGCAGATCAACGCCGTCGACCAGGCCGCGGGTGCCATTGCAACCGTGCCCGTTCCAATGGATTGGCCCGAGCAAACCGTTCGCGTGCTGTCGGATGAAAAAACAAAAACCGTTGGGCGATTTCGCCACGCCAATCCAACTAAGGAAACGACGCAACTGGAGTTCCGAGTGAACCGGCTGGCTACCGACGAACCGACGGTCGCTTATCAGCGGTTCGAGATCCAACGACGACCGATTTTGAAACCCGACAACCCGCACGCGTTAAAAATCGCCGCGCCGGTTACCGGTCGCGCGAAACGTTTTCTCAAGCCCAGCCCCTACATCGAAAGCACCGATCCGCGGATCAAGGCAATTGCTAAAACGCTCAAGTCCAAGCACGGTGAAGGCCCCGCGTGGGATTGGGTCGAGTCGATTTATCGCTACGTCCGTGAAAACGTCGAATACGAATTCGACGAACAAATTCATTCGTGCCTCGAAGCTCTCGATTCGGGCAAAGGTGACTGCGAGGAACTGTCGTCGCTGTTTATCGCGATTTGCCGGGCGAGCAAGATTCCAGCCCGAGCCGTTTGGATTCCAGGACACACCTATCCAGAATTCTATCTGGTAGATGAGGCCGGCAACGGCCACTGGATCCCCTGTCAGGCGGCAGGCGTTTACGAATTCGGGGAAATGAACGAAACTCGTCCGGTGCTGCAAAAGGGCGATCGTTTCCGTTTGCCGGGCCAACGAAAACATGTCCGCTATCTGAAACCGACGTTGCAAGCCAAAGACCCGGGCGGCGGGATCTCGATACAATGGATCTCGCGAGAGATCAACGATGCTGGCGTCGAGCTGAAGCACTCGCCTGATGCAAACAGCGAATCTCATTCGACACCGACTCCAAGCCAAGCCCCGACCTCAAACTCTTCGACTGAACCAAAACCATGAGCGACTCACAACCGTCCAAGTCACCGTCAGCCAAGCGACCGCGCCGATTGACCGTGCCCGCGATTCAGAAAATGAAATCGCAGGGAAAAAAAATCAGCATGCTGACCGCGTACGACTACACCATGGCTCAGCTATTGGATTCCGCCGGCGTCGACATGCTGCTGGTCGGCGATAGCATGGCCATGGTCGTGCAGGGCCACGAAAACACGCTGCCCGTGACACTGGATGAAATGATCTATCACGCCGAAATGGTCGGCCGAGCGGCCCAGCGTGCACTGGTGGTCGTGGACCTACCGTTCCCGATCAACCATCAGGGAATTCACCAAACCGTGATCGCAGCGGGCCGGATCCTAAAAGAAACACGCTGCCAAGCGGTGAAGCTCGAGGGCGGGGCGGATCAAGCGGAGGTCATCAACGCGCTGGTCATGGCCGGCATCCCCGTAATGGCCCACGTTGGCCTGCGTCCACAGGCGGTCCATTCGATGGGCGGTTACCGCGTCCAACGTGATTTTGAACAGTTAGTCGCCGACGCCTCGGCGGCCGAGCAAGCCGGCGCGTTTAGCATCGTGCTTGAGTGCATCCCAGCGTCGATGGCAGCCAAACTAACCAAAAAGTTACGAATCCCAACGATCGGAATCGGTGCCGGGCCCGATTGTGATGGCCAAGTTTTAGTCAACAACGACATGTTAGGATTGACCGCGGACGGCTACGTACCAAGTTTCGTAAAGGCTTACGCCGACCTGCAAGGAACCATCTTGAAGGCCGCCAAAGAGTACTGCAAAGAAGTCAAAAGCGGCGAATTCCCCGATGCCTCGCGATCATTTGACGCCTAAGCTGGCCGGGGACATTTTCACTCTTTGTTGGATCACGGATGAACGGCAAACAAACTTTTTGGCTCGCCACCTTAGCCAGCGTGCTGATGTGGTGTGCGTTTCCGCCGCTCGGTGTTTGGTGGCTCGGCTGGATCGCCACCGCGCCGCTCGTTTGGCTTGTGCTGATCGATCAACTGCCGGGCAAGCGTCCCTACCGACAACTTCTGTTTGCCGGTTTTTTTTATTGGCTGGCCGCGTTTTACTTCGTTCGCATTCCGCACTGGCTGTTGAACTTCGCGTGGGTGGCGTTGGCCGCTTACTTCGCGGTCTACACACCGCTCATGATCGCTGCGGCCAGAACGATGGTTCATCGCTGGAAAGTCCCCGCCGTCGTCGCCATTCCCATCGCATGGACCGGCGTCGAGTGGATGCGCAGCAATTTTTTCACTGGTCTGGCGGTCGGCAGTTTGTCCCACAGCCAATTTGCTCAGCCAACCATCATCCAAGCCGCCGACCTCAGTGGCGCGTACACGGTCAGTTTCGCCATGCTTGTATTCGCCACTGGATTGACTCAGTGCGTCCGCCGAAAACTTCAGCCGGATTCGCGTTTGGTGGGCGTCGCGTTGCCTGCGTTGATCTCGGTTTTCGTGGTGCTGGCGGTGATTGGCTACGGTCGCTTTCGACTTGAACAGCCGGTCGTCTACGCGTCGGAAAAATCGCTTTCGGTCGCTCTCATTCAGCCGTCGATTGACGTTGTGTTTCGGCCAATTAGTGACACAGAACGAAACGAACGCTGGGAGGAGCATCGTGATTTGACTCAGCAAGCGCGGAAGCAATGGAGTGACTTGCAGCTAATCCTGTGGCCCGAATCTAGTTTCGACTCGCCTCACTTACTGTCAGATTTCGACGAAAAAGCCAGCGAATCGTACTTTATCGCCAGCAACCAACAACTCTATCGAGCGACGGTCGACACTGAAACCGGTCGATCCGACGTGCCGTTGCTAAGCGGTGGTTCGACGCACGACCCAGCGAACAAGGATATTTTTAACTCGGCGCTGTTGTTCTCGACCGATGGCCGCGTGGTGGATCGTTACGACAAGAGCCATCTGGTGCTCTTTGGTGAGTACGTCCCATTTGCCGAGTGGTTCCCGGTGCTCGATTCGCTGACGCCCATTGGCAAGGGCTTATCCCGTGGCGATCAGTTTCGCTGCATGGAAATCGGCGGCGTAAAGCTCGCGCCGAGCGTCTGTTTCGAGAGCTGCGTGCCGCACTACATTCGACGCCAGGTTAACACGCTTTCGGAATCTGGGGACGAACCCGACGTCCTTGTTAACCTAACCAACGACGGCTGGTTCTTCGGCACTTCTTGCCTAGATTTGCACTTGGCCAGCAACGTATTCCGCGCGGTCGAGATGCGAAAGCCGCACCTCGTCTGCGCGAACACCGGTTTTAGTGCGGAGATTGACGCGTGCGGTCGGCTGCTGCAAACGGGGCCGCGTCGGGAACAGGCGGTTTTACGAGCCGACATTCGCCCGATCGAACGAACGAGTCTGTATCGCGCGATTGGGGATTGCCTGCCAATCGGGTTTGCAGGAATGACGTTGCTGGCGTCGGCCGTTGCTGTTTTCCGCCGCAGGTCTTTGACGAAAGCAGAGACAACCGAGGCCGTGCCGACCAACGGCGCAACGGTTTAGACAACGATGGTTTTACCACCCTGTTCGGTGGCGATCCCGTAAACGATGTAGTCAACGTCGTGATCGCTGCGATTGTGCATCTGATGAACCTCGTGGTGGTCGATCAGGATCGCGTCGCCCGCGGTTAGCTCCACCGACGTTCCCTCGACGATCATTTCGACTTGGCCAGAAAGAATCACGAACGTCTCCTGCATGTCCTCGTGATAGTGGGCGGCAAACGAAGAGCCTTTTGGCAGGCGTGCCCAGTTGAGCATCTGGATGCGTCCGGCCGGGAAGTCATCGCGGGTCGCCAGGACTCGTTTCAGCACGCCCGGATTTTGCGGATCCTCGTGCGAGGCAGCGACAAAATCGAGCTGGTTACCACGGACGACCTTCATGATTGCGATCTCGCTTGAAAATTAAGCAAAGTGCAGCCGCTCGAACTCATCCCAATCCGTTGGCTCATTCAAGTCAACCGAAGGAACTTTTGGGGCGTCGCCAAAGTACTTCTGGGCGGCCGCAGTACTGATAATCACGATCCGCTCATCTGCCGCGATTTTTTTCTCGGCCACCAGCTTCTCCAACGCGCCGATACATGTCGCGGCTTCGGGGCAAATCATCAATCCCTCAGCGGAAGCCGTCTTGCGTTGCCACTCGATCAAACGCGACTCCGCGACCGACACCGCACCACCACCACTCTCGCGCACGGTATCCAACACCATAAAATCACCCAACGCAGTGGGGACTCGCATGCCCGACGCGATCGTACAGGCGTTCTCATGGCGTTTGGCAAATCGTTCACCCGCGTCGAAAGCCGTAACCAAGGGACAGCAACCGTCGGATTGGACGGCGTACATTCGCGGCATGGTTTGAGATTCCAAGAACCCCAGCTCGCGCAATTCTTTGAACGCCTTCCACATCGCGATCAATGCCGTTCCACCACCGGTCGGGTAGAGAATCACATCAGGAAGCTTCCAATCGAACTGCTCGGCCAGCTCGAGGCCCATCGTTTTCTTGCCCTCTAGTCGGTACGGTTCTTTCATCGTCGAGATGTCAAACCACAAACCGCGGTCATGTCCTTCACGAATTCGCTTGCCGCTATCATCGATCAGCCCGTTGGTCTCAAACAAATGAGCACCCGCGAAATAGCATTCCGATCGATTTGCAACCGGCGTGTCATGTGGCATAAAGCAAACCGATTCAATCCCCGCGCGAGCCGCGTACATCGCCATCGCGCCGCCGGCGTTACCGTTGCTGGCCATCGCAACACGAGTCTGACCAAAATGCTTGGCCATCGTGACCGCTAACGACAGGCCACGGGATTTAAAGCTGCACGTCGGCAACTGAGATTCATCTTTAATCCACAGGTGCTGCACGCCACTGGCGTTCGCCAATCGCTGGCAGAGAATCACAGGACTCATTGATTTCTGCAACGACACCGGTTCAATCTCGTCACCGATGGGCAGCAATTCTCGGTAACGCCACATATCGCGCGGCCGCTTGGCCAACTCACCCTTGGTCATGTGCTTGGCGACGGCGTCCAAGTCATAACGAGACCACAGCGGGCGGTGGTCATGCATAGTTTGCAGCTGGTCGGCCGGAAGCGTCACCGATGGATCGATGGCACTTTCAAAATGAGTAATAAACCTTGCCATTCAGGCTCTCAAATCGATTACGATTAACGGGTGTAGAACGCAGGCGCGACGGCTCATGGCAGTTCGCCAAAGGTTCACACGGACGCAACCAGTCGCTCAACTCTCGTTATTGTTCAGATATGACACGCGAAGAAAACCCGCCTACGGCAGCAAACTCAGCCGCGCCGCCCGTTACCGCCGAACTGATCACCAAAGCGGACCAAGCCGAGCATGCAAAAGCGGAATCGGCGGACGTCGTGACAGCCAAACTGAGCGCAACGTCTGACGAACCAAACGGCAATCCTGCAGCTCAGACGAGCAACGTGTTGCCACTGGAGAACGTCGCCGCAAAAGGTGGAGCAGTTGGCTCGCTGGTGCTGGGAGCGTGGTCGATCATCGGTTCGTTTATCACTCCGTTTAGCTTTATCAACGCGATCCTGGGCCTGATGCTTGGCCTTTGGGGAATGTCATCCAACCAGCCACGACTGGCCTTTATCGGGCTTGGCCTGTCTACGGTTGGACTACTTTGCTGCTTGGCGGGTATTACTTCGTCGTGATTCAAACGTGGCAAATCCATTGCGAATCACCAATCGATTAGGTGGCTTCGCGTTCGCCACGAAGTACCTGACGAAAGACTGCACTCGTGACAGCCGACATGTGCTCGGCATTGCGCTTCTCCAGCACGAACGCCCGGCCTGCTGAACCAAGTTCGATTCTTCGATCGTGATCGCGAATCAATTCTGTTAGTTTTCCAGCGAGGGAACTCGCATCATTGGGCTCCGCTAAGACGCCGCCGCCGGATTCGTTGATCAGCTCAGGAAACACGCCGTGCCGTGATGCGACAACCGGCACGCCCGCGGCCATCGCCTCAAGCACGTAGATCGCCTTGGGCTCTTGAAAACGCGTTGGCACACAAAACAAGTTGATATTGCGAAGTAACTGAAGCTTGGCCGATCGATCCACCGCACCCAAGTACTCGTACTTTCCCTGCCATCCTGCCGCGTCCAGCTTTGCCCAGATTGCGGAAGCGTAGTCCTCGTCCGCCGGGCCCAACCAACCGGCGACGGTCAAGCGAACTCGATCACGAACATCAGGCGACAGCAGCAGTAACGCGTCAACCAAATGATCGAGCCCCTTTTCTGGCGCCAGTCGCGCGAGATAGCCGATGTTCAGTGGTTGGTCAGTGATCGCCTGCAGGTTGATCGCTTGGTCGTGTTCACCCAAAAACTCTTCAAAGTCCGTCGTGTCGATCCCCAACGGCGTCACGTAAACCTTGTCCGCTGAAAGCGCCAAGTATTCCGTCATGTACTGGCGATAAAAATTGGAGTGGACGATAAACGCGTCCACTTGGCCGGCAATCGCGCGGATTCGCTTCATGCATTTCGCCCGCCACGGTTCTTGTAAGCCATCCAAGAACAGATCGTCGCCTTGTAGTGTCACAATGACTGGCACCTTCAAACGTTGCTTGATCGGCTCAACGCAACCACCGATCAACAAGTTACTCATCACGACCAGATCAGGCGATTGAGACTCCAGCCAATCCACCGTCCGACGAATTTCTTTCCGCTGGTTCCCTGCCGAACCGAGCAACATTGAATAGGTGAGTGACCCCAAGGTTGCGGCGTTCGTATCCATAGCGCGGGCGGTGGCCCAACGAATTAGGCCGGGCCGGTCGAGCCACCGGTCGACCCACATCGGCATGTAACGTAACAGAGGGATACGTTGTTGCAGGTAAACATTTAACCCTCCCAACAGCACATGATCGATGCTCGCATCCGATTCGTCCGTACGGATGGGTGTGTATGTTGGTACCAACTGGACATCCCATCCGTCGGCCGTCAACGCTTTCGCCAACGCGTTGTCGTGCAGACAGCTGCCGCAGAACATCCCTCCGGCGCCGGCCGTTAGGTAAATAATCCTCGTATCAGATCGATTGGGCATTACGAAAGCCAAAGGGCCAAGGGATTGCGAACGGTTATCGGTGGCAGAACGACATTGCCCATCGAGCACCACGAACCGGCGTCGCGTTGCGCCGGGATGTCTTCGGCGGAACTTCATCAGTCTAGCACATCTGATTGAACCACCGGACTCGCCTCGTGTTCTGACCGACGGTACGATAGGGCCCGACTGCGTCACTATTTGTTAGTTTGAAAGTCGCCGCGTTCGCGATCGTTTCGCGAACGACGGTCGGCCGTCCCACCGAGCGATCATGGATTCGATTTCGTTCCAACCTGTTCTCTCGCCTTTTTGGCTGGCGATTCTATTGCTGGCCGCGATCGGACTTTTGTGGATTCGCCCCGCGTTCGCGTCGGCAACGCCCGCTCGGACACGCACGCTGACCGGTATTCGCCTCGCATCCATTCTGCTGGTGGGGCTGGGGCTGGTTCGCCCCGGTTGCGTCCAACAGATCGAACGCCATCAGTCAGCCGTGCTGATGTTACTGATCGACGCGACTCGGAGCATGGAGCACCCGCACATCGCGGATTCGTCAACACGTTGGGCAGCCGTAACCGACCTGCTCGACTCCAATCGCGCGCGGTTCGCGGAGCTTAAGTCGAAAAAGATCGACGTCCGAACCTTTACCTTTGACCAGCAAACGAAACCGGTCGAGTGGACGGATTCGGGCTTTCAACTGCCGGACCAGCCGACAGGTTCTGAGACCGACATCGGCACGGCAATCTACGATGTGTCACTAGGCGCAAGGGACCAGCGATTGCTGGGGGTGGTGCTGGCCAGCGACGGGGTCCAGAACGCAACAGTGCCTGAGATTGAACTGTCGCGTGCGACTGAGGTCCTCCGTGATCTTGAGGTCCCTCTGTTCGGCGTTCCGTTTGGCTTGCCGGCGGATGCAGGGCAGTTGGCCGACGTGTCGGTGACCAACGTGGCCGAGCAGCATATCGTCAATGTGAAAAACGATTTATCCGTCCGAGCCACCATCGTCGCGCGAGGCTACGCAAACCAAGAGATCGCGGTCGAGATGCTGATCACCGACGCCACCGGGCAAGAGGAACGCGTTTCGACTCAGCTGGTTCGCCCCAACGGCAGTGACGAAGAAATCAATGTGGAACTCGCGTACCGACCGACTGAGCCCGGTGAGTATCGCTTAAAGGTCCGTGCGCGGCCGATGCCGGGCGAAATCGCGACTCGCAACAACCAATTGGACGCATTTCTGACCGTCAACGACAAGGGCATGCGAGTTTTATACGTTGTGGGGGACTTGGGGTTTGAGCAAAGTTACCTGCGGAAGACTCTGGCGGTGAACGACTTCATCGATCTCGATTTTAAACCGATCTACTCCAGCGAGCGGGGCACTTGGCCCGATACGTCGCTTGAGCGATCCTTCGCCGACCCGACCTACGATGTTTTCATCTTGGGCGATCTCGATTCCCGCGCGTTGTTCGACTCTCGCAAGCACCCTCAGTCGCTCGCCGCGCTTCAGCAGGCGGTGCTTGAAGGTAAGGGCCTGTTGATGCTGGGTGGCTCGCACAGTTTTGGCGCGGGGCGTTACCAGAAAACACCGCTGGCCGACCTGCTGCCGATCAAGATGGACGCGACGGAGGCCCAAGATTTCGACAAACCGGTCCGCCGGGACTTGCACATCAACGTTCCCATCAACGTCCGCCCCACCAAAGATCATTATTTGACTCGGCTGACCGACGCAGACGGAGGAGCGCTGTGGAATCAGCTGCCGAAACTGCCCGGGGCGAACCGGTTCGCGGGTGTGAAAGAAAATGCGGAGGTCCTGTTGACGACCGCCGAAGGCAAAAACCCGCTACTCGTCACGGCTAACATCGGTGGACGAGTCGCTGCGTTCGCGGGCGACCAAACCTGGCGTTGGAAAATGGCCGGCTTCGGGGAGGCGTACGACCAGTTTTGGCGACAGCTGATTCTATGGCTTGCCGGCTGGGACGCGAGGACCGACGAGAGCGTTTCAATCGAGTTGCCCCAGCGTCGTTTTTCGGCTGCGGAGGCGTTTGAATTCGGGGTGAAGCTCAGAGCCGTGACAGCAGATCAATCAGCGGCCGATGACGCGGTTGTCCAAGCAAGACTTATCAAACCCGATGGCACCGTTGAAGGAATCGCAATCGGTCGCTCGGGCGAGCAATTCACTGGGGCAATCGACGAGGCAACGACAGCGGTTCCAGGACTGTACCGGCTGGAGGCCATCGCCGCGCGAGGTGGTCAGACGATCGGGCAGTCGGAGCGTGAATTCGTCGTGATGGATCGTGACCGTGAAAAAGCAAATCCCGCCGCGAACCCAGATCAAATCGTTCGTCTGGCAAACGAAACGAAAGCGTTCGGCGGGCGCAAGATTGATCCTGAACGGTTTGGTGACCTATTGGACGAAATCAATGCGAATCCGCCGACGTCAAAAATCGAAGTACCAACAACTTGGCGGTTGGGCCAGACGCTTCCCGATGCGACAGCGTACCTGTTACTCTTGGTCGTGTTGCTGACCACTGAGTGGGCGTTGCGAAAGAAATGGGGAATGATCTGACCGCGGGGCTGGTCAAACGATCCGTTTACCGTCCGAAGAACCCGCGGACTGAAGTCACCGTCTCGAAACCCTCGTATTGTGATTCGAGGATGGCCAACTGATCGTCCAACCAATCAGAGAACGCGGCAAGCGTTTCGAACTCGATTGACTTTTCGGCTTCTCGGCCTGCACCTGCCACTGTGTGGTCAGTTCGCGGCTCGTTGGCGGGGTCAAACTCGGGCGGGTTGGTCTTAAACATGGTGCCTCTCCGTTTCTTGACCCTTACCCGCAGTGGATCAAAGGTGAAATCCGTTGGCAGGCAAGAGTTTCAATTGAAGGTGTCAGCAAATCGGATGCCGAACGGGCTCAGATGTTCGCAAAAAAATCGCTGGGCCCTATTTTTACGTGCTTCCGATGAATTTGATCGATAGACGGGTCTCTGGAGGTTGTAAAATAGGGTGCAATTGTGGCGCAATGTGATGACAATTTGACCGCAAAATGCCACAGGTCCGTTCGTGCCGATTTTCACAATCGTGTCATAAATCTGGCTTTTTTTGGCTGCTTCGGGGTGTCGCAAAAGCCACTTGAATCGGCCAACAGGCGGGTGCCTGCAAACATCGGGGCCATCAAGTCAATCGGCATTTTCGGGCTGTCGTATTGCCCAGAAATTGGTGCTGTCATCATCGTTTTTCGCAGGCGACGATAATTTGTGCGGTACGGGCCCGGCGTAAGAAAGCGTAGCAATACTTGCGAAAGCGTTGGCTCGTTTGCAGTCTCGTCGTGGCCCCCCGCCACAGGTTTCCTCGCGTCTTGACAGTGTGGGTAGGACCGGTAGTCTGTTCGTTCTAAATCACTTGATCTACCACGAGTTGTTGGTTCGTCAGCAGATTGCTCGACGGGCCTTCGATCGTCGTCCCAACCCTCGAAGACCCCTGGAGATTCTCATGAGAAACCTGATCGCTTTTTGTGCTGTCGCTGCGATGGCTGTTTCGGCAAGCAATGCTGCCGCTCAATGTGCAGACTGCGCTAACAACGCACCAGCTTTTGCTCAGCCTGCCACCAGTTACGCTGCTCCGGCAGAAGTCTACAGTGCTCCCGCTTACAACACGCCTGTTGAATCATACGCAGCACCCGTCGAAAGTTACTCGGCACCGATGGAGTACTCATCGGCACCCGTCGTCAGCAGCGGTTGCAGCAGCTGCAGTAGCTGCTGCGGTGGCGGTAGTGTTGCTGGTTTTGAATCGAGCAGTGGCACGGTTGTCAGCGGCGCCGTTTCCAGTGGCGAAATGACACCGTACAGCACCGTTGGATTGCCACCGGGCGCTGTTGTGATCTCGGACGTTGTCTCGGGTGAAGGCGAAGCGGACACCGTCAAGGGTGAAGTCGTTGGCGCTGCTGACGAAACAACAACCGGTTCACCAACCGAAGCCGCCACCCCGCCGGCTCCACAGCCAGAAAGTGACACGGTCGTTCCACCACTGCCGACTGAGGAAGGCGCAGAAGCAGCCGCAGCTGAGACCTCCGGCGACGACGCGTAGGCGATTGACCAAAGTTTAATCGACTGCGACAGAGTCTGTTTTGCTCGGTTTTTAAAACGAGACACGACTCGGTCGGATCGCTGACAAAAGTAGCAGCCGACCGGAGGGCCAACAGACGCTTCGGGCAAAAAACAAAAGGCCGTCTCGCCACCGCGAGCGGCCTTTTTTCGTGCGCTATCGGCGCGAGGGCATTCAAATGCGGTGAATAGAAAAGCCAAACGGCCGTACGGTGAATTCAGATTTGAAACTGGAAACTGGACATGACAAACCTCATTGCCAAAACCTCATTACAGAAACGGCGCCTTGCCCCAAACCCTTGCTCCGCTTTCATAAAGCTGCCAAACTTCTTCACACACTCAACCCCGAACAGATCCTCGTCTCGCCGACATGCAAAAATCAAACATTGAACGCTTGGGCATCGAAGTCGCGCCGATCGTGGTCGGCACCGGCTCTTTCGGCAACTTGTACGAGGTTCACCCGGAAGAAGTTAAGCTGCAGGTGCTCAAGCAATGGCTGGATCGACTGCCGAAGCCGGTCGTGATTGACTCGGCCGGAAAGTACGGAGCGGGGCTCGCACTCGAGGTCATCGGTAACGCGCTGCGAAAACTGAACATATCTCCCAACGACGTGATCATCAGCAATAAGCTGGCTTGGAAACGAATCCCCCTGACAACGCCCGAGCCGACCTTCGAACCGGGTGCATGGGTCGGCATCGACCACGATGCCACCCAACAGATCAGCTACGACGGAATCCTAGATTGCTGGAAGCAGGGCAACGAGATCCTTGGCAAAGGCTTCGATTCAAAAATGGGCTCGGTGCACGATCCCGACGAATACCTGGCGGCCGCGACAAATGATGCCGATCGAGCAAAGCGATTCGATGACATCCTCGGTGCCTACCGAGCTTTAGCGGAGCTAAAAGAGAACGGCGACGTCCTCGGTATCGGTGTGGGCTCGAAGGACTGGCGGACTATTCGTGACATTTGTAACCACGTTGATCTCGACTGGGTCATGTTCGCTAACAGCTTCACCATCCACCGTCACCCGCCGGAGCTATTAGAGTTTTTCAGCGAACTGGCTGCCAAAAATGTTTGGGTTATTAACTCGGCCGTTTTTCATGGCGGCTTTTTGCTAGGCGGTAGCTTCTACGACTATGTCGAAATGGACCCCAACGACCCTCAGGACGCGCAGAAGTTCCAGTGGCGCGATCGTTTGAACGAGGTGTGTGCGAAGTTCGACGTTAAACCAATCTCTGCCTGCGTCCAGTTTGCGTTCTCGCCGCCCGAGATCCGCAGCTTCGCGATGGCGACCACCAATCCGCAGCGTGTTGCGTCTAACATTGAACTGGTCAATCAAAAAATACCGGACGACCTGTGGACCGCGTTAAAATCCGAGGGCCTGATCGCAGCCGATTATCCTTATGTCTAATTCAGACTCGCATCGTGAAGTGTCCGAGCAATCCGAAGCCCAGCAGATTCGCGAGAAAGCGTTCTTACCGCTCGAGCGTCCGCGCGAGCTGGTGCTGGTGTGCCCTGATTTCAAGAGCAACGTCAACCTGTCGCGCATCATCCGACTGGCGGGCTGTTGTGCCATCGAACGAGTGATTGTTTGTGGAAATGGAAAGATCGATGCCGCGATCGCTCGGGATGCAATGACCCATGTGACCGTCGAGCGACGCCGCTCGATGCTGCCGGTGCTTAAAAAATTACGCGCTGACGGGTACCGACTGGTGGGACTCGAGCAAACCGCACGATCCGTTTTGATTCATGACTACGCCTACCCACGTCGAACCGCGTTGGTGATCGGCCACGAGCGTTTGGGCATCGCAGAAGACCAATTGTCCATGCTGGACGATATAATCGAGTTGCCAATTTATGGCCTGCCGTACAGCCTTAACGCGGCCACCGCGACAATCATGGCGGTCTACGAATACTGCCGCCAGTTCCCTACTGGTTAACATTCGGCCAGCTTTTGCAACAACTAGTGACGCTAACCGGCCGTCATTCGGGCTCGATTTATCGGTCAACCGCAAGTTTTTCTCTTGAGGCAAACGCTCGCTCGACAAACAATGGGTTGCAGCTGCTTCCAATGCCTCGTGAGGTCACACTGTTGGAAAACACTTACGTCGGTCCATTCCTGATTCTCAATAAGCTGGGCAACACCCAACGCCACCGGGTCTTTCACGCTCGCCAGACGCAGCAGAACCGCGACGTCGCGATTAAGTTCCTATCCGTACCCACGGGCGTCGCGCGCAGCAAAGCACTCGACAAGATCGAGCGAGAGGCGGACGCTCTCCAGCAGCTCAGCCATCCCAACCTGGTCCGCGTGTTCGGCGCGGGTGCGGACGACGACCGCATCTTTTTCGCAACTGAACTGGTCGAAGGTGAATCGCTAACGTCGCTGCTCGCGCGGCGCGGTCGAATTTCGACAGATCTTGCCATCGAATTCGGAACTCAGATTGCGGAACTGCTGACCTACTTGAATCAAAAAGATCTCGTCCACAGCAAACTTACTCCCGACAAGATTTTGATCGGACCGGAAAACCAGGTGAAGGTCACCGACCTACGGCTGAACCGCGCACGCCGTCGACGTTGGGACGCGATTCGCAAACGCGAGCTGGATATCGCCGCCTACATGGCACCGGAGCAGTTTACCGAAGGAGCCACTGCGAAGTCGGACCTCTATTCGCTGGGAGTCATTCTGTTTGAAATGCTCACCGGCAAGCTGCCGTATTCCCTCGGCACGATCGAGCGAATGACGAAACACAAGTTGAACAAACCCGTGCCTTCGGTGTCGCAAATTCAGATTGGTTGCCCGGTGTGGCTGGACAAGCTGGTGACCGAACTTCTCCAACCCAACCCCCGCAAGCGCCCGCACTCGGCCCGCGCGGTGCTGTTAGCTTTTCAAGAAATTCGCCGCGTTGTCGCCGGGCGCGAAGCCGCGGTCACTCAAGCCAGCAAATCCTTTAATGCGCTCAACGCCGGAGTCGACAAAACCGAGGCTCGGCGTTTGCTTGGGAAGTCGGCCAAACCCGCGACGCCGTCCGTCCCTTTTTTCGAACGCGTCCCCGTGCTGGTTGCTGGGTTGCTGGCGATTGCCGGGATTGCGACGTGGATCATGCTTCCCGCGAGCGAACGTTCAATCGTCGAACGCGCAAGGCAAATGATCGGATCCAACGAATCGATAGCGTGGACGGAAGCTCGGGAGTTGTTAACCCCAGTGATGAAGGGCAACGGCCCGCTCGCCGTGCAGGCCGAAACTCTGTTTTATCAGTCAAGGAAAAAGACACTCGATCGTCACGCAGCACTCGAGATTGATCACGGACTACTTTCGAAACCTGACCGACGATTCGTCGAGGCAGCGATACTGCAGAAACAAGGTCAACCGATCGAGGCTCTACAAGCGTTTGCACAGTTGATCGCGGACTACGAAGAGGACGGCAAGGAACGTTACATTCATGCCGCGGCCAAAGAGCGACTAGAAGCACTGGCCGCCGAACTACCGCTTCCAACAGAACCCGCGGCGCTCATCGCCATGATTCAGCAATTGGATTCGGCTCAATCATCTGCCGATCTAATCGCCGGACGTGCGATGCTTGGGGCGATCATGATTCGCTACTCGGGCGAAGAAGGCTACGCGATGGTCAATCAAGCCGCCAAGCAAATGCTGATCGTGATCGATCAAAAGGCGAATGGCAATCTCGATCTTGACGCGATCTTGAACGGACAGGGTGACACATCGGGCACCTAAGCCGGTCGACTCGACGACTGTTAGTGGCAGCTTCGGGCTACGATAGCCGGCTGAGCACCATCGCTTTAATCTCGGCCTTTTCCTGATTACTAAGCAACCATTCGGTTCCGATCGCCACGCCCGCAACCAGCAACATCACCACCGTTGCGACGGGTAACGGCAGCAATAATGCGAGCGGAACGGTCGTGACGAGCCAGATACTTCGATCGGTTTTACATCCGTAGCGACTGGTGTAGACATACAGAATGATCAAGTTGACCGCGTTGCCTGCTGTGGTGGCGAACACGGCTCCGTTGAGACCGTAGCTGGGAATCAGCAACATATTTAGCGTCAGATTGACTCCTAGCCCGACCATCATGGCCAGCGCGGCCCATTTTCCACGCTCGGCCACCCACAGATAATTCTGACCCACGGTGAACAAAGAGAACCAGATACAGTAGACCAGCGTCATCGGCAGGACGGCCAAGCCATCGTCGTAACGACCCTGGAACACGCCTTGGAATAGCAGCGGCGCGAGCAGCAGCACGAAGATTCCTCCGATGGTGAACCCGATCGCCATAAACTTGATTGTCCAATTGTTTTGACGACACGCGAGTTCACGATCGCCCTTCTCCCACGCCGAACTCATGTAAGGCATCAGCAACCCACCAACCACCGCTGCAACGCTCACCATCAGCAACGGAACCACTCGCCCGCTGTGGTACTGGCCCACGAAACCGGCCGCGACATCAGCTGCGGTGTCTGACCAGTGGATCAACATGTAGCGGTCAGCGACCTCGAACAAGTTGTGAAACAGATTCGATGCCCACAACCAAGCCGCAAACGGAGCGATCCGTCGCCACATGGCCGACTGACGCAGTGGCTCACACTCCGTATCATCTGCGATGTCCGAGCGATACTTCCAGAGAAACCAGATGGCAGGAACGGAACCTAGAACACAACTAACTCCGTAACCCAGTGTGGCCGCGGCGGCTTTGTCGTTCATTAATACAATCATTCCCGTGCCGACGGTGGCGAACGACATGCCCATGATAAAACGCATAGCCGTTACCGCTTTTACCTGACGCAGCGACTCCATGAGGCTCGACAAGAAATTCGAAGCCGACACGACGACCAACGCAACCGCCATCGCCACCACGATATTTGATTGAGTGGCATCGCGAAAAATGATCCAACTGAACCACCGCGGCGCGGCAAGCATGGCCAGCGAAAATGCCAGCGTCATGACCAACGTCAGCACGCCGATCCGCCAAATGAATGTTCTCAGCTGACCGCGGTGGCGATAGTACTCGGTGTAGCGACCGAAGCACCCTGGCAGCCCCAAAACCGCCAGCGGTGCCAGCAGCATTAGGAAACTAAACACCATGGACCATTGGCCAAGTTCTTGATCGGTCATCAAGCGGCAAAAAACGATACCTCGAACGAATCCCACAATCCGTTGCCCAACGGTTAGTAGTAGTGCGAACACTACGCCAGACGCGATCGAGTCCGACAATTGCTCCAATCGCTCGCTCGAAGAAACCTTCGCGCGCCCTCCGGCATCGGCGGTCGACGCCGAGCTTGTTAGTTTGGAGGGGGCGGTGGCCATGGGCAGCGGGAGAGATAGACGGGAAGGATAAGGGGATGACAGAGGCGTGACGCTTCGTCGAGTGAAACGATTCCTTCGAGCTGTCGCTGACCTTGCCAGCAAGGAACAAAGAAAACCGGTTCTGCCGCAGTTTTGGTCATCACAGTCTAAAAGTCGCCGCTTTTTCGTAGTCTGATCGGAAAAGCGGAACTCCTCATCGTCAACCAGTGATCTGGCCCGGTTCTGCGGGTCGCGCGGGCCGCCCGATCGGCATGATCGAAAACGTCTGCCCTGTTCAAACCAATTTGACCCGTGATAAACTTCGGAAGTCCTCCGACCTCGATTCCCCCTGTGCCAACCTGAGCTGGCAAACGTGTTCGCGTTCTCGCGTCCCGCGTCGCCCTCATTCGAAATTATGAACATTGATCTCGCGATCGTCGCCCGCGACCTAAAGCTACCGCCCGAAAAGCTAGACCAAACGCTGAAGCTACTGGATGAAGGGAACACGATCCCGTTCATCACGCGCTTCCGCAAAGACCAAACGGGTGGGTTGGACGAAAACCAGATCCTAGCGGTGAAGCAAAAGGTCGCCCAACTGCGTGCCTTGGCCGAGCGGAAGTCGTTTGTGCTCAAGTCCGTCGATTCACAGGACAAGCTGACTGACGAGCTGCGCGAGCGTATCGAACAAGCGACTTCAAGCCGCGCGATTGAGGATCTGTATCGCCCGTTTAAGCCTCGCAAGCAAACGCGTGCTGCAACCGCGCGGCAGCAAGGTCTCGAACCGTTGGCCCAAGATATCCTGTCGGGCGCGTCGGCGTCTCAAGACCTAGCCGAGCTGGCGACAAAGTATGTCCGCGTCGATCAGGGGCTGTCGTCTGTGGATGAGGTTTTCAGCGGCGTGACCGATCTGCTGGTCGAATCGTTCGGCGAAAACCGTGAACTTCGTAGTGACTTGCGTCGCATCGTCTGGACGACCGGCAAATTGACGACCGAAGCAATCGCACAGGCGGTCGACTCCTCGGCCGAGCAAGCGACAACGGAACCAAACGAAACGCCGGCTGACGATGATGCGGCGGAACAGACAGACGCCAGCAGTTCCGATCGCTCCCCCGAAGACGTCGCGTCAGACTCCTCCGAAGTCGATCAAGGTGCAGGCGATGCTGTCGCGTCTGAACCAGAACCTACGCCTGCAGGAACTGTCGCGGAAACGAAAGATCAAACGCAGGAGTCCGATCAAGGCCAAGCTGAAGCAAGCACCAGTGTTGGTGATGGTGATGCAGCTTCGGCCGATCAGGCAGCAGATGGTTCGGATGCAGAATCCGTTACGGCACTTTTCGAGGCCGCTTCGGCGGCGGTCCAGCCAGCGGCCAACGTTGACTCGCCGGTGACGAAAAAGAAGAAGAAAAAGAAAAAGAAGAAGAAAAAAAAGAAGGTCGACGATCCGTACAAAGACTATCAAGACTTCAGCCAACCACTGAAAAAGCTGCCTCATTACCGCGTGTTAGCGATCAATCGAGGCGAGCGTGGCGGAAAGCTGAAGGTTAAAATCACCGCCGATGACACTCAACTGAACGAGGCCGCAACTGCAAAACTCGTTAGTGCCGACCACCCGTTTAGCGATTTTCTGAACAAGTGTGCGGTCGAATCGGTCAGCCGAGTCATTCTTCCCAGCCTCGAACGTGAGGTCCGCCGTGAACTGACCGAAACGGCAGAGAAACACGCGGTGGAAGTGTTCGCCAACAACCTACGCAGCTTGCTGCTGCAACCGCCGATCCGCAACGCGCGAGTCCTAGCGATCGACCCTGGTTTCAAACGCGGGTGCTCCCTGGCGGTGCTCGACGCGGGTGGTTCATTGCTCGAGTCTGGTCACGCCTTCGTCGTCGGCAATAAAACCCGGATCGAAGAAAGCGCTCAAACGGTCGCTGACTGGATCAAGAAGCACCGGGTAGACGTGATCGCAATCGGCAACGGCACGGCCTGTCGCCACGTTGAGCAGTTGGTCAGCGATGTTCTAAGCGGTCCGCTGGAAGGCAAGTCAGACGTGCGGTACGTGATCGTCAACGAGGCCGGCGCGAGCATCTATTCAACCAGCGAGACAGGGCGTGAGGAACTACCTGACGCGGCACCATCAATTCGAAGCGCGATTTCTATTGGCCGTCGCTTGCAGGACCCACTGTCCGAATTGGTAAAAATTAGCCCGGGCAATATCGGCGTCGGCATGTACCAACACGACGTGAAGGCTAAACATCTTAGCGGGTCCCTGGACGATGTGGTGCAATTCTGCGTCAACCGCATCGGTGTGAATGTCAACTCAGCAAGTCCCTCACTGTTAAAGTATGTCTCTGGCCTGAACGCACTGACCGCTCGCCGGATCTTTGAACATCGAGAGGCAAACGGCCCGTTCAAATCGCGTCAGCAGTTGCGTGAGGTCAGCGGATTTGGCGACGCCACCTTCTTGCAGGCAGCCGGCTTTCTGCGTATCCACGACGGAGAAACGCTGCTGGACGCAACCGCCATTCACCCAGAAAGCTACGCCGTTGCCGAAAGCATCATGGAGAAAGCCGGCGTTACCGCCGAGCTATTGTTGCCTCCGAAACCACCCGAAATTGCAGTCAAAGCGGGACAAGCTGCGGCCCAAGAACCTGCATCGCCAGAGGTTACAAAGCCTGACCTAGAAGCCCCAGCAGACACAGCGATCAACGGTGACGTTAAAACGGAGGCCCCTGCATCCAATGAGTCCTCCACGGCTGATGCTGATTCAACACCCGTCGCGGCCGCGGATTCGACTGAGCCGCCCGCAGCAGCCGACACGTCGCACGCCCGCAACTCGGCCAAACGATCTGAAGCGATCGGACTGCTCAACCAGCTGGATATCGATACCCTTGCCACCAAACTTGGCACGGGCTCGCTGCTGATCAAGGATATCATCCTCAGTCTGAAGAAACCGGACTGCGACCCGCGCGACCGTCAGGCACGCCCGGTGTTCCGTAACGGCATTGTCAAACCCGACGACCTGAAACCCGAGATGCAGTTAGAGGCCCAAGTCGTTAACGTCGTCGATTTTGGCGTATTCGTTGACATTGGGCTTGGTGAGAGCTGCCTCGTTCACGTCAGCGAGCTGTCACACAGCTTTGTCCGTGACCCGCAAGACCAGTATTCAATCGGGCAGGTACTCCGCGTTTGGGTGTCAGAAATTGACAGCGAGCGTCGACGAGTCAAACTAACGGCAATTCGACCGGGCTCCAAAAAACCTACTCGTGGTGGTCGCCGACGAGGGAGCCGGGACGGCAAGTCTGGCAACGCAGAAAACTCGGACCGCAACCGCAATCACGGCCCGCGAGGTGGTGGTCGGGACCAGCGGAGCGACCGAAAGCACTCACGCAACCAGCGAACGCACACCGCCAGACGTAAACCGTCAAAACCCAAGCCCGTCAAGCCAATTACCGACGACATGCTCTCCGGAGCCGAACCGATGCGATCATTTTCTGATCTGGCTCAGTTTGTATCGAAGAAACCAGACGACAAGAAAAAGAAGACCGACGACAAAAACTAGAGGGCCTTCCAAAAACGCAACACGACCTATCGCGATTCATCTACGAAACCATGGACTTTGACAGCGAACTAGAAAAAGCGATCGAACGCGGCCAACAGCGCAGCGCAGTGCGAAACGCGAGTGCCCGTCGCGAGGCGTTAACGGCCGAGGAGATTCGAAACACGCACAATCAGTTTCGTCTGCACCTATCAGACCATATCGAGGAATGTCTAAAACGTTTGGCCAACCATTTCCCAGGTTTCGACTACGAGATGCTCTACGGCCCCCGCGGCTGGGGCGGGGCGGTCTCGAGAAACGACTTGCAGATGGGGCCCAACGGAAAAGCGGGATCGTTTTTTAGCCGCATCGAGCTGACCGTGCGGCCGCAAAACGAGTTCAATGTCGTTAATATTGCAGGCAAAGGAACGATTCGCGACAAAGAGATGTTTACCTGGAATCATTTTGAAGACGTGCTCGAATGCGACGAAGCAGACTTCAAGAAACGAATTGATGGATGGATCCTCCAGTACGCGGAACAATTCGCCTCCCAGTGACCGAACCCAACGTCGAAAAGCGTGAATAGCCGGAACACAGGGCGAGTAAGGGAACGATCATGAATCGGTCGG
>CAZLFF010000010.1:38585-58081 GCA_964558755.1 uncultured Pirellulaceae bacterium
AACAACTCCAGCGCCGCGAACCTACCACGGCGACGCCGTTGGTTACTCTGGGCGACCGCCGTGTTCACGGGGATTCTAACCTCCGCCATGGTGCTCAACCGGCCGGCGGACGAACTTCCTACCGAAAGCGAAACGATTCAGATCGCTCAGGCGGCGGACACCGAACGAGAATCTGATCCATCCGACGAGCCGGCGATCGAGGCAGCCACTCAACCGCTCGATCAGATGCCCGAGGACGATCTACAGTCCGTCAAGTTAAACGAGTTGATCAGTCAATCCGTTGTCGATGCGGCCGAGCATCCGTTGGACCCGGTGTTGATGGTTGCCCAGTGGTCAATGGACGCGATCGATCGCAACATCCAAGACTACACCTGTCGAATAACCAGCCAAGTCTTCATCCACGGTCGCTTGGACAAAGAGCGGCAAATGGATGCGAAGATTCGACACGAACAAAAGGCCAATGAAACGAACGAGCTTAGTGAACCTTTACCCGCGACCGACAGTGTCCCATTTTCGGTCTACCTAAATTTTGTCGCACCGCGTCACATAAAAGGCCAAGAAGTAATTTGGGTCGAAGGTCGGAACGACGGCAAGATGATCGCTCACGCGGGTAGCGGACTGCTGAGGGTGAAACGAATGCACCTTAGCCCTGACGGCCCAATTGCTATGCGAGGCAGTCGGTACCCGATTTGGCAGGTCGGCTTTCGCAACCTAATCGGCAAAATGCATGAAATCGGTTGCTGTGATCGCGACCACGAGGACTGTCGCGTCGTCGTGACCCCGGGAATCGAAGTTCAATCGCGCCGTTGTACCCTGATCGAGATTTTTCACGACGAACCGAAAGAGTGTTTTCAGTTCCACCACGCCAAGATTTACGTCGATCAAGAACGGCAAATTCCGATCGGCTACGAAGGCTACGGGTGGCCGGAAAACCCAGAGGATCCGCCGCCGCTGTTCGAGAAGTTTTACTACACCGATGTGCAGTTGAACCCCGGCCTATCGGACATCGATTTCAGTCCTGACAACCCCGCGTACAACTACCCTCGCTGGTAGCGTCGAACGCTACTATCGATCAATCGTGTCGCGACCTGCCTTGGAAACATTTTGCGGGTGAATCGTCAGGCGACGAATCGAGCGGCTCACTTGCAGGTCCTGCTCCGGGCCCAGCTGCATCGGTCGCCAAGGCGAAGTCACCAGTCGATTGCGTTCGTTGTTGTTACCTACCTGCGTTTGTGGTGACGCTTTGGACTGCGTGGAAGTCGGCCCGGTGGCTGGCTGAACGTGCAACGAACCGATAACGGTCTCCTCCATGTTGTGAAAATTCGCGATCGGTGGCAGACTGCTTGGACCGACCTCTGAAACCGCGGACAGAGTTAGCGACGACCGCGTTGGCTGGACGACACGAGCATTAGGCGACTCGACCACTGGTGCAGGTTGTGAGATCGGCTGTCGCGAAGGAGCGTGCGTCACGCTTGCTGTGGGCAACGTCGCCCCAGAAGCGACAGGTGTCGCCAGAAGTTTCATCTGTTGCGAGTGATCTGTCGATTCAATCGCCGAAGACGCTGACTCATTGCTACGTTCGGCCTCCCCAGTCGCAGGTGTAGGCATCGGCGTCAGAGGGCTGATCGCAGGTTTCGAGGGACGAATACGTTGCGATATTGGCGGCAATTCTTGAAAGTAGTTTTTGCCTGGTGCGATTTCGAACGAATAACGTGTCGTCGGACCATCCGCCAGCTGAGCTACCCGAACCGGAGCGTCGTACGATCGCCCGTTGTAGACAGTGTGTCGAGCGACTGGAACGGCTCGCAGAACGATTGTTGACTCGGCAACCGGAACGCTAACTGGCTGGATTGCCTCAACGGGAGCAGGTGCAACCGACTGTGATGCAACAACTTTTTCTAAGTAATCCACGTATCCCGGGACCGTCGGGGCAGGCTCTACCACGATTGGCTGTGTCTCATAGACACTAACAACAGGCTCCACGACACGGCTTGTGATTGCCGGAACGGGCAGCATGTTTTCTGATCCCGTCATTGGCTCAGCCGAAACGACAGGAGCGAACCAAATCGAGTTTTCTCTTTTCGCTGGCGAGGCTACGTTCGGCGTAACGGCTGCTTTGGCCACTGAGACCTCTTCTTGAATCGGCATCGAGCTAACTTGCGGTGCACGCGCCTGTCGAGTCACACGCGGGCGGTAGACAACTCGCGACGAACCAACACGACCATTTCCATCAGCGTCACTGGCCGCAGGATTCTCTGATTTTGAGCTTAAATCTAATGCGTCATCAAGCGATGCCGGTGGCGGCTCGGGAACGTCCAAACTTGGCGCGGCTACGTCCTCGATCACTTGGCTGGGAACGGCTTGCTCTTGTTCGGGCGGTTGAACGATTGCTTCGGGTGCGGGCTGCACTGGTGTGGTATCAGGTTCAATCGCACCTGGCACGACCATGTCACCTTCGATTGCGGCAGGAGCGGTGTCAACCGGCTGACCAACCTCTTCCACCAGATACGACTCAGCCTCTCGCTTTGTCCGGCACGTGTAACAATCGCACTCGGCGGTTCCACGTGAGGCGAGGGCAGCCACATCGTTGGTGCGACGAACCGTGCCAAAACCTAGGGGTCGATAGTGCGACACACCAGAGCGACGCTGGGATTTGCAGCCGCTTGCGAAAACAAGCGAGCCAGCCACGACAATCAGACAGAGTGATGAGACTCTCATGATGGATTCTTCCTTGAATCACCGAGCAACCAGCACAGAACATGCGACCGACGCATGGCGCGTGCTTATTTCCGGTATCGACTCGCACAATCGAGATCACCCGATTTTGTTTCAGTCAAGAAACAACCGATTCAAGCGGCATGAGCCGGTGCCAAGGAGAAATTTGCGCAGCTGGAAAAGTCAGCCAGAACGGCAGGCTTTAACATCAGCAAAACGTAGGCCTCGCATTGGCCGCCAATTAACAGGCCCATCCGCCGGCGACTGGTAACCGATCAGCAGAATCCAAGCGACAGGTTGATCTAGCGATCGTCGAGCATCGAGGCGATGTCGACCTTCGTTTTCAATGAGAAATAATGTACCCAAGCGATCAAACAGCCCAAAGCACTAAATAGCGTCATGGCCTGAAACGCAGCCACATCAGTTTTCATGATCCAGCAGAGGGCGATGAGATAAAACGCGACCGTGACGGCAAGCGCGGTGGAGCGAGACGTTAACAGTTCCTGCTCGTTGATTTCTTTAGATTTCATGGGTGTCACTCGTGAGAATTGGGTCAAGCTGCGAAGGAGTACTTGAAATCGGACGCGGCTCAAAAACCACTCCTATACCAGCCGAGCGAATTATAGAGCCTTGGCAAAAAAGAGGCGAGAGCCGTGGCCGGGGGTCAAAAAGGCCACGTTAATCGTCGCACCTATTTTGGCTCGACCGGCTTTAGCTCCGTCGGAAAGTACTCTTCGACCACCCCATAAAATTCCTCGGCCGTGCTGACCTTAGCCACGTGGGTGCGAAAGTGCCGAGCCCCGTGGCGACCTTGAGCATAGCAACAGGCGTACCGCCGCATGAGCTGAGCCCCCTTGTCCTCGCCAAAACGGGCGGCGATCAAATCAAAGTGGCGCAGCAGGCATTGCTTCTGCTGTTCCAAGGTCGGGTCCGGCGGCACAGGTTGGCCTTTGAGCGCGGCGGCTGCTTGGGCGAACAACCAAGGACGCCCCAAGCAAGCTCGCGCGATCATGACACCGTCGATATCGTACCGGCGGAACGCGTCGACGACTTTGTCCGCCGAGTCCAAATCACCGTTGCCGATGAGTGGGATTTTCTTCAAGTACGGCTTGATCATCGAAATGCGATCCCAGTCTGCATGGCCGCGAAACATGTCCTGTGCCGTTCGGCCGTGAACGGTTAGCGCGGCCGCGCCAGCACCTTCAACAACCTGAGCGATATCCGTTGCGTTGATCTGATCGCGAGTGCATCCCAATCGAATTTTTGCCGTCACCGGGGTCGGCGCACAGGCAGCGACGACTTCTTCGATGATGCGCCCCATTTGGTCCGGAACGCGTAAGAGGTAGCTCCCGGATTTCGCTCTTTCGGTGACCTGTTTGACCGGGCAGCCGAAATTGATATCGACAACACTCACGCGATAATCCTCGACCAATCGCCGACCGACTTTCGCCATCGTCTCGGGCTGATTGTCCCAGATCTGAACCGCCAGCGGTCGAGCCTCATCGCGAACTCCCCACAGGCGTTCGGGATGCTCGGCTTCGTTTTCGTCCAGCCAGACAAACCCGCGGGCGTTGACCATCTCGGTGGCCTGCAAGCCGCTGCCGCCGTACTCGCGCACGATTTGGCGGAAAGCATAGTTAGTAAAGCCAGCCATCGGGGCCTGAAGAATAGGCGGATCAACAACGACGTCACCGATCGTGAGCGGGGCGATGTGGGGCAGGGCGGTGCCGGTCGAGCTTTCAGTCGCGGAGGTAGTTGACATAGCCTGATATCGTGAAAACTTTCGTCCCACGCGCCAATAGGCAATCTGCCACCAAGGGCTTATTCTGAGCCAAACGACCAGTCACCGACACGAATACGCAATCATTAATCAAACAACGGCCCGACCGAGCATGGGATCAGAGCAAACACCAATCGCACGACTGCAACAGGGACGGTTCGTCATCCTGCGTCATGAAGTGGCCGAGTCATCGTTGCAGCAACGTGGCGACCACTTTGATGTGATGCTGGAAACTGGCGGTGTGCTGGCAACGTGGGCATTTCCCTCACTGCCCAGGGTTGGAAAGACCGTTGTGGGCGATCGGCTGAAGGACCACCGGCTGGAGTATTTGAACCTCGAAGGCCCCATTTCTGGAGACCGCGGTTCGGTCGCTAGGAAGTTAGCCGGTAGCTATCGAGTTCGTAAACGGATGGAGTGGGGTGTCAGGATCGAGCTGACACTTCATGACCAATCCGCTTGGCGGGTGGAAATCAGGGATTTGGACGACGGCAAAATCCGCTTGACTCGGCTTCGCCCAGAGCCAGCGTAACCCGCAGATTCGTTACCTCCGGTCGCTTTGTTAGCTCAGACGCTAGATCAAAACGCCTTTCGATGAGCAAACGGCGCCTTTTGCCGGGATCGATGCGACTCAGCTCCAATCGCAACCTACATTTTCTAGGTCGATTGTATGACGGCGAGCTCCAATTGAGCCACGATCGACACCGCGACTCCGAATCCTAACTGTTCAACTGCGTGTTCGAACCCATGAATCAAGAACGACGAAAGTACCTACGATTGAATGTTTCTGATGTCCCCTGCCAAGTGCGAATTGGTGGCGAGACACTGGATGCGAAATTACTTGACGAATCAATCGGAGGACTACGAATCGGTTCGGTACCGCTACTGACGGTATCAGTTAACCAGCCGGTCGCCGTTCGCTACGAAGGCGAATCACTCCAGGGAGTCTGCCGCAGCGTCGCCCGCGAATCAGACAATCTCTACTCCTTGGGCGTTCGACGCAATGAAGCCGCGCCGATGAACGAAACTCCTTCGTCGGCCATGATGCTGAACACTTTCATGTCCTTCAGCGGCGTCGATTTGCTGTGCTTGCCAGTGAAAATCATCGACAGCAACGACATCCAAGTGATGATGATCGACGGCCGTCAGTTCGTGGTCGAGCGATCGCGATTGTTCTCGCTGACTCGGCAGGAGCGAATCGAGCGACTTTACAACGAGCGACGATTCCGCAGTTTGCTGCAAATTTACAAACTCGAGATGACCGACAACGTCCACGAGGCTCGGGCGCAGATTATCGAAAAAGAATTCGGCAAGGCGACTGATTTCTCGCTGGCCGGCTCTCCGTAGCGTGAGCCAAGCGGGAAGTTGGCTCAAATCGATCCGGCACAAATCAGCAGTAAGTCTTCATCCGACTTAACTCAAACCGAGGGCCCAACAACAAGGTCTCGGCTTCTATTCTTTCTGATTGTGCGTTAAGCCATTTCGCTTTTTTACACGCTGCAATCAAAGTCAGCGTCGTTGATCATACCGCGATAGGCTTCTTGGCAACTGCTGCACTGAAACAAGTGGCGGCTAATCAAGCCCCGCAAATGCTGGTCGGCAATTTTGTTGTCGACAAAGTCCTGCAGGTTCGCGTGAACGTCTTCGCACGCAATGAACTCCGCGGTCCCTTGGCTACCGCCACTACGCCTAGCCAACGAATAGGCGCTCAGGCCACAGGCACACGCGACGCTTCCCATCACCATCGTGCGCAACGCGTCGCGACGAGACTGACGCTGCTGAGCGGCTTGTTCTTGTTCAACCATGGCATCAATTACACCGTGGTCGCAGGCTTCCCAGTTATTTTGATTGGAACTCATGAAATCGCCTTGCGATGCACATTGAAGTGGAAGATGAGCCGGACTCGCGGCACTGAATGGAAAGACAACTTTACTGACTTTTGAATTGCTTCGGCATCTAAATACCGTACTCTCCAATTCTAAGTTCGCTCAGTAATGTGTGTCACCAAACGGGTGAAATCGACCGATTTTAATGCCGACGCTCTCAGAAACCGCCTGAAAGGTTAGGCATCAAACCAACCGCTGGCGACACCTTTTTGCAGGGAATTGCGGGAACCGGCTCGTTAACCTCCCGGGCTAACGCTCCTAGATTCGTAAGCGTCAATCGACGCCGCGAAACGTTGACCAACTGCTCGTCCGACAACTGCCCCAAAACAACCGTCACGGTCTCCCGCGTGCTACCGATGATGCTGGCGATTTCTTGGTGCGACAATCGAATGCCCAACTTGACACCTTCTGCGTCATGCTGGCCATACCTTTCAACCAGCTCCAACAACAGATGAATCACTCGCTCACGGTTGCTATGAAACAGCAGATTCCGCAATCGACGCTCCACTCGCTGGCGACGAACACCAATCAATTTTGAAACGCCCATCGCAATCGACGGATACTTCTTGGTGATCAAAAGCAGTTCACGTTTGGGCAATAGAACGAGAGTCGTTTTCTCGGTTGTCTCGACATACTCGTTACGCGGCTGATCGCACACCAAAGACAACTCGCCAAAGACCTCACCGACGTCCACAAAACCGAGAATCGATTGTTTGCCCTCGGGAGTCGTGTGGCAGATCTTTACGCGGCCCTCGGTCACCAGCAGGATCCCGTCGGCTTCTTCGTGCGGCAGATAAACTGGCTCGCCACGTTTCAGCTTTCGCATCCGCGAGCGGGATTCCAATCCTGAAATGTCAGCCGAAGACAAGTGAGAGAAAATGTTACAGTTTTTGATGTACCAATAGTTGTCGCTCATCCTTTTCCTCTTTGGCGTCCGTGAATGATTGGAAATTATGATAATGATCGCGTTGCGGCCGGAAACGAATCAGACGCGACATAACCATAAAGGAGTGGTCTACTTGTCGCGTTCTTGCTCTGCCACCGCGATCGGGCGCGATTATGACGATCAACTGGTCGTTAAACATACTTGGGGCAACGCAATTTTTTTGTCAAATTTTATACACTTGGCCAAATCCCGAGAGGAAACGGGCCCCGAACTATCGGGAATCCCTGAGAACTGAGTGAGATTTTGGGAAATGCTTGGCGAATGGGCATCGATGCCATTGCCGAGGGCGGTGCTACTTCGAAATCTGAGGTCCGCATCCCCCCAGATCGCGACTAGGTACTTTCGGGGGGGGTGCTGGCATTTGGATTGATATTGCTTGATCGAGCTAGGTTGCTACCGTCCGAGCAGAATCTGTTTGCTGGAACGCATGACAAGGACGTTGCGATGAATCGCCAACCGACATTTATGATAATTGCATTGCTGTGTGGCTTTGCGTTAACAACGGGCTGCTGCAACCGCCAATGCGGTTCTTATCCGGGCTATGCCTATTCGCCCACGATCGCTCCACCCGCGACGTATAGCCTGAACATTCCGTCGGCCAACGGCCGCGTCGCGCAAACGCCGTATTACACCCCGGGGAACCAAAACGCGACCGCTAGTTTGCCAGGGCACCTCGTGGATCCGCGCCGCAGCGCTCCTACGCCTGTTGGCTCAAATAACGTGAATCAACAAAACGGTTGGCGTCCAGTTGGTGGAACTAACCTTTCGGCAACGCCTGCGTCACAGCCGTTCAACCAACGACTGACTCAACCTAGCGTCGCTCCCGGCTCACCAGCGACCACGCTGGCGAGCGCATCGACCGGCCAACGCGTGGCGGCTGCCCCGGCCACAGCTCGCTCCGTGGTAAGCTCGATCGATTATGCGACCACGCGAAGTGACGAGCGGCTTGATGCAACTCGCTTGCCCGCGACCGACGCCTCGAACGTTCGGGCCCCCGCAGGCTTCATCAACAATGGCGTCGCAACACGACTGGCACAAGCCAACGTGGGTGTCGCGCCCGTGGTCCCTAACAGCTACAACCAACCCGCGACTTTTGCTCGACCCGCGCAGCCAGTGTTCTACAGCACACCGGTGGTTGCTCAGGCACCGACCGGCCAGCAGCCGGTTTTTCGAGGCGCACCAGTCGTTCGCCAATCGGCACCGACCGTGCTGGCTCAATCGACCGTCCAAGCGACGCCCAACGTTTCTGGCGGTTGGACTGATCGCGAGCTAACGGCCAGTCGTGGCGGAATCAATCGCTAACAGCAACCAAATCAGGTAGCCTCGTGTCGCTGTTCTCTTCGATTTTCCGCGCCCGCGATCAGGCGATGCTCGGTTCCTGGCGACGAACCGTGCACCAGATCGAAAGACGCGACAAACAACTGCGGTCAACGACTGACCAGGAACTTCGCAAGCAGAGCCTCTCGCTGCAATACCGCGCGCGCAGTGGTGAGGACTTATCCAACCTGCTGTGTGATGCGTTTGCGTTGGTTCGAGAGGCAGGGCGACGCACGCTAAGCATGCAACATTATCCCGTGCAGCTGCTGGGGGGAATCGCCATGCACCACGGCAGCATCGCGGTAATGCAAACCGGCGAAGGCAAAACGCTCACCGCCACGCTACCGGTTTATCTGGCCGCCATCGCGGGCCAAGGAGCTCATTTGGCTACCGCCAACGATTACTTGGCCGAGCGTGACGCTGGACTAATGCGACCGGTCTACGAAGCGTTGGGTTTGAGCGTCGGGGTCGTTCAAGCCAGCACGGCCCGGCCCGCCCGGCAAGCCGCCTACTGCTGCGACGTGACTTACTCGACCGCGAAAGAAATTGGTTTCGACTTCCTCCGGGACCGGCTGTTCCAGCGCCGGCTGGAGGGCGGGTACGCCGGTCGAATCGAAATGATGACGTCCGACAGCGCGGATGACGGCGCCATGCAACCGGTCCAACGCGGGTTGAATTTTGTGCTCGTGGACGAAGCCGACAGCATTCTGATCGACGAGGCCCGTACGCCGCTAATCGTCAGCAGCGCGCCGGACGACATCGCTCTGGCCAAAGCCGCACTCTACCGTTGGTCGACTGACGTCGCCGATCAGTTCGAGTTAGACAACCAGTACAAGGTCGACGAAACGAGTCGCCAAATCACTTTGACGCCCGCCGGTCGCAAACTCGCTCGCAAACTGCCTACTCCTGAGCTGCTTCACTTGACACCGATGCTTGATATTTACGAGCAATTAGAACAAGCCATTTTTGTGAATCGCAACTACCACCGCGACCGTCAGTACGTCATTCGAGACGGCGAGATCGTGATCGTAGACGAGTTCACGGGGCGCTTGGCAGAGGGCCGCAAGTGGCGAGCCGGGATTCACCAAGCCATCGAGGCCCGTGAGGGACTGAAGGTCAGTGTTGAGACGGGCGAGTCTGCTCGCATCACGCTTCAGGACCTGTTCTTGCGTTATCAATCTTTGGCGGGAATGACGGGAACGGCAGCGAACTCGGCGGCCGAATTAAGAAAAATCTACCAAGTCCACGTGGTACAGATCCCAACCAACAAGCCCCCGCGCCGTCAGCGATGGGCGGATTTGGTTTTCGGGACCGAAACACAAAAGTGGGAGGCCGTTGCCGACGAAATCGCTTCCGTCCACGCCGAAGGACGCCCCGTGTTGGTAGGGACTCGATCGATCGACAAATCAGAAGTGCTCGCCCAGATTCTTCGCCAACGAGATATTCCTCACGAGGTGCTCAACGCCCGGCACCTGGCTCGCGAAGCCGCGATCGTGGCCAACGCTGGTCAGCCCGGACGCGTTACGGTCGCGACCAACATGGCGGGACGCGGCACCGACATCAAACTGGACGAAGCATCACTAAAGCTGGGTGGCTTGCACGTCATCTGCACCGAACTGCACGAATCAGCGCGGATTGACCGACAGCTAATCGGACGCTGCGGCCGCCAAGGTGACCCCGGTACCTTTCGCCAGTTCATGTCCCTTGAGGACGAGATCCTCGAAACGGGTTTGCCGGCCAGAAAACATGAGAAACTAAAGCGTCAACGTCACTTACCGGCCCAAGCGATCCACCGTCACGCATCACTATTCCGCCGGAGCCAAGCAAAGGTTGAACGCGAGCACTTCCAATCGCGTAAGATGCTACTCTACCGAGAGCAACAACGGCAGGAAGTCCAACGTGAGATGGGGCAAGACCCGTACTTGGACTCGGCCGGCGCTTGAGTTTGAGATTAAGATTGCCAATAAACCCCCGCACACCCAAACTCATTCGCGGAACTAACTCGATGACATCACGCTGTAACGCGATCGCGACAGGCAACTTTCCCGCTGGCACCCACCGCAACGCGGCCGTCGCTCGTTTGTACGAAGAGGCTCTCCAGTTCGACGGCGGACGGATCACGAGCGCCGGCGGGTTGGCCGCCCTATCGGGCGACAAAACGGGGCGCAGCCCAAATGACAAACGAATCGTCCAACAGGAATCGATCAACAAAGACGTGTGGTGGGGCCCCGTCAATCAACCGATGCCCGAAGCGTCGTTCGATCTCGTTCGCCAACAGGCGGTTGATTTTTTGGACAAGTGCGAACACTTTTACGTGCTTGATGCGTTTGCCGGCTGGGACCCTGATTGCCGGATCAAGGTCCGCATCATTTGCAGCCGCGCTTACCATGCCCTGTTTATGCACAACATGCTGATTCGACCGACGGCCGAGGAACTGGCGGACTTCGGAGAGCCAGACTACACGATCTACAACGCGGGCCAGTTGGCTGCGGACGACAGCATCGAGGGCGTCGATAGTCAAACCTGCGTCGCGCTGAATTTTGACCGAGGCGAAATGGTGATCCTAGGCACCGAGTACGCGGGCGAAATGAAAAAGGGCGTGTTCACGATCATGAACTACCTGATGCCCAAACGTGACGTGCTCTCGATGCATTGCAGCTGCAACGAAGGCCAGCGGCACGACGTGACGCTGTTCTTCGGCTTGTCCGGCACCGGCAAAACCACGCTCTCGGCAGACGCTAACCGTGCGTTGATCGGCGACGACGAGCATTGCTGGAACGACGATGGCGTTTTCAACATCGAAGGTGGCTGCTACGCAAAGTGCGTGAATCTCTCGAAAGAGAAAGAACCTGAAATCTTTAACGCGATTCAGTTTGGCTCCGTGTTAGAGAACACGGTCCAAGACCCCCTAACCCACGAACTGCAATTTGCCGACACATCGATTACTCAAAACACACGCGTGTCTTATCCGATCGAATTTATCGAGAACGCAAAAACGCCGTGCCTGACCGACCATCCGCGCAACATCATCTTCTTGACGTGCGACGCGTTCGGTGTTTTGCCGCCGGTCAGCAAGCTCACGGCCGAACAAGCGATGTACCACTTTATCAGTGGGTACACGGCGAAGGTCGCGGGCACAGAGATGGGCGTCACCGAACCCGAGGCGACGTTCTCGGCCTGCTTCGGAGCGGCGTTCCTTGTTTGGCATCCGGTAAAGTACGCCGAACTACTGGCTGAAAAGATGCGGCACCATGGTTCGTCCGCGTGGTTGGTGAACACCGGCTGGACCGGTGGTGCGTACGGGGTCGGGTCAAGAATTCAGCTGGACTATACCCGCGCGATCATCGATGCCATTCACTCTGGCAGCCTGTTGCTCGCTGACTACACAACCGACATGAATTTCGGCCTAAGCGTGCCAAAATCCTGTAATGGCGTGCCCGGCAGGATCATGCAACCGTGGGCCACTTGGAAAGACGGTCGCGCGTACCAACAGATGGCGAAAAATCTGGCCAGTAAGTTCCGCCAAAATTTCGAACCGTTCGCCGCGATGGCGGGCGAAAAAGTAATCGATGCCGGACCAAGGGTTTAAGCCAAACACTTGCTCCAAGCGGCAAAGAATGAGCTGGACCGTCAATCGAACCACTGCAGCGATGCCACCACGAAGGGACGAAGGACACGAAGATCGCCTGTGAAACTCTTTCGTGAACTCGGTGCCTCAGTGAGCTGAAGTTCTGGAATCCGTTCTACGGCTGGATGACGTCGGCAGATTTATAAACCGTCCTCAAAATCCGGAACCCCAACCTCTGGTACAGCCGAATGGCCGCGGTGTTATGAACGGTAACCTCAAGCCGGACGAAACGAACACCAGCCAGTTCAAATCCCTTCAACGCATGCTGGACGATTAAACCACCCAACTGATTGCCGCGGTGGGCTGGAACAATGCCGATGTTTTGAATCGAGCCAACGTCGGCTTTGGTTCGAATGCCTTGAACAGTGCCTGCGTTCTCAACGCGGCCGGTTTTCGGATCGGTGTACCGCACCAACCAAGTGGCTTCGGGCACAAACTGTTCGCGACGAGTGATCTCTTTCATCAACCGGTGGCAGCCATCAGCAATTCCAAGGCAGCGGAAAACGTTCGCGTCTAGCTCGTTTCGAAAGCTACGAAACTTCGCCTCGGCGTGAGCCGCCAACAGATTCTTACTCCATGGCAGGAACGAATACCCCGGGGGTGATTCGTCCGGCGGTGCGAACCCCTCGCGCAAATCGATTTGCATCCGATAGCGTCTAAAATAAGTGACGGCCATGTTCATCGCGATCGCCTGCGGGGTCGGGGGTTGAGTCGGTCGTCGTGCGGTCGATTACTTCGCCGTCGATAATGTTCGGGTCGTGTGGACGAGCCGAGGGTCTCTGGCCGGTGGTCGAGGTAAACGTTTGAATGCGGAAGTTCTTTTTAATCCACGCGGAAAAGCGCCGCTTGTACCAGTTTCGACAGGCGGGAATCAGCAGGCTAAGGCCAACCGCGTCGGTAATAAAGCCCGGCGTCAACAACAATCCCGCGGCAAAAAAGATCATCGCACCATCGGTCAGCAAGCCAGCCGACATCTGGTTCTGCTGCATCTTTTTAGCGATGTCGCGGCGAACAAGCGTCGACTGCCAACGCGCCAAGTAAGCGCCCAGGATGCCAGACAGAACGACCAGCGCGACCGAAAATTGCCAACCCGTATAGCTGGATAGCATCATCAGCAGCATCAAGTCTGCTAACGGAACGAGCACAAAAATAAGAACCAACTTGCCAAACACTAGTCGTCACGCACTCCCAAAAAACACGCCGCCACCATGCCGATCGAACTTAGCGCACACCTTCCGATCGAACTCGGTAGGCAAACCTTCCTGCATCGGCGTTGTGTAGTTGCGGACAAGTGAAAAAGCCTTGGAGTAGAGACGAAGTTATGACGCTTCGGATCGACAATCACCAACCATTTCGTCCGAGCGACAACCTGACAAGTGTACTCTTTAACAGCGGCACCTGCCAATTCGCCCAGCTGCAAATGCACCCTCTTTGGCTTGTATCAAGTGAGGTAGCGCGCAGGCTGGGATCGATCAAAGGTAAGATGGTCACCACGCGGCGAAGAAGAACGAGAAGTGGGCTGCCTAGAATCCGCTGTGGCTTGACAACCAGCACCAACCAAAAGGCAAACCCGTAACGCTCGCGCAATAAAGCGACGGGTTCGCACTGATCGGTCATCGCACAGCCGTTACGCCGCTGCAAGTTCACTGACCTCGATGGCCAAACGCTTGCGTGCGACGTGCAGACGACGCTTGATCGTCCCCAACGGAGCCTCGAACGAATCGCTCATCTCATTCAGACTCTCGCCGCGAACATAGAACGCGATCAAGGTGTCTCGATCCATATCGCCCAAGCGATTGAGTCCGGCACGCAGCTGATCGTCTCGCTCGACCGCGACGACGCGATCCAACGGGCAATCGTCGCCGACCAACGTTGCCTCGAACACTTCAGGCTCGACCGCGATCGTTGGCGCACGCCGTACGGCTCGATTGATGGCCATGCGAACGGTGATCTGTCGCAGCCAACCAATAAACGCCTCCGGAACGCGTAGCTGATCGATCTTTAACATCGCCTGCACGAACACGTCCTGACACAATTCCTGAGCGTCGGCGTGATCGCGGAGACGTCGCATGGCGATCGCCATGACCGTCGGCTGGAATCGCTCGAACAGATCGCCAAAGGCAGCCCGGTCTCCCGCTTGTGCCGCGCGAACCAAGTCGCCCGTTAATCGAACTTCATTAGAGTTAGTTGTGATCGCGTTCATAATTATTCTTTTTGTAATTTTCTCTTCGTCGGAGGGTCGCGACATGATGGGTAGCATTTGGCGAACAGCCGAAAGCCACAATTCAAAGCGTCACGACAAAAACCTGAACCAGCGTGGCGGATCAACGTTTGGCGAACGTCAGCATTGCAAACATGCATGCGTGAACGTCAGGCCAAAGGTCGGTCACCCGTGGTCCAGTTTCTGGAGCGTCTGTCAAATTTTGGCTGAACTCGAATGTTTTATTCTGAGTTCAGCACCTCGCGGTGATGCGAGGCCTTAGACAGGGCTTCTGAAACTGGCGTTCGGATTACCAATGAACATGAGTTCTTGGCATTCCACGCGGGCTTCAACTGGTGCCGGGACACAGACGGCCATCGCCAGACGTTTACCGGATAGGCTGCCCAAATAGCGACAGATATCCGCGTCCAAGTTGCCCAGCATCTGGGCAGCGAGGCGGGTCATTTTCCCGACACGGGTGCAGAGAAGGTGCCAGAGCGTTAGCGGCAGTGACGAAATACGCAGCACCGACAGACCCTTCACGCAGCAACGGCAAATGGCGTTAGCGATCGAGTTTGTTGTGTTCTGAATACGCATTTCAATCATCCCGCGCGGCTGGCACGCTAAAGAAAGAATTGTGGTGATGTGGCCGATCAGTGAGGCGACTGCCGGTAAGGCAAACTTCTCATCCGATCTGGCCGTCCTAAATCGTCATCGGTGCCCGGACAGGCCGAGCCGCACCCGAAAGTGCCGACGGCTCCAATCCTAACACAAAAACGAACAAATTCACGCGGAATTTGTCTCCTTGCCCCCTCAGACAGGAATTCTGCCCACAGGTTCGCGCTACCGGAAATAATATTTCGAGACCCTTCTTCCGTCACAAGTGCGGGCCCTTCGTTGCGGCGGGCGCCGTTTGTCGCGGCGAGCAGACGGTTGTCTTACCTTTTACCTTAACGGCCGCTGGCCAATGGAAGTTCGTTCTTGGTTTAGCCATTCGAATGCTGCGGGAGTCGTTTTGAGGAATTTCAGCAATTGGCTGCTGGACACCCCGAGCACGCTTGCCGCCTTGGGCAGATCGAACTGACTGGTCGCCAGCACATCCATGGCCTCCGCAAGCAACGCCGCATAATCAAAGTGGCCGGTGCTGACCCTGATCTTTCCGTCTGCGGTTCGAGATCGCCAAAGCTCGGACGGCCGCAACTCTGACTCGCTGGCCGATCGCCGAACCGCCAGTGCCAAATTCAATCGCAACCGCCCGATTGCCACTTCACGATTGGCATGTTGGCTCCGCCGCTCGGACGCCTGCCCACTGACGCCCGTCGGCAGATGAGTCACCACAACGGCGGACTGGGTCTTGTTGCGGTGCTGACCGCCCGGTCCGCCGCGTTTTGTCCGCTCAAAACGACAGTCGACCAGCAGCTGGTCGATCGGCAAAGCGGAGGGATGACTTGGTTCAGACATACCTTGATCGTAGCAGACGGGCCTTCGCAATACGGTTTTAACGAGGGTCGTGCGGCCTTGGGGCGACAATTTTTGGCGAATCGAACGCCGAAAAGCCGGTCAGCCCGTTTGGGGATCGTCCGTTTGGTCCCTAGAATATGCGGCTGCCAGTTCGATCTCATCCCGTGGTCGCTACGACGATCCGGGAGAACCACGGTACTTTTCCATTGTCCGTCGGCATCCGCCGCGCTTGCGTTCTTTTCAAGTTACCGCCCGTTTTTATGTCGCTCAACAAGCTAGGACCATATCAATTCAAGGGCGTTCTTGGGCGCGGCGGAATGGGTACCGTCTATCGCGGGCTGCACCAGGATTTGGGTGAGCTGCACGCCGTGAAAGTGCTCGCGCCGACGTACACGGATGACACGCACTTTCGCGGACGCTTTGAATCAGAAATCAAGGCGTTGTTGAAGCTGGACCACAACAACATCGTGCGACTGATTAGCTACGGCCAAGAGGACGGCATGCTGTTCTTTGCGATGGAGCTAGTCGAAGGCAATAGTTTGTTCCAGATGCAAAAGAAGGGCCATCGCTTTGACTGGCGGCAGGTGCTGGCCATCGCCCGCGATGTCTGCGGGGGCCTGCGGCACGCCCATGATCGCGGTGTCATTCATCGCGACCTGAAACCCGGCAACCTGCTGCTGGCGACCGACCCGAATCAAGCACAAATGAGCGAGGATCGCACGCTGCCCGGGATCGTAAAGATCACCGATTTCGGAATCGCCAAAAGTTTTGGCTCGTCGCAAAACACCGGCACCAACGTGCTGGGGACCATGGACTTCATGAGTCCAGAACAAGCAAAGGGACAGCCCGTCACGTTTCGCAGCGATCTGTATAGCCTAGGCACGGTTCTTTACACGTTGCTCGCTGGCAAGCCGCCGTTTCGATCGCGCTCGGTTGAGGAATCGCTGCGGAACCTCACACAGACCCCGGCTCCGCCCATCAGCGAAGTCGTCCCTGACGTGCCGCCGCAACTAGATGCGCTGATCGGTCAACTGCTACACAAACAGCCAGAGAAACGGGTCCCAACAGCGCTCGCGCTGTTACATCGAATTGACCAGGTCGAAACGCTCCTGCGTGACCACAGCGAGGCGAAAACGGCCGACCAATCGGGGCCAGACTCGGAGGACCTAACCTTTGATCTGGCGGACGGCATTGTCGGTGAACAAACGAAGCTCAATACGGGCAGAAAAATTAAATCGCGAACCATCAGCAGTCGATCGATGGGGCGGACGGCCGAGTACTCGGAGCACGATCTTTCTGCGATTCGCCGAGAATCAGAGATACGTCAAACCAACAGCGGCCCGCGACTGAACCGCCCCAGTGACGAACGAGAAAACTATTTCAACACCGTCACAGACCATCTGCGCCAGCAGCAGGGGGAGCTTGACGGCGATTTAGAAGAACGTCAACAACAGGGCAAACTACCCCTGCTGATTGCACTCGGCGCCGTGGTCGCGATGATCGCGTTCGGCACCTATCAAGCTCTCAAGCCGCCATCGGCGGATCGGCTATACGAAGCGGTAGTTGCGCAAGAACAAAATCCCGACAAGGTAATTGACGAAGCCAAATCCTTCCTGCGGTTGTATCCCGACGACGCGCGCGGGCTGCGGGTTAGCGAGCTTTTGGGAATCGGAAACGCGCTTCGTTTCAAGCGAAGGCTTGAAGTCCGCGCGAATCTCCCGGGGCAAACGCGACTGACACCGATCGAGAAAACCTTCCTCGAAATCGTAACCCTCGCGGAGAGCAACAACACTGCCGCAAACCAAAAAATGAATGCCTTCGTTACGTTCTATTCGAGCGCTCCCGAACTGTCGCCACGCGATCAAAAGGTTTTGACTGCGGGCCGTAGCTTCCGCGCAAAGATTCGCCTCGACGCTCGAACAAGCATGACGGAAGATCTCAAACAGATTCGTGGTGCGATGGAAACGGCTGCCGCCGCCAAGAATCCCGCAGACGCCCGTGACATTTATGATTCGATCATCGAGCTCTACGGAAACGTCGTCTGGGGCAAGGAACCCGAGGGGCTAGAGGCCCAACGTTTGGTGCTGCGAGCCCGCGATCTGCTGGAGCAGGGCAATTAGGTTGCGTGCGGCGGCTGTGATGCACGGATAAATTAGGAGAGAAACCATGTACTCTGACAACTCGCTATCGACCGACCGAAACGATGGCTCGCCAAGCCCATCGGCAGGGCAATCCACAAAACCATCCGCGTCGGGCCGCAAGTCTTCGACCGAAGATCGAGTGCATCGGTGCTCGTATTGCGGCAACGATTTCAAACGCTCGGAGAGCAAGAACATGCCGTTTTGTAGCAGGCGGTGCCAGCAGATCGATCTTGGCATGTGGCTCAATGAGTCTTACGGATTCCCACACGAGGGGCAAGACGCCGCGGCCGACTACGATCCAGAAGCGTAAGCATGGAAGAGTCCGATCACTCTCGATGCCCCAGTTACTGATAGACAAGCGAGCGTGGCCCGGTGATTTCGGCACCGGCACACGAAGCTCCCGCCAGCACGAGAGCCATCCCAATCACAAACCGCTAACCACCAAGTCACGGAGTGCCTCGGCCACGGGAGATGACTCGACCGTTACTAAAGCCGCCGTTTCGTGACCTGTTGCTAGCATCGGGCTCGACCTGGTTTCGGCTGTCGGACGCACCGGTTCATCTTGTTCGGAAACCGCGATTTCATTAAAAATCACGGGTTATTTCGAACTTAAAATTCAGAATCAAGGACGATTCGAATGCTGGCTCCTCGAAAACTCAAAACCTTCGGCACCCTCGTGCGGCGGGCAATCGCTGCTTCTGTCGCGCTAACGTGCTTGGTGGCGTCATCTGATTCGATCACGGTTGCCATCGAAAGTGGCACGTCGTTTCCGTATCAAGCTATTGTTCTGAAAAACGATGCTTCCGTTCGCAGCGGTCCGGCTTCCGTTCACTATTCGACGGAGGAATTGCCGCAAGGAGCAACGGTCGAAGTGCATCGTCACGACCCCGGTGGCTGGTGTGCCATTCGTCCGCCGCGTGGAAGTTTTAGCCTTATTCCAGCAGCCACTGTCAAAGTGGGTGACGATAACCTTGCCAGGGTGATCGATGCCAACACGCAAGCCTGGGTCGGCACTCGGCTGGGTGCGGTTGAGAAACCGCTGTGGCAGGTCAAACTGCGTGAGGATGAACAGGTTGAGATTCTAGGCGAGGTTAGCTGGCCGCATCCAGACGGCCACTCGACGATCTGGTACCAAATCGCTCCGCCAGCCGGTGAGTTCCGTTGGATTCAGATTTCCGATCTTCAATTACCGCCCGGCGTTGGACTGGCCGTCGCACTAAAAAGCCCCGGCACCAAGAAGCCGCCAGTTCGCACGCAGACGACCAAACGGAGCACCGTTCAACCGGCTTCGCTACAACAATTAGTTCCGGACAGCAGAGCTTCGGTTGCCGCCCAAGCAAGCGGAACCGGCCTCGGCTGGCGTCGCTCCACCCGGCCGATTCCCTCCGACGACCAAGTGCCTCGCAACGAACCAGCATCCAATCA
>CAZLFF010000010.1:58091-59399 GCA_964558755.1 uncultured Pirellulaceae bacterium
TTCGGCAGTCACATTCGGACAGCCAGCGAGCATCAAAACGTTCGTTCGGCTCCCGCGCCCGATCGATACGCTTCGGCTCAGCCGTTCGCAAACGTAGCGCCAATCACTGGGCTTGCTCGTCAGCGAACTGCTCACTCGAACGCAACCGCGGAGACCTCGCGAATCGAAGAACTAGAGTACTTGTTAACCAACCAGATGCTTCAGCCGCCACAAACTTGGCGCGTTGAATCGATCATGACTGAGGCCAACGGCATCTATCAATCGAATTTGTCGCCGGTCGTTCAACAAAGGGCAGGGCGGTTGATCGAAAAATGCCGCAAGTGCCAACAGCTTCAGGCGGGCTTTGCCGCCACTGGAGCGCAAGCCAGCGGTATCCAATCCCCATCGAGTTTCGACTCTCAACGGAGCAACTTAACCGGTGCCGGGATTAGAGGCTCTGATGCACTACAGAATGTCGGCTTTGGCACGACCTACGACGCGCACGGCTGGTTGAACGAGCTAGTGCGGGAACAAGGCGCACTCGATTCTGAGTATGTGCTGCAAGACCGCAACGGCAAAATCACTCACCACATCACCGCAGCGCCGGGATTGAATCTGCATCGCTACGTCAAGTCGCGAATCGGCGTGATCGGAAGCCGAGGCTACAACCACCGCTTGAAGCTAGACCACGTTGTCGCCAGCCGAGTCATCGTGCTCGATCAGGCGCGATAGCCAGAAACGTGGCTGGGTAATTCTACTCACGCGGCAACCCCACGTTTGTGTTGCCTTCAAGCCAGCCAACTACACCACCGCTCGAGCTTCCGCGACACGACACGCGGCACCCAAGTTCAGCGGCGCGGCGCAGGCTAGCACTTCTTCTGCAAGCACTTTTTGCCAATGCTCGAATCGAGCCAATTTTTCTGTCCGCGCTGAACCCGTGCGCCGAAGAAACAGTAGAACCCGCATTCTTTGCGCGAGCTGGCGTTGCCGGTTTGCGCGGCACTCCCGCGGCGGGTGCGATCCGCTGTTCTCAAATTCGCAAGCCATTGATGACCCTTAGGCAATCAATCCAACGCTCCCGACATTGGCTCGGTCGCCGCACACGATGCGCGATCGCATTGACGATTGTTGTTTCAGTTTTGGCGACCGCTCAACCGACTGCATTGGCCGCTCAAGGAAAAAGTGGCGGGACGAGTTCTCGGAAAACCAAACAGCAAACCATTGATTCGCTGCCCTACCACCAGCTGACCGAAGGCGCGAAGCGGAAGCTGAGCCGCGTGCTAAGCAGCCCAAGCTTTTACCGACGGTTGCCACCCACCTCAATCCAAG
>CAZLFF010000010.1:59409-59804 GCA_964558755.1 uncultured Pirellulaceae bacterium
ACCTCGAATTGATCTACGGCAGCCAGAATTTGCATATCTTTCACGGCAAAGGAACCTACGAGGGTCCGATGCTGCGAAGGCCACTGGCGGGTGATTGCGTCTTGGTTTTGAAAACCGACTACTCGGTGGGCCCGGCGGGTGTTCCGCTTGCGACCAACCGGTTGGATGTGTTCTTAAAGATCCGCAACGCAACGGCCAACCTGGTTGCCAAAACGATCCAACCTCTCGTCGGCCCAACCGCTGACCACAACTTCATCGAGTCGGTCAAGTTCGTGCAACGGCTGAACGAAACCACTCGCAAGAACGGTCCCGGCGTTCAGCAAATGGCCAATCGATTCGAAGTCACCGAAAAAGTCCGTCGTGACTTTATCGCCTTGGCAGGCGTTGTTTACGAC
>CAZLFF010000011.1:0-8488 GCA_964558755.1 uncultured Pirellulaceae bacterium
ATCCTAACCTGACCCCGAAGGGGTCCAGTTGGTCTCGCCCTGCCCGGCCCCCGCGTTGACGGTCCGAGCCAGCACGAACAAGAGATCGGCCAATCGATTGAGGTAAATTCGCTCGGTTTTTAAATCTCGGGTCACACCGGTTTCGGCCAGAGAAACCAACTGCCGCTCAGCCCGCCGGCACACCGCACGGGCCATGTGCAGATCGCAGCCGCTGCGGCACCCGCTCGGCAAGATAAACGCGGTCAGCTGTGGCAGGTTTGCGTCATAGCGGTCGATCGCGGCTTCTAACTCCACCACGCGATCCTCCGGAAACTCAGCCACTCGCCCCGTTTCCGACAGACAAGCGGCGACCCGACTGCCCAAATCGAACAACTGGCTCTGAATCTCAGTCAGCAGCCGATCGACGTCAGCCGGTAGCTGGCTGTCTGAGCCGGCTCGAGCCATGCCCAGCCAGCTGTTCGTTTCATCGAGCGTCCCGCAGACTTCGATCGCGGGATGCGTTTTCGAAACCCGCAGCCCTCCTAGCAAGCCGGTTTCCCCGTCGTCCCCGCTCCGAGTATAAATCTTCATGGTTTCAATTGTGTTAGTATTTTAATTCGCGTGTCCGGCTGACGTCTTCTGGCCAACCCGCCAACTCGGCCAGCCTCGAAAAACAGGTTAATGGAGTTAACATGAAAGCAAAAATCGCGCGGTCATGTGGTTTTCTGATCTTTCGTCGTGAACCAAATTTATCGTTCTTGCTGATGCAGCACCCCGACCGTTGGGATTTGCCCAAAGGCCACGTTGACGAGGGCGAAACCGATCGCGAGTGCGCTTTGCGAGAACTGGTCGAGGAAACGAACATCTCGGAAGACGACATCCACATCGACGACAAATTTGTGTTCACCAACCGGTACGAGGTTAACCTGAAACGGTACGGCGATAAACCGGTTGAAAAGACGCTGCTGATCTTCCTGGCCGAGCTAACCAACGAAGTCGAAATTCTGCCGACGGAACACTCAGGCTTTCGCTGGGTTCAATGGTCACCACCTCACGACATCCAAAAGAAGACGATCGACGGCCTGCTGGCTCAACTGGAACAACATTGGCAACAGTACCCAGTGGTCTAATTTTCAAATTGAGTCTGTTCTAACAGCGGAACTCACCAAGCGATGCTGGCAGCGGCTTGGCTGAGGATGTGGGCAACTCCCATGAATCCAGCACCAAAAAATCGCCCAAGAAAATCCTGCCCATAAAGACGTGGGCAACACATTCACCCAACAAGAGCCAGCAATGGGAAGCCTCCTTCGCCAACCGACCCCACGACGAATTGCCGCATGTGGATTGTGTATCTTTACCGCCGTGCTGTCTTTCGTGCTCCAGATTTCAACCGCGGTCGCTGATGACTGGACGGGGTGGATGGGGAACCAACGCGATGGTGTTTATCGCGAAACCGACATTATCGATGAGATTCCGGAAAACGGATTGCCCGTCAAATGGAGAACACCGATCGCGGGCGGTTACGCAGGCCCCGCAGTTGCCGATGGACGCGTATTTGTGTTCGACTACGAAACGACCGCGGGCAAAGCCTTCAACGACCCCGTCGAGCGTGCTTCGCTTGAAGGTCGCGAGCGACTAACCGCATTGGACGTGGAAACTGGCCAGCAACTCTGGCAGCACTCCTATGACTGCCCTTACAGCGTTAGCTATCCGGCGGGACCACGCTGCACGCCCACTGTAGACGGCGAATTCGTCTACTCATTGGGCAGCGAAAGCGATCTGCGCTGCCTGAATGTGGAAACAGGAGACTTGATTTGGAAACGTTTACTCAAAGAGGAGTTCGACGCGGAAGTTCCGATCTGGGGGTTCGCATCGCACCCACTGATGGACGGCGACTTGCTTTTCACGATGGTTGGTGGAGACGGCCAAGGCATCGTTGCCTTCGATAAGCGTACGGGCGAGGTCAAATGGAAGGCGCTCGACACAAAAGCTGGTTATTGTCCGCCGTCGATCATCGAAACAGGCGGCACACGGCAGCTAATCGTCTTTCACCCCGCCGGCGTTAGCAGCCTCAACCCCACCGACGGCACGGTCTATTGGGAGGTCCCGATGTCACCCAAATTCGACATGTCGATTACTCGACCAATGATCGAGGGCAACTTGATGTACGTCAGTTGCATGAAAAGCGAGGCAGCATTGATCGAACTGGGAACCGACAGCCCGTCGGCAAAAGTCGTTTGGCAATCCAAGAACCCCAAACATGCCGTCCATTGTTCCAACGCAACGCCCATCTTCGTGGGAGGCACGGTCTACGGCACTGATTGCATCCGAGGCTCGCTAATGGCCGTCGAAGCAAAATCCGGCAAACAGCTTTGGGCGACCTTCGCTCCGACGAAACCCGACGAGAAACGAATGCTTCGCCACGGCACAGCCTTTCTCACTCGAATCGGTGATTCCAACCGCTATTTCATCATGAGCGAGAATGGGGATCTAATCATGGCAAGCTTAACTCCCAACAAATACGCTGAACTGGGTCGCTTCCACGTGCTTGAGCCAACTGGCGAGGCCTTTGGGCGTAGCTGCCTCTGGAGCCACCCCGCCTACGCGAACCGAACGGCCTACATTCGCAACGACGCAGAAATCATCGCCGTCGATTTGTCGAAGCCGTAGTCGCGACGCTTCACCCGCCCAGATCACTGCGCCATCGCAGATCGTTGCGTGATCGCGTATTTTTGACCGTTTCCGGTCGTGTTTCGGGCTCATGTTTCTTTCCGGCAACATCCCGGTTCCGGTTGTAGGGGCGGCTCAACCGAGTTCTCTCACAAAAAGTTGGGCAACCAGTGGCACATTCGAGAAGCGTTCATTTCCTGACCTAGGTTTTGATATCGGCCCAGTCATCCGCCACCCACGTCGGACGGCTCGCCGGAATCCAATGACCCAGGATCGTGCTATGAGCAACCTCAATCGTATTTTTGACGACTCGTTCAACTCCCAGAACGGTCAGTCGACACCCGTTTCGTCTACCCCGCCCGCCGCGAGCGTCCAACCCGTTCGACGCGAGAACCGCCGTGATTTCCAACTGACCGGCGCTGTTCGCCCTTCGAAAAATTCGGACATCAAACCAGTCCAGGGCTTTCGCAACGACACCTACGTCGACGAAGGATCTGGCGCGAAGGTGCCTGTCATTATGGCCTCGGTTTCCAAAGAGATCGTTTTCGAAACCTTCATGCGATTGATTCAACGCTTGGGTCCAGTCGTTGATGTTGTTTTGGAATCCAGCCACAGCCAAAACACCAACGGTCACATTGATCTCTATCGAGAGCACATCGACATGCCGGTGCTGACTAGCGTGCTGTGGGACTATCAAGACCTACTAACCAACGACGGTTGCACGGGCATCGCGGTGCTTAATCCAAACGTTCCGCAAGAGATTCAATTCGAAGAGCACAAACTTTTGATCTGCTACGGCAGTCCGCTGGAGCCCTACGAGTTCATTCTCGATCAAGCAGGCGTTTGTGAGAACGAAGACATTCGCTTCATCACAGAAGCCGAACACGTTCATGCCTCATCGGCCAAGTACGTGAAACAGTTTGAACAGCTTCGCACCGACCTAGGTCTCGACGGCACCGCCGGCCAAGACCACCGCGAAGAATCAGAAGGTTTTGGTGAGTACGGCGATTCCGCTGGCGGCCTGCTGTAAGGACCGGCTCTCTCATACCGGTCCGCACAATTAGCTCTGCACCCGCAATCATCGGGTGACACTTTGGGCGAACGATCGATCTCGATCGCAGTCAACCGCTATCTGAACCAGCCTCGCTACTCACCCACGTGGTAGCGATGGCAATGAGTGCAGCCGTTGTCCGTGTGACCCTCACGGTGACAACTGACGCAGTTCATCTTGGTGATCGGCGCAAAGTTGCTGACAGCGTTCAAGGGATCAAAGCCCGCAAATGAGTCCGCGTTGCTAATCGGTTGGCTCATATCATGACAGCCACTGCAATCACGCAGATGCGGCTGAAGCGTGTGTGGTTGGTGCGAGAACTTGGTGAACGAGCGGTCGGACGGATGCCGATACTTGGTCGTCCAATTCACCAAAAACGATTGATCGCTCTGCTGGTCAACGGTGTGACACGTGGCACACAAACCTATGCCCTTGTCCGATAGCAGCTGATGAAACAGCGCTGCGGTTTCCGGTCGGTCGTTAGAAGCGGCCGCCGAGGCAATCAAATCACTCCACGCTCGCAGCCCGTCGTCCTCGTGACCGCCCGGGCGATAGAACACGCGGAACATTTCGTCATCGCGATACCAACCGACTCGACTAATCGCGGGCGGCTGAGTCATGCCACGACCCGCGATGGCGTTCACTTCACTACCCACCGTGACTTCACTAGATGCTGGATCCCCCGAATCCATCGGGGGCAATTGGTCGGCCTCAATTACACGGCCCTCGCCAAGGGTGCTCAACGGATTCACCGCAAGCAGCAGCTTATCGGAAACCACCTCGTCAGCCAATCGATTCTTCAGCTTTAGCTGCTTCTTCGCAGGCTTGCGTCCCGTGCCATGATCTTTCAATCGATCGACTGCTATCGACTGCGCTTTGCGGACGACAGGACGCGTGGATTCAACCGTTTCATCGCGCGTTGCCGAGACACCGCCCAGCAAATCCATCAGCGGATTGTCCGCCAGCACTTCGTCAGCTTGCACGGCACGGGTGAACTTCACTGGCTTGAAACGCCCCGACGCGCTTGCATCACGACTTGAAGCAATCAACTGCGTGGGTCGCGAGATCCCATCGAACTTGCGGCTGGCAACTTCCGCCGCCAAACCCGGCAGCCAACGCCGAACCGTATTCTGGAACACGGACTCATCGAGCTCCGCCGCCAGCCGAGCGACCTGCTCCGCCGAAACATCGCTTGCTAACGCGCGAGTCAAACGACTGGCGATCGCAGCTCGGCCTGACAACGCCATTTCATTCAACAATCGTTTGCTGGCCCACACCAGCTCAACGGCGTCTGCGACTTGATCTGCGTCTTCCCCATCAACATCAGCGAAGTCGAAATTCGCGCCGTACCGAGCCTCAAATCGATCCAGCGCTTCAGCCGCATCCGCGTCCGCGTAGAGCAACAGCTTCATGGCTGGCGGAAACTCGCCATCAAAATCGCCGGTGGCTGCCAGCGGCCACGTGCCGACGCTCAATTGCTGAGCCTCAATGGCCTCGGTGTTGATCGACGGTAGAGCGAAAATCGCGATACCACTTTCGGCGCTTTGTTGAATTTGTTGTTCGTGACAAGTGGCACATGACTGTTCGAACGAAGCCAGCTGCTTGACATTCTTGTCCGGTCCATCGACATGGCACATCGCACAGTCAAAAGAAGTTGACTTGCCGGGAAAGTGCTTGCCGGCATGAGTTGAATGGTCAAACGCGATTCGTGACCGCCGTTGCTGTGGCCAGTTTGTAAATTCCGGGTGATCGGTTTCGAAACTGTGGAATGCTTGGGTGTGGCACGATTGACACTGTTGGTCCGTCAATGCAGTCAGACTTTCGTTGCCGTGGTGCTCGCGATGACACGCGCTGCACGAAATTTGACCATGCTCGTTTTGCGGAGGACTGGAGAGGGATTGGACCAAAGGTCGGTTTAACGCAAACGAGGCCGGACGGACCTTGTCGGTCAACGGCTTCAAATCGGCCGCGGCAATGCTGTGCGGATTTAGCGCATGATCGGGCGAGATCGATTGCTCGTGGCACTTCATGCACAACTCAGATTGGCTCGCCCCAATCGACTGGCCGCCAGTGAGCGTGTCCACCAACCACATTGCCACCGATCGATCCGACGCTCCATGGCAGGCCGCGCAACGGTCGGCACCCTGCCCCGCCAGAATCTGAGCGTGAGCCGAGCAAAGCTCACCGGGCGCCAGAAAATCGTTCTTGTACGGCGACGCACCAATGATCAGCAACGCGCCGATGGTGAACGTCGTTACGGCAAGTGTAAAAATCGCTCGTTTCGAACGCAGGCTGCGCACGCGTCGATGCCCACTGCCATCAGTCAGCGGCTCCGTTGTCCACGTATCGTGCGGCCGGTGGTAGTCGTTTTGAACCGGTAGTTTTTCTTTTCCTAGCTTGCGAATCACCGGAAGCCTCCGGCAAACGCATGGGCCATCACACCATGCAAAACTGAAACAATCAGCAAGCTATACGTGAATCCGATATGAGCGAACAGCCACAGCTTCAAGCGTCCTTGCTGAGCTGCGTGATAGTCGAGGGCGTCCTTTCGCTGAACCATTTCTCGCAACTGCTGACTAACATCACGTTGCATTGGAGAAAGATAGCGATTCAAATCGTTGATCTCTGACATTAGCTGACGCCTCATTCGCCCGTTCGGATTCGCCACCCACGCAAGGGAACGCGGTTGCTCGAAGAACGCGGCCAGCCGATTGGTGTAAAACCGAGCCAACACATCTGACTGCTGGCACGCTTGCAGCACCAATCGCCGAGCATCCGTGGCTAGTTGGACTCGGAACGTCGGAATCCGCTCGTAGATGACCTCTTCCCCCAACGCAGTCAATTTTTTTGGTACGGTCCGAGTGATGTAAACGCCGTACAGGCCGCTGCAAGCAACGATCAGGTACAAGCCCGTCAGCAGCAGCTCGAAGCCACCGTTTGGCAAACGCCAGTGAACATGGAAACCAAAGATCAGGAACGTGCTGAGCCCGACGTAGATATGCAACTGCGTCCAGAACGTCGCCGAACCAAGCGTGGCGATGAAAGGCAACCGCTTTCGCATCCCGAACGCGGTCAGCAGCAGGAAACTGCCCAGCAATACATAGCCCGTCGTGAAGCTGCTGTGAACCAAATTTTGATTTTGGGACGTCACCCAAATGGCCAACAGCACAATGCCAACGAGCAACAGCAAACCGTTGCGAATGCGGCGCGAGGCGAATGAGAAACGACGTTTCGATTGATTTTTGCTCATCGTCGCGTCCACTCCGTGACTACATCTGGTGTTGTCAAATCGATCCGAACGAGCGCGTCATGGGGACACGCGGACTGACAGGCCGGTCCATGATTCAGCCCAGCACACAGGTCGCACTTCGTCGCCTTTTGGATCGGAGCACCCGTTTTCGAGTCCACAATTGGAAGACCTCGCCGATCGTTCACGTTGACCATTTGGATATTTGTGTACGGACAGCTATTCGCACAAGTCGAACAGCCAATGCAGCTTTGGTCGTTGATCGTCACGCTACCAGATTCGGCATCGCGAGAGATCGCGCCGGTCGGGCAGCCGATCATGCAGACGGGGTCCAGGCAATGCATACACGCATTGGCAATCATCCAGTGGTCATGCTGCTGACCGTGGCGGATAAACCGAGGATTGTTGTCATGAGTCGCCGCACACGCGCGGACACAGTCATCACACCGCGTGCAACGATCCAGATCGATCATCATCGTCTGCGTCCCGTTGATCAGCCGATGCTCAACCAAAAACTCGAGCAACCCCTGATCCATACCGGCTTCGCGCGGCGCAACCCGGCGGTTGGCGCGGTCGCTTGTGGATGATTTTCCATTCGGCGGGAATGGCGGCGGAACTTGTTTACTGCTCAGGTTGGGCAGCACGACCTGAGTCATTGTTTCAGCAGGAATTTTGATGACGTCCACGTAACCAACGGCTCGCAATGTTAACGCAGTTGGCCGATCGCTTCCTGTCTGCCAGCGATGCGCGATCTCTCGCAACCCAAACGCTTGCCCCTTGCCCAAGTAGGCGATCGTTTGATGTCCGTCGCCATGCTGACGGCTAAGACGAGCGAAACCGTTGCGAATCAGGATCACACCGTCCAGCGATTCTCCTTCGGCCGCGATCACGGGCTCGGAAAGAATCCGCTCCGCAATATCCTGCTGTCGAACCTTGCCAAAGTCGTGACTCCATTGAAACTGCCCGAAGCTTTCAAAGGTGGTTGAGTCAGCAACCTGAGCAATCAACTCGGCCGGCAGATGCTGCAACAGATCAGTCTCACGCAAGTGCGACTGCAGGCTGTTCTGGCGGTAGAGCTGATCGACATGCGTTCGCAGTGTCGCGTCGTACCGCATCAGGTCGCGGAAACCCTGCCAACGGATCTCCAGCAATTGCGTTTTCTCGCCCGCGACGACGGTGGCCGAGCGAGGCGTTCGAGTCAACGCGGACAGTTCGCCAAAGACTTCGCCCGGGCCCATTGTGGCGGATTGGCCGGCTGGAATCACCCGCGGAATGTCATGCAAGAACACACGCGTGCCCTCGGCCGTATCACGCGACCCGACCGCCGCGTTGTTGTCCCCTGAGTAGTCCCGGACCTCCGGGTGCTTTGGCTGATTCCAAAGCTTGGCGATGGCCCGCGTCCAACCGTGTTTCTCCGGCGCGCCGCGGCCCAGCAGCTCAAACGGGAGCTTCTTCAGCGACACGATCGCTTCGCCCTTGCGGCCCAACAATGGCCCAAGCACGTTGAAAAGTGTGCGGGTCTTTAAAGACAAGCGCACAGG
>CAZLFF010000011.1:8498-59261 GCA_964558755.1 uncultured Pirellulaceae bacterium
AACGATAATGTCGCCCTGCTCGAGATCAAGCAGGCGACAATCGTTTTGAATCACGCCTCGTAAAGACGTGCGCGTCGGGAACCGGCTTGCGTCCATATCCGCGAACGGAGCCGTCGTCAGCAGCGCGTCAATCGCCGCATCCGATAGCTCGGGATCGAGCGGTTGGTCCCAGCGTTGAGGTCGTCGTATTGTCGAAAGTTGGTCAGTCAACCGAATGCGTCCTTGCATTGTGGTTAGTTCAAAGTGGCACGGAGTGGGTTCCGCGTAGCATTGTGAAATAGTAGGCTCGCTCTCTGAGCCAAATTCGTCCTAGCTAGGTCGTGCTATTTATAGGTACTCGGGTCGGGCAACATCGGATCAATCGTCGCCAATTCACTGCCGTCGCACGACATCGCGAACTGGCGACCGGCCATTTGAATCTGATCGGCAATCTCCATCAACGAAGGGCTATTGTTGATCTTCAGCTCCGCCGCGGCGAAAGATTCGAGAGCCGACTGCACGAATTGGTTGTCGATCGTCTGTTGCACCTCGTACAGTTTCACTGCCGCCCGCGCTGCTCGATTGGCGACCTTCAACCCGAATGTCGATTTCTCGGTCGCGTGTGCCGTGGCTCGAGTGCTGAACTCCAAATCGGCAATCAGCCCGACGACGAACATGACTCGCAATCTTTCTGGAGGCGAAGTCGCGTTCGACTGGCCCTCGGTTCGCAGATAGTTGTGGCGCACCATGCCCTGCGACCAACGAACCAGATCGAAATCTTCACTGCCCACGTTGTGCCCGCCGACGTTGACCAGTTTCTCGTTGGGCACGGTATGACACTGAAAACAACTACTGGCGATCAAATACAGGTCGCGTGTGTTTCGCATTCCCAACGACGTACAACTGTCCAAACGCTGCGCCGCGTGTTCGGGCGACTCGTCGGCTTTGGTTGCCGTCGGCCCGCCGTAGTCATTGTGAATCGCGATCCAATCCTTCGACGCACCGTGACACGATTCGCACGAAACGCCAGACACGGCTTTGATCCGACCATCAATCTCCTTGGTCGTAAAATGACAATCGATGCAGACGTCACTACGCTTCACCGAGCGCAAGCCCATCTTTTTGCAAATCTGCTTGGCCTCAGGGGAGCGACCGAGTTGCTCGAACGTTTGGAAGTGAGGTGTTTGCTTCCAACGCTGGACTTCGTTCCCATGGCACTTCGCACACGCCTCGGCACTGTTGACTTTGGCCGGGTCACACTGGGGAGGCTGAGCCAGCGCGGACGATTGGGTGATCGCCGACAAACACACTAGTGCAACGAACGATGCGAATTCAGTGGGTCGATAATGTCTCATGTGATTAGGCTCCCAGCTCGACTGGGCCAATCGGGCGAGCGACGCAGGTCAAGCACTCGCCGGGTTCACAATCAACCGTCTGACCTTCTGGATAGTCGATCTCGCCGCTAATGATTCTAGTCGCACACGTGCCGCAGCTTCCGGCTCGACAACCAAACGGGATATCCACGCCCTTGGCCTCGGCCAAGTCCAATAGTGACTGAAACTCGTCGGACCATTCAACCGTTTTACCGGTAAGGCTCAATGTTACAGGGACAGCTGGAACTTTTGGTGAAGCCCCCTCGTTTACCTTCGGTCGCTTAATCGCCGCCGGCCCGAACGTTTCGGAAAACACTTGCGTGTCTGGGACTCCCCATTCGGCTAGGCCTTCGCTCAATGACTTCATGAACGGCGGCGGGCCGCAGAGGTAGAACTGACAGTCCTTATGGGGAAGCAACTGCTTGAGCAGGCTCACCGAAGCGAAACCCTTGACTTGGTAGTCAACGCCTTGCTGATCAGCCTCATTGGGTTCCGAGAAGCAGTTGATCACGTGCAAGTTTTTATGGGCAGCTGATTGCTGGTTCAGATAGTCGCTGAACGCCTGATCGGCTTTGTTGCGCACGCCATAAACGAGGATGGCAGTACGGTCTGGGAAACGAGTCGTCAACGTCTCAATCATGCTGATCATGGGCGTCACGCCGATGCCGCCACCCAACATGACGACGGGCCTTACATCTTCGGCGTCCAACTTGAACGATCCAGCTGGAGAGCGGGCCTCGATCACGTCACCCACCACCAATTGTTGGTTGACGAAACTACTGACCAGCCCCGGGGCACCATCAGGCGTCGCGGGAAGCATCTGCTTAACCGAAATTCGGTAGTAAGGCTTGCCCGGTCCGTCAGACAAAGAGTAACAGCGGTAGACTGGTTTCGACTGACCGGGAATATCAAATTTCAGCGACAGATGCTGGCCCGGTTCGAATGTCGCGATCGGTTGCCCGTCTTGGGGAACCAAATAGACGGACGTACAGGTCTCTGTTTCAGATACTAGCTTGGCAACTTGAAACTGACGCGTTCCCGACCAACTGCCGTCAGCGGCGACTTCGCATACGTTCTTAGTTGGCGGTTGGGCTTCGGGTGGAGCAGGATCAGAACCTGACGGTTCTTGCAGCAAAGTCGAAGCTGCATCAACGGAATCGAGGGCCGTTACTGCCGTTACGGGTTCTGGCGCAGAAGTCCGGTTAGCAGCTGCTTGCAAAATTTGCTGACGCATGACCTCTTGAGAAATCGCAAACTGCTTGCGATTGTGAGCCAACACAGACAAAGACTGGGCGGTCCATAGCCCGAGAGGAAGCAATGCAAAGACGCACAATGCGACGCCCAAGATCATGAAGATATTTTCCAGCATTTCCATCGCTGTTCCGTCAACGAAACCCAATCCGCCCAATCCGCCCAATCGTTACAACCGGCGCATTCGCCATCCGTGCCGCTTTTCAAGCGGTCCTCGTAGGTCGTCCATCGACCCTAGGAGTAGGTTCCTTGAAGGATTTGAGCCTAGCCCGGATTTTCTCAACCTACACTTAAAAAATGGCCAATCTTTCTTGTTCTTCCTCTGGCTTCCGCCTGCTGGCGATCAAAAAAGAGCCCTGGCCTATGCTTCGCATCCTTCCGCCGCCTAACCACACACCAATTGAAATCACTCATCATGGGCCTGGCGATCGCGTTCTACAACAATCGGCAACACGTCCAAGCCTCGTTTGACGAAGGCAAGGTGTGGCTGGGCGCTGCGCCAAAAGCAGCCGAGCAAAATTCTTCCGAGGCGATCCAGCGCAAACGACGATCCCCGCAACTGCTGGCCATTGACGACGCGACACTGGCAGAAACGCACTGCTGCATTGAATGGTCCGTGGTTCAAGGCCAGCCAAAGGCCAAGCTGACAAACCTCGGTCGCTCGATCGTTCTGTCGACTGGGCCGCGATTACATCGAGGGGCGCAAGTGGAGCTGACTCTGCCGCATAACTTGTGCTTGGGCGATACACACGTACAGTTGTTCTGGCAAGAATCCGACCACCCGCTCGATTCCGCGATTGCGACACTGCCGTCCAACCGAGACAACGGCTCGCCCGTCGCCTCGCTTGAAGTCGCCTCGCCTAGTGCCGGCACGCTTTCATCGTGGCTGGACACGCTCAGCGACCTGCAACGCTCGGTCGCCGGTAGCCACGAGTTTTTTACCCAAGCAGCGCGCGCGATCTTCAACCCCGGTGGATTGGATGGTGGCCTGATTCTTCTGCCATCAGCAGGCGGCTGGACGGTGGCAGGCAGTCATCTGCCGTATCCTGATTTCGGAGTTGGTTATCGCCGAGACCTAGTCGATCTAGCGGTCACCCAAAAAGAAACGCTCTTTCATGACGCTCGGCGAGTCGATCAGCAGAATATTGTTGATGATCTGCACAGCGCCGTCGCAGCGCCCGTACTGGACATTCAAAACAAAGTGATTGCCGTCGTGTACGGCTTTCGTAGTCAGCATCGAACCAACAGTCGTCGAGGCGTGCGAACGTTGGAGGCCCAGTTTGTCCAAGTCATCGCGGACTCGATCGGGGCGAGCATGACGCGAATCGAAAGTGAAGCGGCGGCGGCCAAGTCGCGGGCCCTAATGGATCAAGCGTTCTCCCCAACGGTCGCGCGGCAGTTGGAGAACGATCCACGGTTCCTCGAGGGGAAAACACAAGACGTGACCGTGCTGTTCGCTGATTTGGCGGGGTTCTCAACCATCGCCGAGCGAGTCGGTCCAAAAGTAACCTACGAGCTACTGACCGACGTAATGGATCGTTTTAGTCAAACGATCGCCGACCACATGGGTGTTGTTATCGATTTCTTTGGCGACGGCTTGTCAGCGTTCTGGAACGCGCCGCTCGAAATCCCCGATCACCCAAGGCTCGCCTGCGAGTGTGCTCGCGCGATTGTCGATTCAATGGTCGAGCTAAACGAACGCTGGGCCGATCGCTTGAACCTACGACTGCAGGTGGGCGTGGGCATTCACACTGGAATGGCCATGGTTGGAAACAGCGGTAGTCGGACGCGGCTGAAGTACGGGCCGCAGGGGAACACGGTCAACCAAGCAAGCCGCATCGAGGGGTTCACGCGCCACGTCGGCACACCGATCGTGGTTTCGGGCGTAACCGCCGACCGCGTCAAAGAGCATTTCTTAACGCGGCGCATCTGTCGTGCGAAGTTGGATGGCATTCATCAACCAGCCGATCTGTATCAAATTCTTCCGCTGTCCGGCACCGACTACTACGCCGATTCCCTCCACGGCTACCGCGATGCGCTGGCAGCGTACGAGTCAAGGGATTTTGAGCGGGCGATCTCGCTGCTGACGGAGATGCAACTAAGCAATGAGGCAGATGGGGTTTCTCAATTTCTGCTGATCCAATCGCTCGTTCAAAAAGAAGGCAAATCTGAAACGGCGGACAAGCTGGGAGTGCCGATCGGCAGCCTCAATACAATTGCGCTGACGAAGCAAGTTTCACGCCACCGAGTCGAAACCGCGTAGCATCTCGAACGTAAAAATCCCCGCACTGTGGCCGTCGGAGAACTGGATGTTGTAAGCGTAATTCCCAACTGGGCTCATTTTAACAATGTCTAACGGCTGGGCCTCGGCAGCGGACAAGATCGGTAGCCCTCCAGCTGGCTCTGGGTTGGTGAGTGCTTTCTCACGTTTATCCATGCACCCCGCACAGCGGCAGCCCTTTCTCAACGAGCGGAACGATAGCCGTTGCTGCACATCATCGCTCCACCGGATGATCAAGTGCCGGTCGTCGGTTTTGGAAAGTTCGATTGGATGAGGGTGCATTTTGGAGTTGGTTTTTCGGTTTTCGGTGAATCGTTTGTGGTTTTTAGGGAGAGGTGTACAGTAATCGGCGCTCAGCAATCGGCAATCAGTACTCAGTACTGCGTACTCTTTGCTCTTTGCTCTTTGCTCGGCACTTAGGCTAGTACTGGGTATTTTCACCTATTTTGTTGCGATTGGTTTCTTTCATCGACGAAGCGTTTTCCCTTTGCTTCAAACCGCGGCAACGTGCCGGCTGCGACCGCGCGTACGTCGACTCGCAAACCCAACCTTGTTTGCAACGTCGCTGCAATTCGCTCCGGCTGGTTGAGCGCATCCTCGACCTCAATCTTTAGTTGGTCCATCGCAGCGTCCTGAAACGCCGTCATCCGAAACTCAACGACTTCCGGAAACCCACGTAGTATCTCTTCAATCGCTGAGGGAAACACGTTCACTCCGCGAACGATCATCATGTCATCCGTTCGCCCCAGAACCCCACCCTCGAGAAAAACGAAACCGCAGCCCGAATCGTACTGCCACCTTGGTCGCACCAAATCGCCAGTCCGGTACCGAATAACCGGACAGCCTCGCCGCCCCAAGGTCGTCAACACCAATTCAGACAGCTCACCCTCAGCGGCCGGTTGCTTGGTTTCGAGGGAAACAAACTCGGCAATAAACTGAGCCTCGTTCACGTGAATGCCCTTCCCACGTGAATCCGGAAAACCCCACGGACCGACTTCGCTGGCACCGCTGTGGTCAATGACCTGTGCGTTAAACCCGTTTTCGATTCGCTCCCGGACCGAAGGCACTGAACCGCCGGGCTCGCCGGCCACCACGATCGCCCGCACGGCCGATTCTCTCAAATCAATCTGCTGGGAGTCAGCGACTTCCATCAGGTATAACGCGTAACTGGGCGTGCAAAACACCACGGTCGCGCCAATCGATCGAATCAACTCCAGCCGAGCCACGGAAGACATCGCGCCGGTCGGCGCAACCATCGCGCCGCGTTCGACCGCTGCGTCAAAGGCGCTCCAAAAGCCGATGAACGGACCGAAGCTGAACGCCATCACAACTCGGTCGTCCGCCGTTAGATCGGCGGCATCCAGCACGTACTGCCAACCCTCCATCCACCACTGCCAGTCGTCGGCGGTGTCCAGCACAATCATCGGTCGGCCACGGGTTCCAGACGTCCGATGAAATCGGCAGTAACGATCAACGTGCCACGTTAGGTTCGCCGCATAACCGGCCTGGTTCTGCTGCGGATCGTTTAGCTCGTCCTTGGTTGTAAAGGGAAGTTCACTCAGCTGTTCGACGTTGCGAATCAAGTCGACGTTTTGTCCGTTCAGCTTTTCCCCGTAGAACTTGTTTTCGGGTAGGATGGTCGCCGTCAGTTTTCGCAACTGATCGAATTGATGGCGTTGCAGATCCTCCCTGCCCAGCCTCTGAAATTCGGTTCGTTTCCCTAAGTCAGTTCGTTGGGTATCGGACTCGTTCATTCCTCCATCATATCCGGTGACCTTCCGTTCCGCATTCCCCATTCCGACCTCCGCATTCCACCTCATGTCTTTTTCTGCTCAGCATCTCAAGGCCGCTCGGCTGCATTTGCAAAAATCCGATCCGGTGATGAAGAAGCTGCTTAAGCGAGTTGGCCCTTGCACGCTGAAAGTCAATCGCGATCGATTCGGGGCGCTCGTTAAAGCGATCTTGGGCCAGCAAATCTCAACCGCCGCCGCTCGCACGATCCTCGGCCGACTGACCGACTCCCTCACGCCAGAAAAGTTGTCCGCGGAACGCCTGAGTCAGATTGCCGTTGAGGAGTATCGCAAACTTGGCATCTCGCGGCAGAAGGCGACTTACCTGTTGGACCTGTGCGAGAATGTGAACTCGCAGCAGTTGGAGATCAAGAAACTATCTCGGATGAGCGACCAAGACGTGACCGCTGCGTTGACTCAAGTCAAAGGCATTGGAAATTGGACCGCTCAGATGTTCTTGATCTTCTCTTTAGGCCGGCTGGACGTGCTGCCGGTGGACGACTTGGGCATCCAAAAAGGAATCGCCTCCGCCTACGAATTGGAAGGTCTTCCCGACGCTCGCGAAATCGAAGCCATCGCCGAACCGTGGCGGCCTTACGCGTCCATCGCATCATGGTATTTATGGCGTGGGCTGGAATGACACAGCATCGGAGCCTTCCCCGCGACCGAATAAAGCTGGCCGAAACAAACCCGCCGAAACGGTTCATCTGAGTGATCGTCTAGCCGCGGAGTGTTGACGACAACATGTTTGTTAGTTGAAACCGGTTCTGCATGATCTTTCGTTCACCGACTCGGATCGTACACCCAAAGTCAAACACTTCGCCAACCTTTTCCTCCAATCGCACATCCACGGCCAACGTTTCACCGGGACGAGCGAAACCGCGATAGCGAGCGTGTTTCACTTTCACCAGCACGCCCAAAGCGTACTCATTAAAATGCGGGTCGTGAGTGTTGTAGACCTGCATCGGATTGAAGTTTGCCGCGATCAATATTCCGGCCGTTTGCGTGGACAACTCCTGCATCATGGCGCCCGGCAAAATCGGCGCGCCGGGGAAGTGGCCCTGGATGTAAAACGCATCCTCTTTGACCAAGCTACTGGCTTGAATGGACCGCTCGTCAATCGACTCGATCGCGTCAACTAACAGGTAGGGCGATCGGTGATGCAGGTAGTCCTCAACATTCTCAAAGCGATGTTGATAGTACTTGGTTTCGGTTGAAGGCATGGCGGTTAAGCTCGGTTTGAGAGCAACAAGGAAGCAACAACGGGAAAAATGCAACATAACGAAAACGAATTGCACTCGTTAGCCGCTGAAGCTCGCTAGACCGTGAAAAATAGCAAACCGCAACGTCACCGAGCGCATAGATGATTCCCAGCGCGAAAACCGACGGCCAAGAAACGGACACCCACGAAAAAAGCTGCCAGTTACCCGGCAGCTTTTTCTGTTTTCAAATTGACGACCGAGCGTCTTAGCTCTCGGCTGTTTCGTCTGCCGCGGAGTCTTCGGCTGGAGCGTCTGCCGTTGCGACCGCTGCTTCTGATTCGGGCTTGGCTTCTTCGTTGGCCGCAGCTTCCGACTCAGGCGCTTTCTCGGCTGGAGCTGCTTCGTCATTGGCGAAAGCTGGACGAGACGCCGTCGCCGCAGCGACTCGGTCGTTCTTACCAACAAACTCTAGAATCGCACGCGTGCCGTTGTCACCCAGACGTGGCTGAGCCAGACGCATCACGCGAGTGTAACCGCCCGGGCGACCTTCAAAGCGTGGTGCAACCTCATCAAAAACGATCGAAACAGCTTCTTTGTCACGAAGCATCGAGAACACACGGCGGCGAGCGTTCACCGCGGGAGCCATCGCGGCGACCCATTTGGCGTGGTTGTCGCTCTCGCGCCATTGCTTCCACTCGGACGAGTTTCGCTCGGCCGTTGTGCCAAACTTTTCTGCCTCGCGCTCATGCGGGATCGCTTTGCAGGCGATCGTAATGCACTTCTCAACCAACGGCTTGACCTCTTTGGCCTTTTGGATGGTCGTGACAATGCGGCCTTTGTGAGCAGGCGGATTGACCTTCGTCTTGCCGTCGGCCTGATACAGACCTTCGTACATCATGTCATCACGCTCGGTCAGGAACAAAGCGGAGGCAAGGTTACGCATCAATGCGACGCGGTGGCTGCTGCTGCGGCCCAAGCGTCGGCCTTTTCGTTTGTGTCTCATCGTTACACCAAATTGGTTTTATCGTTGGCGAGAGTTCGCCGTGTGCATTCTTTTCGTTCGCTACGTTTGAGCGATCAAGTTAATTGATGACCGGAGCATCTGGAACTTTCATTCCCAGGTGCAAACCCAGCTCGGTCAGGACCTGCTGAATCTCAGTCAGCGTCGTCTCACCGAAATTTCGAATCTCCATGAGCTGGTCTTCGTTTCGCTTCACCAAGTCGCGGACGGTGTTGATCGCATCGTACTCGAGGCAGTTTGAAGCACGCACCGAGAACCGCAACTCCGAGATCGGCATCGACAGCTTGGCTTCCAAAGCGGCATCAATTCCGCCGCGGCTGCGTGGCTGAGCATGGACTTCCGCACCCAGTTCGACGTACTGCACAAACGGGTTCAAGTGCTTACGCAGGATTTTGGCCGATTCGACCATTGCCATTTGCGGGTTAACCGAACCATTGGTCCAAACTTCCAGAGTCAGCTTGTCGTAGTTGGTTTTCTGGCCAACTCGAGTTTCTTCGACGTCGTAACGCACGCGAGTAACCGGGCTGTAAACCGCATCGATTGGAATGATCCCGATTTCGTGGTCACGACCGCTGTGCTCCGTACAAGGAACGTAGCCACGACCATTTTCAACAACCATTTCCATCATGAATGGAATGTCTTCTGTCAGCGTAACAAGCGTGTGGTCCGGATTGATAATGTCAACCTCGCCACCGGTTTGAATGTCATGGCCGGTCACCGGGCCCGCGGTGTTTTTCTCGATCGTGATGACTTTCATCTGATCGGTATGATTTTTGACAATCAACGATTTAACGTTCAGCACGATGTCGGTAACATCTTCTAAAACGCCTTGGATCGAGGAAAACTCGTGGTTTGCCCCACGGATCTTCAATTGAGTGACCGCACTGCCCTGCAAGCTGGACAGCAACACGCGTCGCAAGCTGTTGCCAACGGTCATGCCAAATCCACGCTCAAACGGCTCGGCGGTGAATTTGCCGTAAGTGCCGCTAAGTGTCGAGCGATCGACGTTTACAATGCTGGGAAGTTCGAGTCCGCGCCAACGAATATGCATCTGTTGTTTCTCCTGCAAGGCCGCCGTCGCCGTCTAATATGGGGCGACGGGCAAGGCTTCGATAGAACTGGATGTGGGAAGAAATCGGAAAGGTGGCTGGTGCCAGTTACCTGACCCGCAAAAACGACTCGCTTAGACGCGACGCTTTTTGCGTGGGCGGCAACCATTGTGCGGGATCGGCGTGCAGTCTTCGATCGACTTCACGTTTAATCCAGCGGCTTGCAGTGCGGTGATCGCACTCTCGCGGCCACTTCCGGGGCCTTTGACGCGTACGTCGACTTCCTTGACGCCAAATTTCATGGCTTTCTCCGCAGCATCCTGGGCAGCGCTTTGCCCGGCAAACGGAGTACTCTTGCGACTGCCTTTGAAACCACAAATCCCGGCACTCGACCAGCAAAGGGTTTCGCCCTTGGTGTCGGTAATGGTCACGGTGGTGTTGTTGAACGTCGCTTGGATGTGGGCGATGCCGTAAGTCACATTACGACGGACGCGTTTCTTTTTTGTTTTGGCCACTGATTAACCTAAAAATGAAAAAGGCGAAGCACGCTTAAATCTCGTTCTGGTCGGAACACGTTTCCAACAAGAGCGATCGCGCTCCATGAATATTTAACTGAGCCCACCACCACGATGGCAGCGGACTGCGGCAGACCCGTTACTTCAGGTCCTTAACACCCTTCTTACCGGCAACGGTTTTCTTAGGGCCTTTACGCGTACGCGCGTTTGTTTTGGTACGTTGGCCGCGGACGGGCAAGCCAACACGATGACGAATGCCTCGGTAGCACTTGATGTCACGCAAGCGACCGATGTTTTGTTGAATCTGACGACGCAGCGGACCTTCAACCGTGTAGTCACGTTCGAGGATCGCCGTAATACGGCTGATCTCTTCGTCGGTCAGATCACGAGCCCGCTTGTCCTGATCGACGCCAGCCTTGTGGCATAGATCACGAGCGGTTTGGTTACCAACACCGTAAAGATACGTCAGCGAGATGACCGCTTTGCGATCGTTCGGAATATCAACACCCAACAAACGTGGCATCTGAATTTCTCCAAGCCCGGTTCAATCGGGCCGCTATAAAACTTGTGTAATTGTGTGCGTTTAATGCAATGAATCGCCACGCTCAAATGGCCGCCGGCACGGAAAACACTCCAACGCCAACTAAAAGCCGCCGGGTTCGGCACGAACCGACGCGTCGCCCAGACTGACTAGCCCTGCCGCTGCTTGTGCCTAGGATTGGTGCAAATGACGTAGACCTTGCCTCGTCGCTTCACGACTTTGCAGTTCTCACAGATTCGTTTGACGCTTGCGCGGACCTTCATCGCAGGGTGCTCTTTTGAAAATTTTTCTCGATTTTGGAAGCCCAACAGTATATGGATTGCCGGGCAAACTTCACAAGGCCCAATTTCGTCAGAAATCGAGTGTTTTATGAGGCTCATCTGACCCAGCAGCAGAAGTCGTTCAGAGTTTTAGAAATCGACGACTTGGCGGATCGGGTGCGACGTCAATTTGCGGTCGCACCGTCGCAAAACGAGCCACTCACCGGCGGCCGAACAGAATTTGAGTTACGGGCGGAGCGAGACAATCGTGAGGCTGGTTAACCCCAGCATCGCACGTTTTTTCACCCATTTTGGTGGATATTGGCTATCAAAATTGAAAAACCGTGCACAAGGCCGCAACTCGAGGCCGAAGAAGGATCCGTCTAGGCAAACTTTACCGATTGTAAAACCCTTGCGGCCACAATGCGCACACGGTCTCACACACTGATCCTCGCGGTCCTCGCCGTCGCGACGCTTGCCGTTGGCTGGGGACTTTCATCGCCCAAATCCGGGAATCAGCCCACCGGACAAAAGCGGATTGCCCCATCCAAAGCCGTCGCATCAAGCACGACACACCCCCCTGAGCCCTCGCGCGACCCAGAATCCGCTAGCAATGAACACCAGATCACACGGCTGCCCAGTCTTCCAGCCACCGCAGTCGTCCATGGGTCAGAACCCGCAGCAACCGTTCAACAGGTGAGTTACGTCCAACCTCTCGATGGCCCCAACAAGGCCGCGGGTAGGACTCCAGCCGGACGCTATCCACTGGCTGAACTGTTGGCCAGCGAAAAATTCTCCGACGCCGTCGCCAACATGCCCGCTGCGGCCAAAACGTCCGCCGAGCCTATTTCTGCAGCTGTCGCCAACCTGACGCCCGATCAAGTCGCGACGCTCCAAGACCTACCGCCGATGTGCACCAGTGAGCTGCCCGGGCTGGACCTATCCTCGGTCGTGCCCGCGCGTGATCGCCTGCCCGCCGAGATGGTCGCTCAAGCATCTGCCGTCACTCCGATCACCTCTGGACAGATGCCCAACGCAAACCCCGTTACTGCACCCTTGTCGCGAATGGCGGCACTGCCAAACCCGCACGCTTCACCAGCCGCCAAGGCGGAACTGACGAAGCTGGGCGAAGAAGCCAAGGCCTCGGGCGAAGACCCACACCTAGAGATCTACTCGCGTTCGGCGTTCCCGTCCGCTAAAGACTGTGCGACGTGCCACAAACAGCTGTACGAGGAGTGGGCGACCAGCAGCCACGCCTACGCATCGATCTCGCCGATGTTCCACAAGTTCGAAAACAAGATTAACAAGCTTGCACAGGGAACGCTGGGCTATTTCTGCCTTCGCTGTCATGCTCCGGTGGCAACCACCATGGGCTTGCGTCGCGACCAGCCGATCTGGGATGGTCCGCGTGTGTTTCGCGAAGGTGTGACCTGTGTTGCATGCCACCGAGTCAACACGCCGTTCACCAAAACGAATGGCGAGCGTCGCATGGAGCCCGGTGGCCTTGACGAACCGGTCTATGGTGCCAGTGACGGCAAGGGCGGCGCGATCGCTCATAAGTACAGCGATTTCTTTAAGATCAAAACTGATCCTAGCTCAAAGAAGCAGGGTCAAGTTATGCACCGGCGTGCGATTCAGTTTGAAGAACTGAGCGAATCCACGTTCTGCATGTCCTGCCATCAGGTCGCCGTCCAGCCCGGGATCAAGCTAGAGGTCGTCTGGGATCAGTATCGTGCTTCGCCAGCGTGTCGCGAGGGTATCTCTTGCCAGGATTGTCACATGGGCAAGGTGCCGGGCGTCGATGAAGGTTATTCGATTGGTCCGGCGGCCGTCGTCAACGACAAGGTCGTTAATGCTGAGCGAAAACACAGCAACCACACTTTCTACGGCCCCGGTTACTCGATCGCTCATCCGGGCGTCTTCCCCGACAACTTAAAGGCCGATCGCTGGACGGTGAACGAGTGGCTGCAGTTCGATTGGCGCGGCGGCTGGGGCACCGAAGCGTTCGAAGATGCACTGGACGAAGGCAAATTCCACACAACCTTCCCGCCAGTCTGGTCGGAGGTCGACGATCGCATGGACGCTCGTGAGATCGTGGATGCCAATTTGAAGAAACTGGAATACAAACGCGATCTGCGCCGGCAGGTTCTTGAGAACGGTTCGAAACTAGACGGTCCATTCTTTTACGACACACCCGCGACCGGACAACCGCTCAAGTTTCGTTACTGCCTGAGCAACATCAGCAAAGGCCACAACATGCCAAGCGGTTCACTCGGAGCCCAGCCACAGCTGTGGATGAACGTGGTCTTGATCGGCCCAAGTGGACAGCGATTGTGGGAAACCGGCTACGTCGACTCCAACGGAGACCTTTGCGACAACCATTCACTGGACGTGCTGGCTCGCAAAGCACCGCTGGACACTCAGCTGTTTAACTTGCAAACGAAGTTCCTGACGACGAACGTCAAAGGCACCGATCGCGAGATGTACCTGCCGATCAATGTCGACTTTGACCAACTGCCGTTCCTCCGTCCGGCTCAGGTCCCGGTGACGGTGCTTAACCACCCACCGTTCATTCGAATGGAAGGTCACAGCATCCCGGCCCTCGGCTCGCGCAACGCGAAGTTCGTTGTTCCTGCTCGTCTGATGCAACAGCCCGGCTTGTATCGCATGTCAGTTCGGATGCGTAGCCGAGCGGAACCGATCTACTTCATGCGATTTTGCGACGCAACGCCCGAGATGGAACGCATGATGAATGAGTGGATCGCTGACTTCCACACCAGCACAGTCACCTTTGAAGTTCACTAGCGATTTGCCACCGACACCCATGCCTAAGCATTCGCACAATTTGAAGTTCTCCGCACTTGCCCTCGGCATGGCGTTGGCTGCTGCGATGACAGCAACGTTCGAGCAAGCGGCCGCGCAAGAGTCGATCACCTGGCAGTCTACCGTTGTACCAACGACCGAAAAACGCGGAAACAAAATCGTACGCGCCAGCCGCGCCCCGATCGCAAACGCTGAATCGAGCACCTCACAGGAGTTCGACAAGACAAGCTCAAACGCGGGCGGGCGGGCGACTCGGGCCGCGATGGACCGACAGGGACAAAACAAGGAAAACGTATCGGCAGAAGCAACCGGCCTGCCGACGAAAAACTCCCTGCCGCAAGTTAATCGAATCGGTGAAATCCAACGCGAACGCTCGCAGGAAGGGCGCGCGGGCGAAAGCGACTCTGAAGCGAAATTGTCTCAAGCGTCCTACGACTCGCCCGCCACGCGGCGCGGACCGGACCTCTTGCCTGTCCACTCCAAGAATACTCCGACCGAAAAATCGGTCATCGAATTGCTGCCGCCGAGTGAAACATCTTCCCCCGCGGCCCAGCCAACGCCGAGCCAACCGCTCACTTTCGTCCCCACCGATGGGTCGAACGACTTCCGTGCTCCAGCGGGACGTCAACCATCAATCCAGCAACCGTTTCAATTTGCCTCCACGCAAAAATCCGTCAAGCTGCCTTCGCTTCCCGGCAAAAAGTCCGGCTCCGGCACCCAACCGACCGCCACCGCGCCGAAGACAAAAGCGCCGGGTGTGTTGGCGAGTGCCGATAACTATAAGCTTGCGGCGCAGCCTCAGCTGGGCGATCACTGGCACGATGACACACCCGTCGTCGATCGACGAGCCTGGCGCAGCGAAACTTACCAATCCGATTTTGCGCCTGACCCGATCGACCCGTGGCAGCCGGTGGACGTATGGAACGAGATGCAAATCTACGAAGGCAAAACGCTCAACGCCAACCAGCGGCCACTGATCGAACTAGGCCGGCCGTGGTACCAATTGGGCCAACTGAGCCCGGGTTCCTCGATTCTGGGGCATCACAACAATGTGACCCCGCAGTTTCTCTTGTTCGGAGATTACCGTTCCGCGATCGCGTCGAACAATCTGGGCAATAACAGCACGACGCGGACTGCCGTCGAAGCCAATCTGGACTTCGACTTAAAACTGACCGGCACCGAGCGTTTTCACATGTTCATGTCGCCGCTGGATGACGGTGTTCGCAACACGGGTTACTTGCTGGACGAAGATCGCTTCCAAAGCGAATTCGATGCAAACATCGATTTCGGATACTTCGAGGGCGACCTCGGCGCATTGGTCGGTGGCGCGATCGGAAAAACGCTGCCGTTTGACTTGCCCTTCACCGTCGGCGTGATTCCAATGCTGCTGCAGAACGGAATCTGGATGGAGGACGCGTTTCTGGGGGTCGCGGCAACGCTTCCGGCTCGCAACAGTCCGCGGTTCGACATTTCGAATATGGACATCACGTTCTTCGCAGGCTTCGACCAAATTACAACACCTGCCAATGCGGGTGACGACAGCCGCTATAAGATGTACGGAATGGCCTCGTTTATCGAAGCGAATAACGGCTACTGGGAAATCGACTACGCCTTCCTCGAAGACCGAACAGGTAGCGATTTGAGCTACCACAACATCGGAATCGGATTCAGCCGTCGCTATGGCCGGTTGATTTCCAATTCGACTCGCGTCATCGCCAACGCGGGCCAAAGCGGCGGGCTCGACACGGCCGACGGCGTTCTGCTGCTGTCCGAGAACTCGTTAATTACGGGTGCCCCGTCGACAGTCGTGCCTTACTTCAATTTCTTTGCTGGCTTTGGTCGCCCCCAATCAGCGGCCCGAGCGGCAGTGGCGGGCGGAGTGCTTCGCAACACGGGGATTCTATTCGAATCGGACGGGATGACCGGCTATCCGACTCTCGACGACACCGCCAACGAAACGTTCGGCATGGCACTCGGTTTGAACCTAATGCCCAACGATTTTTCGCAACAGCTGGTCGTTGAGACGGCAATGCTGGGCGTCATGGGCGACGGAGTGAACCGCAACGCCGCAGGAGACCAATACGGTTTGGCCGTTCGCTATCAACTACCGCTGACCAACGCGATCATTTTCCGATCCGACGCGATGGTAGGCTTCCGCCGCAATGCGGAGGATATCAATGGCGTGCGAATGGAGCTAAGGCATAAGTTTTGAGTTTGGTTTCCGGTTTTCGGTGTTCGGCATGCGACCGTCCCGATCGAGAAAAATGCCCTCGCAAGACTCTAGTCCGCTAACTTGGTCGCCACGATACTTTGAAACAGCACCGGGCCTTTCTTGGCAAAGCGAAAGTACTCGACCTGCTGCAACTCCAATCCGGCCGCTTCAAAAAACGCCGGATAGTCGTAGTTCTCGTGCAGCGGGACCAACCCCAGCGTCCAAAATGACAACATCGCAGCCTTGAGGTAAACGATGTTAAATGCCTGCGAGAGAATGTTCCCTTGCGATCTGGCGACATCGGCAATCAAGTACAAACCACCCGGCCGCACGAGCGTCGCCGAAAACGCCATCATCTTTTGCATGTCCGCGCGTCGGAAGATGTTTAAAAAATAATTGGCGGCACAGATGTCGTAGTGCCCCAATCGATCGTGCTCGTACGCGTCGCCGCAGATTAGCTCGACGGAAAGCCCCTCTGCATCAAATCGCCTTTGGACTCGGTCCAGCATCCCCTGCGAGATATCGATGCACGTCACAATCGCCCCCGCCCGCGCGGCCATCACCGCGTCTTCGCCAGCACCGGCTCCCAAATAGATGACCTTGTCGCCCGGTTTGATGAACTGAATTTGAAACCGCTTACTCGCGCGGATCTGGTTCGTCGAGTAAATCTTCGCGCTTTTTTCGTAAAACCAAGCGGCGCGATCGTAATTGCGGCTAAGGCTCTCTGGCTGTTCGGGCATCGGTGAAATCAATCGGTCGCGATCTAGGAAGCAGCGATTGTATCGAACTGACGGACATCAGCAGATAGCAAACGATCGCGTGCGATTGCAACGGCAACAGCTTGAGACGAAAACGAAAACACCCGCGACTTCGACAAATCGAAAACGAGGGTGCTCAAGAGGTGGTGCTCAAATTGCCGTTCGTTGCGAACGACGGTCGCAGGTCGCCGGGCTAACGCTTCGCCAGGGGAGTAAAAGCGAGCTGCAAACAGTGGGATGTCATAGGCCGTTCCTCTTAAATGTTGCGTTGTGGAGGACGTAGTCGCTTCAGCACTCTAAGGTACCACTGTCTCAGCTACGGCTAAAGCAATTCTCGGTTTGTCGTCCGGTTTTTATCAAACGCCGTCCCGATCAAACGGCAATCGACGCTTCGAATTGTCAGGTAAAACAAACGGGTTGTCAGGAGTCGGCCACGCTAGCACCAAAAACCAGCACCAACCGATCTTGCTGGCTGGCCGCGATTCTTCCAGAGTCCCCTCATGCTTGGCTCTCTAGGATCAAATCGAACCGCGACAACCGCAACCTTGCTGGTGATTGCCACAACCGTTTTGCTGTCGCTGGGCTGTCGGCGTTACGCACTGAACGCCAACGCGCCCAACCTTGGTGGTAAGCCCCAGGTCGCCAACCCATTGATCGTGCCGATGATGGACCGTTGGTTTGTGATGGATCAGATTAGCGATCAGCTGGATGACTATTTTCGGATCTATCGCGAGGAACGAATCCGAGTGATCGACGCGGTGATGACCGAGGGCTGGATCGAAACGCATCCAAAGATCGGTTCCACGGTGCTTGAGCCTTGGCACAAAGATTCCACACCCGGTTTCGAGAAAGCCCATGCGACACTACAAACGGTTCGCCGCTTCGCCAAAGTACGTGTGATCCCGACAGGCAATAGCTACGCAATCGACGTCAAAGTCTTCAAAGAACTCGAGGACCTAGAGCAACCGATTGGTGCGGCGGTCAGCACGCCCACGATTCGTCACGACAACGCGTTGGACGTGGATCGTCGCAACCCGTGGCTGGGCGTTCCTCGCACCGGCTGGATTCCCATGGGCCGCGATGTCTCCTTAGAGCAATTGATCTTAAGAAACATTCAGCAACGACTGAACGAGGCCGCTCCCTCGACGACTCAGCCAACCTTGTTCTCACCGTTGCAACGATAGCGATTGGTTGATTGTTGAAACGATGCCGGCAGTTGAAACCATGCCATCGGTCAATCAATTTTCCGCGGAGGCATGATCTTGGCCAGAATCTCTGTCAGTGCACCAAGCGGAAACGGTTTCTCAAGTAAAAAAACGTTAGTCATTTCGCGAAGCTCCTGGCGCGAATGTTGCTCGACGCAACCTGTAATGACCACTATCGCGAGTTCCGGTTTGAGCGCTCGCAATTCTCGCATCACCGCGAGTCCGTCCATTTCCGGCATTTGGATATCCAACACGACCGCATCGACCTCGTCGACGCAGCCTCGGAACTCTTCGATCGCAGGCCTTCCTCGTTGGTGAGCGAGTACGCGACACTTCTGGGACGTCAGCAAGTAGGTCAGCGCTTCCACGAAACCTTCGTTGTCGTCGACGAGCATCACAGTTGGCTGATGTTCCAAACTGGCCTGACTTACCGTTGCTCCACCTTCATCGGCTTCGGGCGGCACTGACGGCAATAGGACTCGAAACGTCGTCCCTTGGCCCACATCCGTAACCAACTCAATTGCCCCCTGAAGCGCCGCGACGATTCCGCTGACGGCAGCCAACCCCAAGCCCCGCCCTAGTTTTCCGGTCGTGTAAAACGGATCGAATATTCGCTTTTGTGCCTCGGCCGATATCCCGCGGCCCGAATCCGTGATTTCCACGAACGAATACCGGCCACTGCCTGTCGAGCAATTTAGTCTGGCAATGTCCAACCGCAGGCTCGAACACTCCTCGACTCCTGTTCGCAGCTTGATTTCTCCGCCGGCCGGAGTCGCCTCGGAAGCGTTGACGACAAGGTTCAAAATAATTTGTTGAATCTTCGACGTGACCCCACGGCAAATAGGACTTTCGGGCGATAGTGAAACGTCAAGTTTGGCTTGCGACTTAAGGCTGGCTGATAACAAGGGCAACATTTGCTCGACCAGTGCGTTCAGGTTGACGTGTCGCTCTTTTTCCAACACGTTGCCGCTAAAGACTGACAGTTGCCCGCACAATTCAGCGGCGACCTGACAAGACGAAACGATCTTTTGACCGATCTGCCGCACGGCCGCGGGTTCATTGGCCGACACCTGAATGCTCTCCGCAAGTGCCATGATCGCGGCGAGCATGTTATTGAAGTCATGCGAGATTCCACTCGCCATCAGTCGCAGCGACTCTGTCTTCTGTGCCTCGGGGATCAATTTTTCCAGCTGTTGTCGCTGCAACGTTTGCTCTTCGACGAGCATTTCTAAGTGCTGCCGATAGCTCGCGTTTCCCCGATCTGATTGGACTCGTTCGGTCACGATGTCGTAACAGCAAAACACCCCAATCACCGCGCCTTTACTGTCATGCAATGGGACTTTTGTGGTCTCTAGCCAGACCTCCGATCCATCTTTTTGGATTTGAGGCTCGATGATGTTGTACTTCGCTTGATCACTGTCCATTACCTCGCGATCAACCTTCCGATACAACTCGGCGTCGGCGCGTTTCCACGGAAAATCAAAATCCGTCATCCCCCGAATTTCGTCGACCGTAATCATGGATTCTTCTGCAAAAAGTCGGTTGCAACCCAGAAAAACGGCGTCCCGATCCTTCCAAAAGACACGGAGCTGGAGACAGTCGATCAACTGTTGGTAGCCGATCGAGTCCATCGTGCGCTCAAGCTGAGCTAATTGTTGTGGCGTGACGGTCAAAACTGTTCACTCAATCGGATAAGCAACGACCCTTGTGCATCCGCCCTTACTCTAGCGGAGAATTAGAATCCTACCAAATTACTGCAACCACGCCTGCCTATTCCGCTCGAAAATGCCCTCGCTGCCTCGTCTCCGCCTGGCGAGCCCAATCCCGGGGCCCCGCGGGGACACTGTACTGGCCCATGGCTTGGTTTAGACTGTCGGGTTGAAAATGAGCACCGCCCACCGATCGAAATTATGGCCAAAAAGAAAACCAACCGCGCAAAGCCCTCTCAGAGCAAAACGTCGAAGAAAAAGCCGGCGAGCAAACCCGCCGGGCTGAGTGGACCCCAGCGTTTGCAACGTGTCATGGCCTCTGCCGGTGTCGGAAGCCGACGTGAGTGCGAGGTCATTATCGAAGAGGGGCGGGTCGAAGTCGACGGCCGAGTCGTCGTAGCCCTTGGCAGCAAAGTTGATCCGCAGACGCAGAAAATCACCGTTGATGGTGAGAAGCTAAAAATCCAGCGGCTGCAGTACTTCATGCTCAACAAGCCACCGGGCATCGTGTCGACCGCCAGCGATCCCTCCGGACGATTACGGGTGATCGATCTGATCAAGACCAACTTGCGGGTCTACAACGTCGGCCGCTTGGACCAATCCAGCGAAGGCATGATCTTGGTCACCAACGACGGCGAACTTGCGAACCGTTTGACCCATCCTCGCTACGGCATCGATAAAAAATACCTTGTCCAAGTCGATGGCGTTCCCGCCCGGTCTGCTCTGCGGCAACTGGAAGAAGGCATGTACTTGGCCGCCGAAGGCAAGCACAAAGCGGTGAAGGCAAAAGCCGTTCAGGTGAAGTTCGTTAAAACTCAAAAGGCAACGACCTGGCTGGAGATCATCCTCGACGAGGGCCGCAACCGCGAGATCCGGCGCCTGCTGGCCCGAATTGGCCACAAGGTTCGGACGCTCCGCCGCGTCGCGATCGGTCCACTGAAACTGGGTGACCTACCCGTCGGGGCTCATCGCGAGCTAACCACTGCGGAACTCAAGGGCCTCCGCCAAGCCGTCGAAGGCGGCGGCTCGCGCAAAAAGAAAACCGCTCGAAAAAAGAAGCCGCTGAAAAAGAAATCGAGGGCAAAAGACACCGAGGGCACGAACAGATCGCGCGACAAATCAACCAGTACGCCAAGCGAGTCGACGACGCCTCGGCGTAAGGGCACCGTAATCGGACCAGGCAAGAAACGGAAGCCGAAGAAGGACACCAAGCGAAAATCTACGGGAAGGAAACCGGCCAAGAAGAAGACCACGAAGAAAAATGAAAAGGCCAAACGCAAGACGTCAGGTGCAGGACGCCGCGGGGCGGCAGCCGGCAAGCCGGTAAAGAAGGCGAAAAAGAAAAAAGCCGGTCGCAAGAAAAAGGGCCGGCGATAGACGAATCGCTCGATCGGCCGCGCTGGCAACAACGGATGGCACAAAAAAACGACCCGTGATAAATCACGGGCCGCCGGTCGAGGTGGTGTTCGGTTGTTGGCTTTCGCCTCTCCGATTGTCTAAGCGATCGTTTTCTGGGCGATCTCTCTAGACGCTCTTTCTAAGCGCTCTTGGCGGCTTTGATGGCTCGCTGCAATCGCGATTTCGCTCGGCCTGCCTTGTTCGCGTGGATGACCTTTTTGGATCCGGCCCGATCGATCTTCTTCGCCGCCAGCTTGTACTCTGCTTCTGCGGTAGCCACATCGCCTTCTGCTGCCGCGGCCAAAACCTTCTTCATCTGGGTCTTCATCGCTGACTTGATCGACTTATTACGCTCGGTGCGGACTTTGGTCTGACGGAGGCGTTTCGCGGTACTGGCGTTATTTGGCATCTTCGAAAATACTTATTTGAATCTGATTGCTTGGGTGACGGCGCTCCAAATTGCCCGTCGTGCTTTTTTGACCTTTTTCGGCGGCCCAACAATATGGCAACTGTAGCCAGCACTGTCCACCGCTAATTTCTCGACTTTCAGGCCGATTTTCGTCTCTGGGGCCCCGATTGGCGACAGTTTCTGGCCGCCCACGGCCCACCAACCTCTTGGAAACCCGCGTGACGAACGACGATTTCAACCAACCACTGGCCGGCCTGACCGTGATGGTCACCCGGCCTGAGCACCAAGCCGAATCGCTGGCCGAGCCTCTGCGACGGCTGGGAGCCGAGGTGCAAACCGAGCCGATGATCGAAATTGTGCCGCCAAACGATTGGTTGGCAGTCGATCGGTCCATCGAGCGAATCGCGGCTGGCGAGTTTGCGACCTTGGTTTTCGTTAGTGTCAACGGTGCCCGTTCATTCATCGGTCGAGCTACCGAAATCGGCCAAGCGGATAACCTCGCCAAGTTGGAAGTGGTCAGTATCGGCAGTGGCACGGCGGAAATTCTGTCAAATTTGGGCGTGCCCTCACAAAAGGCACCGGGGAACTCCGACAGTACCGCCATCGCCAATTTCCTGATCCAAGAACACGCACGCGGCCGGATCCTGATCGTCCGAGCCAACCGAGGCAGCGATTTGTTGCCGACGCGACTCGCCCAGGCGGATCTCGATTTCGAACAGGTCGTTGCCTATCGCAGTATCGATCGGCAGACGACATCGGCTGCATCCGTGCAAGCGATGGCAGACGGTGAGATCGATTGGGTTACGGCAACCAGTTCGGCGATCGCTAATTCGCTGATCCAGCTGTTCGGCGATTCACTCAAACAAACCAAGATCGTCAGTATTAGCCCTACCACATCGAGCGTCTTGCGCGACAACGGTTACGCTCCCGCGGCCGAGGCCAGCGAGTACAACATGAACGGAATCATCAGCGCGATTCTCAGTGCACGAGGCGAATGAGCGAATCACGGTTTAGTGATTCAGCGGCTGCCCAAACCGGTTAATCAAACTTGCTCGCGGAGCGTGAACCAGCTCATCACGGCCAAAATCGCCGAGCACACGATCGAGACGATATCGAACGTCATGTTCGCGTACTTGAACGGCGCAAGATGCTGCATGCCCGAGAGACCCATGATCAGATCCATCAGAAAAAGCGCGAACACGATGATCGAGATCGTCAGCGCAATGATGCAAAGCCCTTTCGGCACAGCAATTTTCCTTCAGCGTGGGTAAACAGCGACGGGGTTGGCTAGATAAACGGGCAGCCCAAAGTCGGCACAACGGTCAGCACGCACGGCTGCCCGGAAATCGTTCGCGATAGTATAGTTGGGCATCGCTCGATGTCACGACGGGGCTAGTCTGGGATCACCCCGCAGGCGATCCCGCCGTTCCTCAGTCGGCCTAGTCACGTGACCACGGCGACTTGGCCACTTCGCTACTTTCCTATCGACAACGGGCCGAAGGTTGGCGATTTCGCCGCCACATGGGTCACCTGTATGGCTTATAGTGGTTTTGGCTAGTCGAATCCGCTGGCCCAGCAACGGCTCAACGGGCCGACCGGACTTTGCAAAACAAGGAACCTACCCATGAAGACGGCCGTTTACACGGGCTCATTTGATCCGATCACACTTGGACACTTGAACGTTATCCAGCGCAGCAGCCGGCTGGTGGAAACGCTGGTCGTCGGGATCGGAATCAACAGTGAGAAAAGTGGTTTGTTCGAACCGGACGAGCGAAAAGAGCTGGTCGTTCGCTGCACGGCCGACCTACCCAACGTCAAAGTTCACTGCTTCGAGGGACTCGCCGTCGATTTCGTGCGCTCTTGCGACACGCGGTTTATGATCCGCGGCGTGCGACCGCTGACCGACATCGCCGGCGAGTTCACCATGACCATGGCCAACCGCCGACTGGACGAGGACCTCGAAACGATCTTCCTGATGGCGGACGCAAATTACGCTCACGTGAGCAGTTCGCTGATTAAACAAATCACACCTTTGGCTACCGACGAACAATTGGCCAAGTTTGTGCCAGAACAAATTGTCGCCGATGTACGAAAAAAGCTAACCGGTGCTAGACCGTCTTAGACGCAGCAAGACAGCGCGTAAGAGAACATACGTTTGAGTCCGGTCCCTAGAGTCCCGCCGGAAACTCAGCCCAGGTTTTCGGGGTCTCGTAGACGCGCACGCGGGCGAGGTTCGCATCGCCAAATTGCCCGTCCAGCCAACCGTGGATCGCGGCGGCAATGTTCTCAACCGTCGGATTTAAATTTGCGAAGTGTGGCTCGTCTAAGTTCAAATGCTTGTGGTCCAAGCGATCGATCACCAATCGATTGACCGTGGCCTCAAAAGTCGGCAGGTCGATTACGGGCTGACCTGCATCCGGCTGATCGCGACTAACCGTCACTTCGACGACGTAGTTGTGACCATGCCCGTTGGGATGATTGCACTTCCCGAAGACCTGCTGGTTTTCTTCGTCGGTCAGCTGGTCGCAGTGCAATCGATGGGCTGCCGAGAATTCAAACTGTTCGGTCATCGAAATCATAGCCGGGGCTCCGGTAACAAGTCGGTACGTCAAAAACTCGGAAAGGTCTAGCTCAAGCCCAATGATTTGCGCCGGGTGATTCCACCGCGAATCGCATTGCTGGGAAACTCTGGCGAGCAACGATTCAGCGGTCCAGGGATCGGATTGGGCATCCCCCGACGGATTGTTTACTGTCGCGGCCACCGCATCACGCAACAGCGTGTCGAGCAGTTTGATATTGCACAGGTAGCCGGTCGTCGGATCGATCGGCCCCACGACTTCCACACGCAAACGCACGCGAGGGACCAAACAATTGGTGCCTGGCCCGCCGGCCCACGAGTTCACCGGCTTCTGGTCAGAAAACTGACCGGGCGGAAGCAGAGCAAATCGAATTTCACGCGAGACTCGGATCATGAACGATGACTTTTGATCAAAAGTGTTTAACTCGACGGCGAGCCATTGATCGTGAACGCTTGACCGCTTGGAAATTGATCAGGATTCTCAACGCAGCCCCAAATAACTTCCGCCACGTCGTCGGGCGATACACAATCCCCGGCGGGAAAGTCCGGGAACAGGCCCCGCAACAACGGTGTCTCAACCGCCCCGGGCCGAACCGCGCAAACGCGAATTCCGTGCTCACTTCCTTCGGTGGATAACGCTTGGGTCAGCAATTCGATCCACGCTTTACTCGCGCCGTAGATGCTAAATCCGGGGAAAGGGTCAACCGCGGCCATCGATGAAACATTAACGATCGTCGCCGCCACGTCAGTGCTGGGACGCTCTTTCATGGCCCGCCAAACGGCTTGAGTCAAGTAAAACACGCTACGGTGGTTCACGTTAATCGTTGATTCGAAGGACTCGGGCGTTACCTCCTCCAAGGCGGCCAGTGGTGCCAGCGCGGCGTTGTTCACCAGCACGTCCACACGACCCAATTCCACCAGCAGCGACGTGGCGAGCGATTTTGCTTGCTCGACATCGACGAGATCACAGCAACGCGTCCAAGTTGTTAGCGAGCGGTCCACCGTGGCCGACGAGCGATCGATCTCGGCGGCCGCATTGGCCAATTTGGCTTCGTCACGGCCGCAAATGGCAACCTGATAGCCGGCAGACGCAAAGCGTTTCGCGGTAGCCAGCCCAATACCACTCGATCCACCGGTAATCAGACAAACAGGTGACGATGATTGGGACATGGATTGAATCTCCGAAGGCTGAGGACCAAAACATCGCCGAAAAGCTGACAACACCGAAGCCGTATATTCAATCACTCGAACAGACGAACTTTACCGTCGGCGCACAAAAAATCCTTTGGCGGTGATTGCCAAAGGATTAAGTTCGTTGAACGAAGTTCTAAGGTGACCAATCGTCTACTCGACTTCGACCGGTTGCGGCTGAGCACTTCCGAGTTGGGATAACAGTTGAAGCACACCGTTCATGTGAGCGAGACGTGGGCCGTAACGATCCACAAATTCGTTCAACATGTAATCACTGTCCGCCATATCCTCATGGTTATCGTTTACCTCAACGGTCAACCCATGCAGGAACTCGGTCTGAATCTTAGACAGAGCCTCGGCGGCCGCACGACAACGGCGGGCCAACAGTGGATTCGCTTCCTTCCACTGCCCAAGCTCTGATGAACGCTGACGCTGCTGGGCACCCATTTGGTCGACGATTTCCTCCAGCAACTCATTCTGGCGGTCTTGTCCCATGACCAATTGGTGCATTAAGGCAACCATTTCGGACTGGGTATCTTGTGTCGAGTGATTCAACTGCGACTCGCTAGCACTTTGCGTCACATCAATTCGGAAGACGGGGGAAATATCATGCGAATCGCTATTCATGGGTGAAACTCCAAGGTTTTTCGTTGACCAGCGGACCAGTATACCAGCGGCATTAGCAGTGTCGAGAGTTTGCGTTTCATGTGAGGGTTGAATTCCAAAAATGCAAATTCCACGAGACGAAAATGCGAATCGACCTGCAAAGCTTGGCATCGCCATCCACCTCGCCGACCTGTGCCGATAATTACGACTGAAACGCGTCCGGCACGCGACTGCGACACCTTAAAGACTTCGTTTTTACGTCGTCGATAGCCGATTGGAGCCCGGACTTGCCGTACTGCCGACCGCTAACCTGTCTACATCATTGTGATTAAGGCGACTCGTTTCCCAACAAACAAAACGGTTGCCGTTAACAAGACTTCTGGAAACGAGCCAACTTTATTCTGGCCGCCGTTTCCAGCAAATCAAATTTTAGTGCTTGACAGAGCCGCGCGTTCTGCGCGAGCAGGTAGTACGTACCAACTGCCCGGAAGGTTCTCGTGCCCTCAATCGCTTGTGGGACGACGGACATGATTCGGCTCAACTTGCAAAACTAGACTCGCTAAAAAAACAACTCCGCTAGACACCCTTGATTCAATCAGCTTCACAATCCGAATCGCGACTGGGATTCATCACCGTCGTCGAGACACCCGACCTAGGTTTCAGTGGCGGACTCTTGGTCGTTAACTCGCACGGACGCCCGGTCGAGTTCCATTGCACTTCTCCCGTAAAAGTTAATCGCGCTCAGAAGATTCTGTACGGTGGCACGTACCAGAATTTTTTGTTCTGCGACCAGATCGGGGCATCGTTGATCGAAAAGGCACGGACTCAGCCCAGCGCTTACGTCACCGATCAAGTCGACATGCTGCCGCTCAGTGAGACGGTAGACGTCCCGGTGTTGCTGCTGCCGAGCGAGCCCCAAACGATCGAGAATCGGATCGACTTGAACCATTTTAAGCTGAACGATCGTCGGCTATGGTTCCATTCATTTTTTGGTGAACCGACCGAACCCATGCAGGATCTCTGCCAGCAATTCACTCGAACGCTCCCGATTGACGAACCGCTCGAGCGAATCCGCGAAGCGATCTCGGAAGCTCAAGCGGTCGCCAAGTAGCATCCGGAACACACTGGTGGGCCGCGAAAAAGCAAACCTCGAAGGACCGAGTTTTGAATATCGATTGGAACCAACTGATTCCCGCCTCGACGGCGCCGATCTTGCAATCGTGGGACGCCGCGCAAGCAGACGTCGAAACCGAAGACACGCCCGTGGTCTCGGTGGCGTTCAAAAAGCCGCGACGGATAAAGACCACCAGCCTGTTCTTCGGAGACACCGAAGACGACGACGTTGCGCTTGCCGACAAAAAAAATCATGCCGACGAGAAACCGTCGCCCGGCGACAACGCCACGCCGGATCGGCAGAAACACACACGGATTAAACCGCCCAGCGATGTGATCAAACTGCAAGATCGCCTGTTCTACTTGCTGCAACCGCCACTCGAGACCCTGCTGTCGGGCCGCGAGATGACGTTTCCATTCCAGCCGTTTCATTTCCAGTACGCTGGAATCGCGTTTCTGTTTCCTCGCCACAGCGCCATTTTGGCGGACGAAATGGGGCTTGGGAAAACGATGCAGGCGATCACGGCCATTCGCTTGCTGCTGCGGACTAAGCAAATCAAACGCGTGCTGATGATCTGCCCTAAACCCCTAGTCACCAACTGGCTGCGCGAGTTTGCAACTTGGGCACCCGAAATCACGGTCGCCGCAGTCGAAGGGAACCAACAACAGCGTCGTTGGCACTGGCAGGCTGATCGGGCGATGGTCAAAGTTGCCAACTACGAATTGCTGACTCGCGACGAAGCCCTAATCACCGATCCCGCGAACGACTACGATCTAGTCATTCTCGACGAGGCTCAACGGGTCAAGAACAAATCAAACGCAACCAGCCAGGTCGTTCAACGCATCCCGCGCAAGCGTAGCTGGGCGTTGACGGGGACTCCGATCGAGAACAGTGTCGAGGATCTCGTTGGCATCTGCGAATTTGCCGCACCGGGCACGGTCGCCAGTGGAATGACACCCAAACGCATGCGAGCGTGCGTGGGCGACATGATTCTACGTCGCACGAAAGACTTGGTCATGACCGACATGCCCCCGCGACTGATGCGCGATGCGGAACTACCGCTCTCCACCGAGCAAGCGATTACTTACGAGGCCGCCGAAAAGGATGGTGTGGTGCGCCTGAACGACATGGGCGACGCGCTGACGATCAAGCACGTGTTTGAACTGGTCCTGCGATTGAAACAAATCTGTAACTTCGATCCGGCGACTGGCGAGAGCAGCAAAATCGACCGTTTGAAGGCCGATATGGAAGAAGTCGCTGCCAGTGGGCAAAAGGCAATCGTGTTCAGCCAATGGGTGGACACGCTAAACGTGATCGAAGAGCACCTGCAGGAGTTTCAGCCGCTGCAATATCACGGCCGGATTCCATCCAAGCAGCGCGATCCGATTTTGGCCGAGTTCAAAGAGAACCCGGATCGCCACGTGCTGCTAATGAGCTACGGCGCGGGTGCGGTTGGACTGAACCTGCAGTTCTGCCGCTACGTTTTTCTGTACGACCGCTGGTGGAACCCGGCGATCGAAGATCAAGCGATCAACCGTGCTCATCGGATTGGTGCCGCTGGTAGCGTCACGGTGACCCGGATGATTATGGCGAACACAATCGAGCAGCGGATTCACGATTTGCTGGAAGAAAAACGAGAACTCTTCCGCGAGGTACTTTCCGATACTGACTCGCCTTCGCGGCGGGGGCTTAGTCGTGACGAGATCTTCGGGCTGTTTGATCTTTCCACTCCCAAAGGAAAATTTAGGCCGATCCCTGAGGCAACCGATCAACCCAAAGCGGCCTAAGCCGATCGCCTCACGCCGCACTTGGCGTCCACTTCGCTAATCTGCGCCACCCCGCTATGTTGGCTCGCATGTTCGAGAAATCTGCCAAGCCAAAAAACGCGAACTGGTATCCGCCGTGGGCGCCCCGGTTCTGGCATGGCATGCGAATCGGCGACTATTTTTCCTTGTTGCGGCAGAATCGATTCCGAATCCACCCGGCTCGGTTACCGATGGCCGCGCTGGTCACCGGCTGTTCAGCATTTAATTCGGCGATGGCGGTCGTGCAATCGCAACTGTTTGGCAGCCGGATTGAAAACGCTCGACTGAAAGGCCCGCCAGTATTCATCATCGGTCACTGGCGATCGGGCACGACGTTAATGCACGAGCTGATTTCGATGGACGCTCGGTTCGCGTTCCCGTCCAACTTCGATGCGTTCTTACCGCATCATTTTTTGGTGTCACGTCCAGTATTGCATCCGTTGATTCGGCTGTTGATGCCTGCCAAGCGGCCGATGGACAACATGACGATGAACGTCGCGTCACCGCAGGAAGATGACTTTGGGCTGTGTGCCTATGGAGCCCCAACCCCCTACCGACGGATCGCGTTTCCCAACCGCCCCAACCGCGATCACAGGCAATTGGATTTCGATTCGCTCGATGGCGCGACTCAAGAAGAAGTTCGTCGCGCGATGCTGGGTTTCCTGAAGACATTGACGGTTCGCTATGGCAAACCGCTGGTCTTGAAATCGCCGCCGCACACGGGGCGGATCAAACAATTGGCTGAGTGGTTTCCGGACGCCAAGTTCATTCACATGTCACGTGATCCGGATTCACTGGTCCTCTCGACCATGCGTTTGTGGCGACTGTTGGACGACATCAACGGTTTCCAGCTGCCCAATTACGATGACACTTGGCTCAAGAACTACGTGTTCGAGTGCAAGGATTTGATGTACCGATCCTATTTGCAGCATCGCGATGCAATTCCAAAGAATCGTTTGGCCGAGGTGCGGTTCGAGGATTTGACAGCGGATCCAGTTGGAACGGTTGGTCAAGTTTACCAACAGCTGCAACTGGATGGCTTTTCAGACGTAAAGCCGTCCATCGAAAAATATTTCGAGAGCCGCCGCGGCCATAAGAAGAACACGTTCGAGATTCCCGCGACGCTGCAAGAAGAAATTCGTAGCAACTGGCGTGAGTATCGCGAAGCGTTTGGGTACACGGAAGTTCCATAGCACCGATCCTCGCACCGTTCCGTTGCTGCGGACAAGCGGAATCAAACGCGGGCCTGTTTCCTAACCCGCGTTTCGGACCCAGTCTTCGAGTGCTCGGGCTGCGGCTTCTGGATGGTCCTGCAGCAAGCGGTCGAGCTGCTCCTTCGTTTGACTATCGGGTGCAGGATTCCCTTCGGCCAAGGACATCGGGAGCACGTTCGGTTCAGCCGTTGCCGCGTCGGTAACTTGGTCGCTGGCTGGTTTTCGCAACACAATCGACAGCAACGTCAGACCGACCAACAAAGCCGCCACTGATGGCCAATGCTGCCGAGCCATTTGCATCGCTCGATCCGAAACCGTAACGGCTTTTGCCACCTCGGCGCGATGGAGCGTCACTTGCACGGGCGACGGGCCAGACTGATCTCGCCAAGCTGCTGGTAGCAAGCTCGCGACCTCTTGCTGAATCTGAGGTCTGATGACTGCAAACTTTTCACCAACCACGTCTCGCTTCTGTCCGACAGAATCGAGTGTTGGACGTAACATCAGCGACATCGCAATGTTCTCTAGCGCGACTTCTGGTAGGTCGACCTGCACGGCCACCTCGCAGGTGTTGGTTTCCTGCGAGCGATCAAAACCCACGGACTGAACGGGTGGTTGGGGAGACGCGGCGGAGGCAATGATCGATGCCACTCCGTTGGAACCCGCCGTCAATTGCATTTGCGGCTTGGCTGGCACCACCGTTGGCAGCGAATTTTCACGAGACTGAAATTTACATTGCGTTAGTCGCACGTCGACTTCGACGCCCGGGAATCGCTGCAATGCGGCCAGTATCTTAGACCGAAGTCGGCGTTGCTGATCGGTTCGCTGCTGAGCCTCCAGCGCGTGTTGCTGTGGGTCAACAAGCGCGCCAGTGAAACCCTGCTTGGCCACACCTTCGCTCAAGTCGATCACTTCGATGGCCTGAGGTCCAAGCCCCGCAACGGCACCGGTAAGCATGCGGCGGATGGTGTTCACCTGCTGAGCGTCCAACGTGTTGTCGCCCGCTGGCCTGATTGAGATCACGGCGGATTGCTGACTCGGTTGAAACGGACTGGTTGCTCGGGTCGAGTCTATCTCCAGCCAAGCCTGTTGAACAAACGGCAAACGCAGAATCATCTCACGGACCTGTTGCTTTTTTCGCTCACGCTCAACGGCTTGCTGTTGCGAACGAGACAGCAGCGGGTTGATTGCTGCGGCCTGAGCCCCGTCGTTTTGCAGGTCCTTCGGCAACGCACCGTAATCGCTAATCGCTTTTAGATAATCCGCATGCTGTTCGCGAGGAACCAACAGCGTTTGCCCATCGATGCGATAATCAGAAAACCCGGACTGCCCGAGGGCCACCTGGATTCGTTGCAAGTCACCATAGCGCAGCTGACAGTCGTTGATCAGCTCACACATCGACGGCGGTCGTTCGCCAAGGCGATTCCACTGCAAGGCGAGGATGGCGAAAGCCACAACGCCCAGCAAGCCGAGAGCCCGAGCTGTGCGGTTGCTGACGACGTTCACAAGCGAGGCTGAGATTAAGGACTGCCAATCCATTGGCGTTGTCTCCGTTGATTGTCTCCGACAGGAATCGCATGCCTTTCGAATCGTTTCCCGTTCGCGTCACGGGTCACGGCTCGATGGGCTTTCTAAGCAGCGTTCCTGTGTTGCTTAGGAATGACCAGCACGTTCGCGGTTCCTCCATCGGGGCAGTCCCACGTTTGCACGTGGCCGCCATGGGCGTCGGCTGCCGCGTAGACGTCTCGCAGGTCACGATCGTGTTGAAACGGGAACGTTTTTGGTTTTGAATCGGGCGTCGGGTTTTCGACCGAGCTTTTTTTCAATGCCGCTTCGACCAGTCGGTTGGTCGATGTGTCGGCGATTTCTAGCTCCCACTGATGAGGCATATCGATCAGCGTGACGGACAGCTCGCCACCGAGTGGCATCGCCCCCAATGCGTTCTGCATCAGACTCTTGATCGCGCGGGTAATCAGTGCTGCGTTGGCCGAGGTCTCGAGTGGCTGCACGTCAAGCTCGACGGTGATATTACCGCCGGCAAAGTGATCGCTGAGCGACAGCAAAAGTTCGTTGACCAACTTGCTAACCGAGACCCGTTGTCGATCGATTTGCTGTTGGCTGATTCGGTCGCGTGACCGTGAGTCGTTTAAACGCATAAGAGCTTCGTCCGTGAATGTTTCCGATGCATGCTGCCGATTCGGCATGGTGTCGATCCGAAACCAAAAAGCTTCGAATCAACGAACAGCTTGTAGCGGAATTTGCGGAGTGCTGTCAATGGACGAAAATGTCCGACAAACTCGCACGGACGTGGCAAACGGAGTCATCAAAGCAGACGACGAGGTTCCGTGATTGCTAAGAAATGACCGACTGGATGCTCTCCATGACCCACGCGTTTCCGTCGGCCAGCATCTTCTTTGACAGCATCGCAAAGCCTGGATACTGTCGCAGCGTGACGTTGAAACCCGCCACATGCAGCAGCCGCAACTGCTCGCAGAGCGTGTCCTGATCAAAATCGACCGAGTCACGACAATGGGCCCAAAAGACGGGCATATTGCGACATCGCGACCAGTCGCCCAGCAACGAACGCTCGGTCGGCAACGCGCCGTTGAGGGACATTACGCCCGCGAACAGGTCCGGGCGTTGGAAGGCCAAGCGAAACGCCATCGTCCCGCCCTGCCCTGCACCGGCCAGAAAAATCTTTGCCGGATTCACTTTGAATCGCATCGTCGCATGGTCGATCGCTTGCAGCACCGATTCATGGGCCTCGTCAATTACCCGCGGGTCTTGCAACCACATCTGATTTCGCTCGCGATCAAGCGCTGGAGCGGCCGGCGCGACGCCCAAGTAGTTTCGCATGCTGACCAAGGGCATGATCGTTTGCAGTTGCTCGACCGAATGCTCGTTGTCGTGCAGCCACACAATCAACGGGTACGCGTAGTTTTTCTCAAAGTGCATCGGCACGAACAACGAGAGTTCCTCGTCACTGCCGAAAGCCAATTTCTCGAAACAATCCGCCGGACTAAGTGGGCGGTTGAGCGTGGTGTCATCCTGCGGATCGGTCGCCGTGGCTGATTCAGGCTTCCGATCGATCGCGGCCAAGGGGCTGATTTTGATTCGATTCATCGCCAAGCAATCCTTCCGTCCGCGTTTTGTGCACTCGTTGCAACAGCCTCCCGCTGATGCCCCATCGTTGCCGAGGGTGCTGCAGAGGAAACTGCGAAGGGCCGGTTGTAAATGACGACCCGAGGGCCGTCAATCGCAGCGGCGAGAGCGCATAAAAGAAGCCGATTTTTCCTCGGCTCAGTCGTTCGCTAGCAGAAAGGGAATGACCGCTTACGGCCCAATTTCCTCGAGCTCCGAATCGTCCAACAGCAGCGGAATCAAACCCTCGCCGTCGGATTCCTCCTCGAATTCACCAACCGATTGGCCGTCGAGCGTCGCAGGATTGGCGGGGATCGCGTCGCGAGTCGCTGACTCGGAGACATCGGCCCGTTCTGATGAACGAGTGGGCTCGGATAGCTCGCCCGTTGCTCCCGCTTGCTGTCGCTTGCGTTTGGTAAAATCTTCTTGGCGCTTGATACGGCCTTTTTCGTCCCACCAGGTCCATAAGCCGACGGCTTGATCGGCCTCGTATTCACCTTGGATTGACTTCATACCGTTGGCGTGCCACCAAGTCCACGAATCGGTCTTTTGGCCATCGCGGTAGTACGCCAATAGCTTGCGACCGCCGTTGGCGTGCCACCAAACGAATTTTCCGACCCGCTGATCGTTTTGGTATTGGCCCTGCATTTTCGGCTGGCCATTTTCGAACCAACGGCGAATCGGGCCGTGCTGGACTCGCTGCCCCGACGATTCAAAGGCCGCCGGTCGTGCCTCCCACCACTGATCTTCACCATCTAGTTTCAGCTTCGCGTCTAAATAAAACTGTTCCTCCCGAGGTCGATCGGGACGGTACAGGCTAACGTTGCGAACGACTCGCTGGCCTTTGATGAACTCCTCGCGCCGAGTCAGCTTGTTTTGTTCGTCCCACTCACGGACTTCGCCGTCTAACAGGCCGTCACGAAACGTCGCTTCCCGCATCTTACTGGCCGACGGATACCACCACGTGGCGGTGCCGTTGCGCTTGCCCTTGGTGTAGGGAACCTCGAACGCTTTTTGATTCTGCTGGTCGTAAATCGTCCACATCCCGTCGAGCTTACCGGCGTCAAAGTTTGCCACCGACAAGAACCGTCCTTTGTATTTGTTGAACGGAGCAGTCGAAAACAAACCGCCGGATTGGGCATTGTGATATCGACGCCACTGGCCAGTCATCTGATCGCGCTTGAACTGACCTTCGGCAACCACATCGCCATTTCGATTGAAGGCTCGCCACGCGCCGTCCTTGTAGTAGTTTCCGGCAGCGTCTTGAGCGACCTGCCGCAAAACGTGGGTCCTGCCGTCTGGATAACGCTGGCGAATGGTCTCACGACCGGCCGTATCAACCACTTCGTTAGCCATATCATTCGTACCCAACCGTAATCGATCGACTAGCGGTTGCTTCGTACTGCGCTCTTGAAGCTCTTTTAACTGAGCGTCGATGTCCTCCTCGGTCATTTCGGGGAAGTCATCTTCGACTTTCATGCCGTCAGCGCCTAACGCATCGTCGGTACCCGATGCTGTGTTAGGTAACGCTGGTGGCAAAAAAGACGATTCCGATTCGGTGATCGAGGCTGACATTTGTGTGTCAGCAGGCGGGTCGATCACTTCTAACGGAACCTCAGACAACACTTCGCGACCGATGGTTTGGCCCACCATGGTCTCCGCTGGTGGCAGGATCGGTTCACGAAAAACCGCTTGTGCCGTTGCCGCACTAGAACCAACCGCAAGCAAGAAACAACTTAACGACGCCGCAAGCGAGAGCGAAAAACCACTGACTCGCGCTCGGTCAAAAAGTGTTTCGAGTTGTGAATGGCGCTGGGACACGGCAAAAACAATCGGAAGGAAAAAAGACAACTGGCCAGCAAAGATATCCGCTAGTTGGCTCGAGGCAGACGTATTCTGGTCACTGGGCGTGAGCAAACCTAAATAGTAGTCGGACGGCAGCGGATGAGCGAAACAGCGAATGCTTGCGGGATCTGGACGATGGTGTTCCTACGGCAAACGTAACGGTCGTACGGAAATTACGGGCCTTTGGATGCCTAGAACGCTCAGAATCAATCACGGGATTTCGGCCCGTGCGAGTGCTGAGAACCTTGTTTAAGCGGTCTGGCCGAACCAAACTGGGGCTTGCTCCGTAGCGCATCAGTACCGTTTTTGACGGGCAAAAGCTTTGAATGGAAAAAGCTGACGTCCGCCGGTGCAAAAGCTCTCCGTTTCGCTAGGCACACACTCGCGGTACCGCCTCCCAATGGCTTTTTTTGGTAAAGACACGACGCCTCGTTCGATCGAAATCGATCCAACGACCATCACCTCCGATAGCGACGCTGTTCGCTCGCGGCTGGATCGGATTGGTGCGAACTACGAACGGCTAGCGGAGATCTTGGCCGACCTAGAGACGCGAATTGAAACCGATGAACGCTTGCGCGCGATCAATGACTCGATCGATGACGCGACGGTCGAATCGGCAGCGGCTGAGAAAGCATCGAAACGGAAGTGGCGAGCTCGAAAGAAAACCTCCAAGCCGACACGCAAGAAAAACGCGGGGCCGAATAAGCCACGCTGATGGTTTTCAGGGTTCAGATCGAAAACTTGAAATTGAAATCCGTCGTTTGAAGTTTAGAACGACTTTCAAAACTAGCTTTCACAACCCGATTTCCAGTGGCTCAGCTTTTGTTCGAGTTTCATGCGTGCCGCCCAACCAAACTGTAGCGACGGCCTTCGGTGGTCGGATATACTCAGTCCATGAGTTATCTAAAACTTTCTGGCGGCAAGGTTTACGATCCTGCCAATGGCGTTGACGGAACCGTCGCCGACATCTGGGTTCGCGATGGTCGCATCGTCGATGCACCGACGGATGCCGCCGCCACGATCAAAACGCTTGACCTGTCCGGCCTGGTTGTCATGCCCGGCGGCGTTGACATGCACTGCCACATCGTGGGGCCCAAAGTCAACACGGCTCGCAAAATGCAACCTGAACAAGTCCGCGCGGCCGCCGTTGCTCGACAGCGGACGCCGGGCACGGTTTTGCATAGCGGTTCGTTGGGGAGCGTGCCCAGCATTCAAACCGCGGGCTATCGCTACACGGGCCTAGGATACACAACCTGTTTTGATGCGGCGATCTCGCCACTGGCGGCGCGACAGACGCATCAAGAACTTAGCGAAGTCCCGAACGTTGATGCGGGGTTCTTTGTTTTAGTCGGCAACAATCACTACGCGATGGACCGAATTTCGGCGGGCGATCAGGCGGGACTCGAATCGTTCCTCGCTTGGTTAATCGCCAAAGCCGGCGGTTTCGCGCCCAAGCTGGTCAATCCGGGCGGGGTCGAGCTTTTTAAACAATCTGTTGAAGGCAACGCTCGCGACCTGGACCAACCGATTGATGGGTTTTCTGGAGTTACGCCTCGCAAGATCATCCATTCAATTGCCGCCGCCTCGAACGAACTGGGAATGCCACATCCGGTTCACATCCACACCAACAACCTAGGCCTACCAGGCAACTGGCAGACGACGCTTGAAACGATGCGAACGCTCGACGGGCTGCCGGCTCATCTGGCCCACATTCAGTTTCACAGTTATGGCGGCGGCAATGTTGACGCCGGTTCGATTAACTCGCAGGTAAAAGCACTCGCGGCTCACGTCAACGCGAATCCCAATCTGACCGTCGATGTGGGACAAGTCATGTTCGGGCGCACGACCAGCATGACGGGGGACGGGCCGTTGGGGCACTTCTTGCAACAAATCAGTGGTGAGCGCTGGTATTGTGCAGACACGGAACTGGAATCCGGCTGCGGAGTTTCTCCGATCGAATACAAAGACAAAAACTTTGTACACGCGTTGCAATGGGCGATCGGACTGGAGTGGTATCTACTGGTCGAGGACCCGTGGCAGGTGGTAATGAGCACCGACCACCCCAACGGCGGAAACTTCTTGGCGTATCCACAGATCATCCGATTATTGATGGACCGCAGCTATCGAGCGGAAAAACTGAAGGAAGTGAATCCGAAAGTTTTGGAGCGTTGCTCGCTGGCAGACATCGATCGCGAGTACACACTTTCCGAGATTGCGATCATCACTCGCAGCGGCCCGGCGAGAATTTTAGGCTTGGAACACAAAGGCCACCTTGGCATCGGTGCCGACGCGGACATCACGGTCTACACACCCAGCGACAACTATGAGCAAATGTTTGAATTGCCGCGGATGGTCATCAAAGCCGGTGAGATCTTGGTGGAGGACACTGAAATTCGGCAAACCGTGACCGGCAAGACACTCTCGATTGACCCGACCTATGATCGCGATCACAACGCAAAGATCGAAACCTGGTTCAACGATCATTATTCGCTGCAATCCCATCACTACGGGGTGAAGGACGGCGAGTACTCGCGGCTGACTCGGCAGTCGGTTGGGGATAAATAGGATTGGCCCGGCCGCAGCGATCACCATCAAGCACCAACACAACTCTGCAAAGACGCCCCTTAAAAACCACGCTTTTTTGCCCGATTGAGAGAAAAATCTCGCTCATTGACCTACTGTGTCGCGGCCGCCGCGAAAGATACCGTGGAAGGCTCTTGTAAAGCGGTTTCACGAGTCGTATCGTGAACACTTGTACCCATCGGGCTCGGTTCCAAAAACTTGGGATCGGTCAGCGGGAATCTTGCCGTGAAGCCTTCTTGTTTCTTCACAATTTTAGCAGGAGTCCATTCCCATGGTCGCAACCGCATCACTTACTCCGTCCAAGAACGGTTCCGCAGCAAAGAACGTTTCCAGCAAGAAAGCCGCACCCGCTATGAGCAAAACCAAAGTCGCCAAGAAGTCTGCCGGCAAGAAAAAAGGTAAAACCGAACAGACCCCCGTCGAAGCCATGCTGGCCGAAAACGAAACGCTCAGCACCGCCGTCCAACAGATCGAAGCCCAGTTCGGTTCCGGCTCGATCATGGCCCTCGGCAATGATGGCGCAAAGAAGATCGACGGAATCTCGACCGGCAGTCTCTCACTGGATATGGCCTTGGGCGGATTCGGTCTGCCTTGCGGTCGCATCGTCGAAGTGTACGGACCAGAATCCAGCGGTAAAACAACCCTCGCGCTACACACGATCGCGGAAGCGCAAAAGAAGGGCGGCATCGCTGCAATCGTCGACGCCGAACACGCGTTTGATCCAACCTGGGCGAAAAAACTAGGCGTGTCGCTCGATACGCTCCTCGTCAGCCAGCCCAGCAGTGGTGAAGAAGCCATGCAAATTGTCGAGATGCTAGTCAAATCAAACGCCGTCGATGTGATCGTCGTGGACTCCGTCGCCGCTCTGGTTCCCAAGAAAGAACTCGAGGGCGAAATTGGCGACAGCCACGTCGGTTTGCAGGCTCGCCTGATGAGCCAATCCATGCGAAAACTGACCGGTGCGATCGCCAAGAGCAAAACGTGCGCGATTTTCATCAACCAGATTCGCGAAAAAATCGGCGTCATGTTCGGCAGCCCAGAAACAACACCTGGCGGGCGAGCCCTGAAGTTTTACACGTCGGTACGAATCGACGTCCGCCGCATCGGAGCCCTCAAGGACGGGGACATGCAGGTCGGCCAGCGCGTTAAAGCGAAAATCGTCAAGAACAAGATCGCTCCGCCGTTCCGCATCGCCGAGTTCGACATGATGCACAGCAACGGCATCAGCTACGAAGGCGACTTGCTGGATCTGGGCGTCGCGCACAAGATCGTGCAGCGAAGTGGCTCATGGTTCAAATACGATGGCACTCATTTGGGCCAAGGAAAAGAGAAGGCTCGCAACTTCTTGATCGAAAACACCGACGTCGCAGACGAGATCAAAGCGAAAGTGCTCGCTGCGGGCGGTTATGCCGAACCAATCGACGAAAGCGTTGTCGAAGCGGAAGCCAAGGCAGCCGCGGCAGCCGACATGAAATCGGCCGACGACAAGAAGTAGCAGACGTTAGCGGCTCAGTCGTCCCGCGACAATCAAAACTGAGCCAACACTCACAACAATGGTGTCATCAGGCGTCCGGGCTCAAAATGAATCCCTCGATCCCGGCCGCCGCCAGCTTTGAACGCACGGCTTCCACGCCCGCCGCGTCATAAGCCATCAGCGGCAACTTGCCCCAAATCGGACCCGGCCACGCCGGATCGGCTGCATAGCGAACCACGTGATGCACATGCAGCTGCGGTGTCATGTTTCCCAGCGAAGCAACATTCAGCTTCTCGCCTGCAAAGGCACGCATGATCCCAATCCCGAACGCTCGTGATTCGGCCCACAGCGTCTGGTGATCTGGTTCGCTCAAATCAATCGTATCGCGTACGTCCGGTCGCTCGGGCACCAGCACGAACCAGTGGTAGTTCGCATCGTTAATCAGCAGCACGCGGCACAGCGGAAACCGGCCCAACGCGATCGCGTCGCGTTCAAGGTCCGGGTGGAGTTCAAATGGCATTTTATGTAGGTTTCTGAATTCAGGGTTTCGTTCTTGTAATCCCGGGGCACCCGGCGTGTTCTGTTCGGTCTTTGTCGCCCACGATATATTATCGGGCTATCTTTTTGATGCCGCAGGACACTGACCAACCCGATGAAGACCGACGAATTACGCGAAAAGTACCTGGATTTCTTTCAGACCAAAGACCACACCGTTGTCGCCAGCGATGTGCTGGTCCCCAAGTGGGATAAATCCGTGTTGTTCACGCCCGCGGGCATGAACCAGTTTAAAGATCACTTCTTGGGCAAAGTCGAACTCGACTACACGCGCGCAACGACCTCACAAAAGTGCCTGCGAACGGGTGACATCGAGAACGTAGGACGCACCGCGTATCACCACACGTTTTTCGAAATGCTGGGGAACTTCAGCTTCGGCGATTACTTCAAACGCGAGGCGATCAACTGGGCGTGGGAGTTTCTGACCGACAAGAAATGGCTGGGCATCAATCCAGACCAGCTGAGCGTGACGGTGTACTTGGACGACGACGAGGCAGCCGGTTTCTGGCAAAACGATATCGGACTTCCCACCTCGCGCATCCGCCGCTTGGACGAGCACGAGAACTTTTGGCCAGCAGGGGCTCCGTCGAATGGACCTGACGGCGTGTGCGGGCCGTGCAGTGAGATTTTTTACCACCCGACGCCTGACGTGGAATGCGAAATCTGGAACCTTGTGTTCACTCAGTTCAATCGCGAGGGCGATCCACCAAACAACCTATCGCCGCTCCCGAGCCAAAACATCGATACTGGTATGGGCCTTGAGCGAACTGCCGCGACGTTGCAGGGACAGTCAACCAACTTCCACATCGACACGTTGATGCCCATCGTTAACGCCGCCGCAGAAGTTTGCGGTGTCAACTACGAGGCCGACAGCGAAAACGGACGCCGACTGCGGCGTATTACCGACCACGTCCGCGCGTGTTCGCTGGCGATTCATGAAAACGTGTACCCCGGCAGCAACCGCGAAGAATACGTCGTGCGGCGGCTGCTCCGCCGAGCGGTCTTGCAGGGCCACGACATGGGCCTGCGCGATCCGTTCTTGTTCCAGTTGGTCCCGACGGTCGTGGAAATGTTGAAGCGACCGTATCCGGATCTCGTGGAAACAGCCGATCGCGTGGCTGCGGTGATCAAGAAAGAAGAATCCAGCTTCCTCGAAAAACTCGATGGCGGACTGGCTCGGATCGAGAAAATTTTCGCGGGCATGAAAACGGCCAACCAAACCACCGTTCCCGGCGCTGACGCGGCCGATTTGTATCAGACTTATGGCATGCCGCCCGAGCTATTCGAATCCATGGCAGCCGATCGCAAATTGGGTTTTGACTGGGATGGTTACCAAGCAGCGATGGACGTCCACAGCGAAGTCAGCGGCAAGATCGCCGACAGCGTTATGGGTGACTTTGGACCGATCGACGAGATCAAACGCGAGGCAAAATCGACCACTTTCGTCGGTTATGACACCACCGATTCAACAGCCACAATCGTCGGCCTGATCGATGGCAACCAGCGAGTGGACTCGTTGGACGCGGGCTCCGACCAGCCGCAGTGCGTTGTCCTAGAACAAACGCCCTTCTATGCCGAATCGGGTGGCCAAGTGGGCGACACGGGACTGCTCGTCGGCCCAGCGGGAAAGTTCCAGGTCTCCGATACCCAGAAAAACGGCGACGTGTTCGTTCACCACGGGCGACAGGTTGAAGGCACGCTCTCGACCAACGACGCCGTCACCGCACAGGTCGACGCCACGCGCCGGGCCGCAATCCAACGCGCCCACTCGGCCACGCACGTCCTCCACCACGCGTTGCAACAGACCTTAGGTTCTCACGCTCAGCAACGTGGTAGCAAGGTAACCGATGACGAGCTGCGATTTGACTTTTCGAACTTGAACCCCGTCACCGCTGATGAGCTCGCAAAAATCGAATCGATTGCGATCGAGAAAATTGGTCAACCCGCAGTCGTCAAAGCAGAAACGCTACCGCTGGACACCGCTCGCCAGCAGGGGGCGATGATGTTGTTCGGTGAAAAATACCCCGACCCCGTGAGAATGGTTTCGATTGGTGAGTTCAGTAAAGAACTTTGTGGTGGCATTCATGTCGGCAACACGACCGAAGTCGCGGCTTTCGAGATCATCGCCGAAGAAAGTGTCTCATCGGGCACCCGTCGCATTCAAGCTTTGACAGGCGAGCGAGCGAAACAGAACCAGCAGCAGATCACCGATGCGGCTCAGTCAATCGCCAAATCCTTGGGCGTTGCCGTCGGTGATGTACCAACCGCAGTGGAATCGCTCAGCCAGAAAGTGAAATCACTCAAGAAACAATTGTCGTCCGGCAAGCCCGGTGGAAACCAAGAACCCGCCAAAAAAGTTGCCAACCCCGACTTCGACGAGGTGAACTATCAACACGTGCGTGACGTAATGCGAGCTGCTGCCGGTGCTCTGAATGTGTCGGTGACCGGTATGGCGGATCGTGTAAGCACGCTTGTTGCGGAGGTCGATTCGTTGAACGAGCAGATCGAAGCCAAAGCGAACGTGAAAACAATTGGCTCAGACGAACTGCTGGCAACCGGCACCGCGGTCGGTGATGCAACGGTTGTCGTTCATCAGATGGCGGCCGGCGACGCGAACACCATGAAACAATTGATCGATCAGTGCCGTAAAAAACCAGAAGCCGGACCATTGGCGATATTTTTGGCAACCGCGCTTTCGGCGGACAAGGTCGTCTTGGTCGCTGGGCTCAGCCGAGACCTTGTCGATCGAGGACTTAGCGCCGGAAACTGGGTCAAAGAAGTGGCTCCAACGGTCGGTGGCGGTGGTGGTGGCAAGCCTGATTTGGCTCAGGCGGGCGGCAAGCAACCGGAGAACATCTCCGCCGCGTTGGAGAAAGCGTCAGAATTTATCCGTTCGAAACTGGCTTAACGAACAAGGGTTCGCGAACCGACGTTCACAAACCAGTGTTTAATCGACCGTGTTCAATACAAACCCGCAGGCCTCCAATCCGTGGTTGTCTGTTACTATTTTTTGGAGAAGAAAACATGCGGATTGCAATTTTGACTGCCCTTGTGGCGGCAACCTGTTTCAGCGGCAACGCGATGGCTCAAGGCTCAAGCGAAGCCAAAAAATCAGTCGTTGTCCTCGACGTCAACATGGACAGGATCAAGGATTCACAGCTCGCCAAAACGCTTAACCTAGAGGCTCAGCTCGGCAAAGCCGCGTCGGCCGCCAGCAAGGACGCGGCCAATCCGTCATCTCTAAAACGCTTTGTAATGATGATGAGCCTACCCGACACGGTGGCGGAAGCAAAAACGATGGCTGACGGTGAAATGCCGGTCGATTTTTACGGCCGGATGCAGTTCAAAGACGCTCCGTCAGCGACAAAAATGCTAGACAAAATCAAATCGGAAGGTGTTCCGGTCGAGCTCAACGGCAAGACTTTCTACCGCCCCAAGCCCGACACCGACCGCCCCGAAAACATGTTGGCCTCGCAGGTTGACGCAACCACGATCGAGGTCGCAACCGAGAGCTACGCTACCCTGCCCGACCGCAATGTGATGTCCGACGGATTACAAACCGCTTGGCAATCGGCCGGCGACGACGCAATCCGCATCGCCATCGACATCGAAGGCGCATCATCATTGGTCACAGAAGCGATCGAACAAGGCAAAGCATCCGTCAAGGATACCGCTCAAGAGGCTCAGGTGAGCGCGTTTCTAGGGCTGATCGACAACATGAAAAACCTGCGTTTGGCAATTGATTTTTCATCCGATCACCTGCTGAAAATTGACGCGACGGGAGTCGATGAGAAGCAAGCTCAAGAACTGCAAGGTGGCTTGGACGCGTTGCTAGGCATGGGCAAAATGATGGGCAGCATGCAGTTGGGCGGATTGGCCCAGCAAGACCCCGATGCAGCGGCTGTCGCATCGGAGATCCTTCAATCCCTCCAAGCCAACCGTGAGGGAACCGAAGTTAACGTTACCATCCCTCACCCGGCAGGCCTGCAAGCGTTGGCCGAGAAATTCGCACCGAATTTCGGTGGTGCACCTAGCGAACAACCACAGCTGCAAGAAGCTCCGGCGGCAAATTAGAGCTAGACTCGCCCGACTGAACGCGTCTCAGCTTTCAGAATCAAGAAATAAAAAACGCATCCGATTCAGCCACTGCTGATGGATGCGTTTTTTGTCTGATCTTTCTTCACCCAGCCCTTCGCCCCGATCGCCAGCAAGTTCGGCAGAGGCGACAACCGCGTCGCGGATCACAGCAAGTACGTCGCGACCAAGACAGTGATCAGGATCGTCAACAGCATCAGGGTCAAATCCGTTAGGCTGCGAACTCGCTGCTCGCGTTTCAGCACGCGATACGCTTTGACTTCCTTCTCGAGCGCTTGCTCAAAAAAGGCTGTCGTTGATAGCTCGACCGATCCAGACTTAGGTTTTTCGGTTTCCATGATCGTGTTTGGGTCGCCGGTGGACGGGTTTGAACGAAAGCACTGCTCAAAAATCATTTGCTTCAAAAGTCCTCGACTCGGACTTCGTCGCAATACTTAGTTTTCGTCGTATGCCAACTCGTTCCAGATAACCTCAAGGCAATTGTCGATCATCTTCACGCCATCGACCTTGCGGACGGCCTCTTGAGCCATTTGTTTCTCGAAGAACGTGGCGGCGGTCCCCGTGAGCGTCACGCTGTCCCCAGCCATCTCAATGTGCATCGTACGCGGGTCAACGTGCGGGCTATGAACAACAGCGTTAAGTACTCGGTCAGCGAGTTGGTTGGATTGGAGCATGGTTATTCGAGTAAGTAAAACATGGGGAATCGAAACCAATGACGCGCGTCCGAAACGCGTCAAAAGAATGTGGCTCGCCGCTGGCCCAAGTGCCAATTTGTTTACTGAACCAAGCCGAATTGTCACAAGCAAAGATCCGGTCGATCCGATTGCATCGATCACACGGATTCGCAATCGCAGCAGCAAATCGCGCTGTGCACGGCAGCAGTTGGCGCCCGCGAAACGTAATCATTCGGCCAGAGCACCCGCGACAATCGAACGTTTTCACAACCCATGGGCCAAATGAGGGAAACCCAGCAATGCCTGAGCTACGCGACGACGAATCCGCCAACAACCGCCACGAAGATCACGATGGTCGCCCCGTATATCAAACGCTCTCGTTGACGAACCATCGACGATAAATCGCCGCCTGCAACGGCCGCCTCAACATCAATGCTCGCCACCGCTTGCAGCCGCTCGCGCAGACTCGGGTGCATGATCGTACGGCGGTCGTATTGCTCGGGCGAGTGAGCCGCTAGGCGCGCGATCGCTAACGTCATCCCGTTGTGCTGCGCCAGCTCGTCGTCCAACGGTTGATTTTCCCTGTCCAATCCCGCTGCCACATGAACCCGCTCACCCACAGTATCACGTTGCTCGGTCAGCGCCGAAAACCAGTCGGCCTCAAACTCCAACCGCCGCGACAGCCACGCCAACATCGGTAGCAGGTAGGACACGTAAGCAACGGCAGCCCACGCCACCGGCGGCAGCCACGCAAACGCGCCTCGTTCTAACCATGCAGCAACTTGCGTCGTTACCGCAGAACCGTTGGCTTGATCGGTCGCGGCCAAAACAAGCGGTAGGACCATGAACAACATACGAATCGGAACATGACAAAGCCGAACATGCCCAGCCTCATGCCGCACCACCGCCAACAATTCACGCTCCGGAAACAGCTCAACCATGCGATCCGAAATCGCGATCACTCGCAGGCCCGGAACCACGCCGGCAACGAAGGCGTTGATAATCTGGTGTCCCGTATTCCAAACGCGAACCTGCCACACACCCAGCTTGAGCCGCCGACAGCAGCCTACCAAACGAGACCGCAACAGGTCGTCGCGGACACCGTGGTTCTCCCAAACGGCCAACATCAACAACGGAAACACAGCCAGCAATAACGCGCCACCGACCAACGACGTCAAATACTGATACAGCGGCGGCAATCGCTCAGCCACCAAAGCGGCGTCGCGAGCTAGAAAAATCACTAATAGTGGCACCAGTGACATCAGCACGTAAACTCGAAAACGCAGAGCGACAAAACGAAACCGTTCCACAATCGCAAACCCACCGCGTTGCTGTTCGGATAGAGCCAGAAACCTAAACCAAAATCGATTCTGTTCGCTCCCTTTTTGGGACGGGAATCGGTGGAGTGCGTTTGCCGGTGGCGTTTCCGGAGTTGGCTCTAAGTCGGGTTCACCGGCCATCTGCGAAACTTGTTGCACGTCGTAAAAGATGGCCCAACTGAACGCTAACGAAAGCAGAATCGGCGTTAGGATCAGCAGATCATCGATCAGCGGCCAAGCTCCCAGCTGAAAGTTCACGCGAACAATCTCTGGCCACTGCACGCTCCAAACGATTGCCAAACTGGCCGCCAGCCAAACGGCGGTGTGGCAAGCCGACAATCGACGTAACATCTGCTGCCGCGTTTCTTCCGCGAACGAGCGGCCCCGACAATTTCGGGCAACGATGACCGTTTGAAACAACGCAACGCCAGGCACCATAACCGCCAACACCACCAACAGCAGCAGGCGCAAGCCCACCTGATCGGTCGGCTCGGGCGCGCGCAGGTCGCCCATGCCGAGGCACAGCAAAATCACAAAGGCGATTAATAGATTCATTCGGGGCGTCACAGCAACAGGCTGGGTGACGACGCATGGTTGTCACCAATGCTGCTGCCACCCGTTTGAGGTCGCCCGTACCTTAATCGCGACGAGCCAAGCTGTCGATGAAACGACATGCATAACCAGCACGACCCGAACAAGAACTTGAACGCCGCGTGTTAGTCGGCCGTCAAGCCTTGGTTAGCTCATCCAGTCGGGCAGCTGACCGACCTTTGGCAGGTGGATCAAGCGGACTTCTTGCACCGACGCGTGTTCGGTAACTCGTTGGACGGCCGCTTCGGTCGGGGCACCATCTAGGTTCAACACACCGATCGCTGGACCGCCCTCTGCTTCGCCCGCGCGGCCGACGGCCATCTGAGCGATGTTGACTTTTTCTTCGGCCAAGACGCTACCAACATAGCCAATGATGCCCGGGATGTCGGTGTGCGTGAACACCAGCAACGTGCCGTCCATGAAGGCTTCGGTGCGATATTCACCCAGCCGCACCAGTCGCGGCATGTTTTTGCCAAACACTGTTCCGCCGGCTTGAACTTCTTTTCCGTCGCCCTTCACCGTCGCGTTAATCACGCTGGCAAACGCGCCGTGATCGGCTGACTCCTTGCGGCTGATATGAATCCCACGCTCGCGACACAAGACTTCTGCGTTGACGATGCTGGCGTCTTCGGTGATGTCCTCCAGCAGGCCCGCACAAAACGCAGACACCAACACACGTGTGTCTTTCTTAGAAATTTCACCCGCGAATTCAAGGTCACAACCCTCGATCGCACCGCCGTGCCACTGAGCCATCAGTTTGCCCAGACGGTGAGCCACGTCGATGTACCCGCCGAGCGATTTCAGCGTCGCGGGGTCGAGCGAGAAAGTATTGACGGCCGAGCGGATCTCGCCGGTCGTCAAAAAGTTAATCAGCAGATCGACGCCTTCGACCGCCACTTCAATCTGTGCTTCCTCGGTGCTGGCCCCCAGGTGAGGAGTACACAATACGTCGGTGCGCTGAAAGAGTGGGCTATCAGTACACGGTTCGTTGGGGTAAACGTCCAACGCCACGCCACCCAAGTGCCCGGACTCAAGCCCCGCCAGCAGAGCCGCCTCGTCGTAAATCCCACCGCGTGCGCAGTTGATTAAACGGGCTCCCTTTTTCAGCTGTTTGACTTGTTCTTCGCTGATAAGGCCTTCGGTTTCGGGCGTCAGCGGAGTGTGGACGGTCAGGTAATCGACCAACGGCAGCATCTCAGCAACCGTTTCATACTTCTTAATGCCCAACGCTTCGGCGCGCTCCTGCGGCATGAACGGGTCGAAACCAACGACCTCCATATCGAACGCCTTCGCGCGTCGCGCGACCTCGAGGCCGATGCGGCCCAGGCCGACCACCCCCAACGTTTTCCCGGCGACCTGCGAGCCCTTGAACTTCTTGCGATCCCATTTCCCGTTCTTCAAACTCTCATAGGCCGGTCCGACATTTCGCGACAGGCCCAGCACCAACGCCATCGTGTGCTCTGCCGTGCTGACGGTGTTACCCGCCGGCGTGTTCATCACCACGATGCCTCGACGTGTGGCCGCGTCTTTGTCGATGTTGTCCGTTCCCACGCCCGCACGCACGATCGCCTTGAGCGTTTTATTGCCCTCGAGCGATTCGGCCGTGATCTTCACTCCGCTACGGCAAACGGCACCGTCGTACTGAGCCAATGTCTCGCGAAGGTCATCGCCCGACAGACCCGTTTTGATATCAAACTCAATGTCGTCGGCAGCCTCAAGCTTGGCCAATCCCTCAGCGGCGATATCGTCTAGAACAATAATACGTGGCATCGTGGTTTCCTGAAAATGGTCGGTCAAACGACCGATGAAAATTCGTGTTGGCTAAATTTCAATTCGACTTGGATTCGATCAGACGCAGTAAAAACTCGAACTCGACTCAATCAACGGTCAGCAAGCGTCCGGCAATTCATCCAGCGGCCAGTTAGCCATTCTTGGCAGCGAAGTCTTTCATGAACGCGGCCAAGGCTTCGACTCCCTCGACCGGCATCGCGTTATAGATTGACGCCCGGATGCCGCCAACGCTGCGGTGGCCTTTCAACGTCGAAAGCCCGGCCTCATCGGCCTCGGCAACAAACTTTGCGTCCAGCTCCGATGTGGTCATTTTGAACGTCACGTTCATGATCGATCGATCAGACAGGCGAGCATGGCCCTGATAAAAACCATCACTGCCATCGATCACGTCGTACAACGTTTTCGCTTTCGCTTCGTTGATCGCCGACATCTTCTCCAGCCCACCGATATCCTCCTGCAACCATTTGCAAAGCAATCCGGTAATGTAGATCGCAAACGAAGGCGGTGTATTAAAACGGCTGCCACCGGCCGAATGCTTGGCATAGCTAAGGTAGCTAGGCATCTTGTCGCCCGAACGCTTAATCAGCTCCTTGTCCATGACGATCACGGTCAAACCAGCGATTCCTGCGTTCTTCTGAGCACACGCGTACAACAACCCGTAGTCCGCAACGTTGATTGGTTCGCAAAACAGGTCGGATGACTTGTCGGCGACGATCGGCACACCTTTGGTGTCCGGCAGCGAACGGAACTGGACGCCCTGGATGGTTTCGTTCGATGTTAAATGCACGAAGGCTGCGTCGGGAGTTAGCTTAAGGTCGGCGTCGACAGGAACGTGGTCGTAGTTGGAATCGCCAGCGTCATAAGCCACATTCAGCTGACCATAGTTGTGGACTTCGCCTGCACTCTTCTTGCCCCAACTACCCGTCTGGATGTAGTCGGCCGTCTGCGAGGGATCGGTAATGAAATTCGCAGGCACCATCACATTCTGCAGGGCTCCGCCGCCTTGCACGAACAGGACCTCATGACTGTCGGGAACGTTCAGCACCTGAGTAATTCGCTCAACGGCGTCCTCGATAATGACGTCGAAATCCTTGCTGCGGTGGCTGATTTCCATCACGCTCGCGCCGACGCCCGGCAACGACAGGAGTTCCGCCTGAGCCTGTTCGAGCACGCAAAGGGGCAGCGTCGCTGGGCCAGCTGAAAAATTGAAAACACGAGATACATTCGTGGACGTGGACATGATGGGTTCCGAGCAACGGTAAAATAAAGTGCCAAAATCGGGCTTGGCTGACGCGGTCAAGGCGTGGACTGATGCCGAAGGGGACGTAACCCCACGGCGAGGGATCGAAGATTTTAGACGGGCCTGAACCCGCTGAAAAGGCTCGAACTGACGGCAATTGGCCAGCCCCGAGCGAATAAAATGACGCATGGCGGCCGCAGAGCCAGTGGCTCTCGGTTGGACCACCGAAAACGGCGGTCAAGTCACCCACGGTTCCCGTTTGGGGCGCGGATTTGATCGCGACCGATGACCGGCACACGATCACCACAATCTCCGGCCAGGTCAATTATCGTGGCAAGTATGGGTTAACCGCACCGTATCGGGGCGCAGGCGCAACGGGGTTGCTGCCGCGGGCCAATTGCTGCTGCAATGCGGCGACTCGCTGAGCAATCTCGGTCTGTTGCGGTTGGATTTGAAGAACTCGCAAATAGTTGTCCAACGCCAAATCCGCCTGTCCCTGAATTTCTCGCACATGCCCCATCGCCGTCAGGGCTCGTACGTTGCCCGCATCCATCCGCAGCGCATCAGACAGCAGATCGGTCGCACGCCGCGTGTCACCATACTCTTGATAAAGCCGCGCAAGCTCGATCGTAGGTGCCGCCGAGTTCGGATGCCGGGCGATCCACTGGTTCATCAGCTCAAACGCTGACTTCTCACGATTGGTTTCAATCAACAGGCCCGCCAAACCCCGGTGTGCGTCGACGTGCTGATTGTTCAACGAGATCGCCTGTCGATACAGTTGCTCGGCCTGCTGCAGCCATTGGTTATTCTGCGATTGCTTACCCGACGCGTAATACGTCGCCGCAAGGTTGTAATACGCATTCGCATCGCGAGGATTGGCTTGCAGCGCCTGCTGAAACTGGTTGATCGCCTGAGCCGCTTGGCCGGATTGATAGGCTTGAGTGCCCGCCATGTTTCGCTGCTGCACACCCGCGTTACACCCCATCACCAGACAGGCAATCAACGCAACGGCTGGCCTCACCCACCGCACGGGCGGGCAAACACGCAAATAAAAACAACGAACAAGGTTTCGGTTCGACATAGCAACGCCCGGCGAAAGTCTGGTTTCCCAAAGGTGAATGGAGAAAGGTCTTCGACCATTTCGCTCCGTTCATCCACGGCGGGACGTTAGAAA
>CAZLFF010000012.1:0-43339 GCA_964558755.1 uncultured Pirellulaceae bacterium
AGAGCAATGGACTGAAAATCCATGTGTCGGCGGTTCGAGCCCGCCCCTGACCACTTGTTTTGCTTAGCCCGGTCGTCCTGTCATCGCAGGATTACCGGGTTTTTTCGTGGTTGGTTGCTATGGTTTGCGAGAATCTACGACTTCGCGCCGCAGCCAGCCGACAGAGCACATGAGCCGCAGCCGCCTGACGAGCAGCCAGATTCCTTGGTGCCGCAGTTGGGACCGCAACCCTCGGCCAAGGTCTGTGCGAACTTGCGGAACCGCACTTTTCGCTCGTACGTATCGGCCAGCTCGGCCGTGACGGTTTCTAGCTCGGGCGTGACCTCGCCTAAGAAATAGAAATACACCGATTCGCCGTCAAACAGGTGCTCGACATCGACCAGCGTTGCCGCGATCGACCGCTCCTGCAATAAGCGGTTGCAGGCATCAAACGCACGGTCTCGGAACCGGTCCAGCCGCTCAAGAATCAATTCGTCTTCGTGGCCCGTTTGCCGCAGCAACTGCCCATTCGGCAGGTGGTCTAGGTTAGTCGGTTTTTCGGTTGGTCCGGTGATGTCGCACAGGACGATGCCGGATTCCAGCCCACGATCAGAGCGGCAGATCACTCGCGTGCCACGGGGGTAGCTGCGGAAATCGATCGCGTCATAGCGACCGACTAACCCCATCAAGCCAACCTGCACTAAGTGTTGTCTGCCCATTGGTTATTTCGCTTTCCCATTTGCCGTCGTTTTAGCAACGTCCAGCCCACGAAACCTCAGCAGTTGGCCGTTGGCTGATTCTGCACCTTCGACGAAGCGGCCGACGGTCGTTACGTACAGATCACCGTTATCGGCAAACGTCAGCGCACTGGGACGTTGCAGAGTCGCGAACCGCACAGCGCGGCAGCCCTCACGGGTTCCCACCAATTTGTACAAACCACCGTTGTTGGGGTCGGCGTGGTTGAAGTCCACGCCGAACAGTCGCCCGCTGTTGGGCCCGTACGCAATCCCGTACAGATCATTCAAGCCAGTTTCGAACTTGTCCAAGAAGTCGCCTTCGGGGCTGAAGAACAACAGTTTGCTGTCCTTTGAGTCACGCGCGTCACCGGACTGGGCAATCGCAAGGTCGCCTTCTGGGCTGACCGTAATTCCGTGCGGTTCGATGGCCTCGGCTGCTCGCACGGTCGAAAAAAATCGTCTCAACGTTTCTGGCTGACCATCACGAAGCTGCGCACGCGCTACCCAGCCTTGGCGAATGTTCTCGCCGCAGGTCACGAACACATGGTCGTCGAAGCGAGCCATGCTCCAGAAGTTTCCATCGGCCGCTCGCTCACCCTGCGACTGCAGTCGTAGATCGCGATTTGAATTTCGCTTAATCAGCACCGATGGTTCTCCGGCTTTCGGTACATTAACCACGAAAATTTGGTCCATGCCAGCGTCGTGACCACCACCACCGATCAACAGCGTGTCACGATCGAGGAACAGCAACGACAGCGGACCGATTTCGTAGATAGGACTTTTGCCTGTGTAGTCCTTGGCAAACCCGCTCACTACTTCTTCCGACTTCCCGTCCACAATGCGCACGATCCGCAGCGCGGCGCTTTCGGCCACGAACACGTGACCGGTCTTGGGCTGGATCGCGACGGCCCGCGGGTTGGCGAGGTTTTCACTAATCACGTCGTAAGCCGCTTCTTCGGCTTGGCCGATTGTCGTGACAAGCACTGCCAACAGAAAAATGCTCGTTCGAGCAGTCTGCCGTCGCATTCTTTTTACATCCATGATTTTCGTCTCTAAAGTAAAAGGTCCGTTCGGGGGCACCGCACGATCAACGCAAGGTTGCCAAAACTAAGGCAACGCCTGCTCGTAGGCATCGATCTTATCCTCGTGCTGCAAGGTTAAGGCGATATGGTCGAGCCCTTCCAAGAAGCATTGGCGGCGGAAAGCGTCGATCTCGAACGATTCGCTGAACCCTGCGTCGTCGCTGACGGTCAGTGATTCAAGGTCGACGGTCAGTTGATAGCCGGGCGTCTGAGCGACTGAGCGATGGATTTGTTCGACGGCGGACTTGGATAGCACGACCGGCAGCACACCGTTCTTCGAGCAATTATTATAAAAAATGTCGGCGAATGATTCGGCGATCACACAACGGAATCCATAGTCGTCCAACGCCCAAACCGCGTGCTCACGGCTCGACCCGTTACCGAAGTTCTCGCGAGCCACCAACACTGAAGCGCCTGCGAATCGATCTTGGTTCAGCTCAAAGGTGTCGTTTACCGAGCCGTCGGGATGATAACGCCAGTCGAAAAATAGAAACTCGCCAAAACCCGTCCGCTCAATTCGCTTGAGGAATTGTTTGGGGATAATCTGATCGGTGTCGACGTTGGAGCGATCCATCGCGGCAACTAGGCCGGCATGTTTAACAAACGATTGCATTAGAAAAAGGGTTCAGTGTTTAGGGGGTGTAGGTTTCAGGGGGGTGGGTTGCAGGTCGATTAGTCCCAGTTACGGATGTCGACGAAGTGGCCTTTGATGGCAGCGGCGGCGGCCATCGCGGGCGAAACCAAATGAGTCAGGCCACCGCGGCCTTGGCGGCCTTCAAAGTTACGGTTGCTGGTCGATGCGCAGCGCTCGCCGGGAGCAAGTTTATCCGGGTTCATGGCTAGACACATGCTGCAACCGGCGTCTCGCCACTCGAATCCGGCCTCGCGGAATACCGCGTCCAAGCCTTCTTCTTCGGCCTGCTGTTTGACCACGCCACTGCCCGGCACAACCATTCCGTTGACCGAATCGGCGATCCGATGGCCTTTGACGACGCCGGCTGCCTCGCGCAGGTCTTCGATGCGGCTGTTGGTGCACGAGCCGATGAACACGCGGTTGATGTCGATGCTCTCGATCGATTGACCCGCCTCAAGCTGCATGTACTCAATCGCCAGTTCAGCCGATTTTCGATCTGATTCGTTGTCCATTGACGCCGGGTCGGGCACCACCGAATCGACCCGAGCGACTTGCCCCGGGTTGGTGCCCCAGGTCACCTGCGGTGCGATATCGGCCGCGTCGTAGACCTCAACGCGATCGTACGATGCGCCAGCGTCGCTGGCCAGCGTTCGCCATTTTTCGACAGCCGCGTCAAAATCGGCTGGAGCGAACTCACGCCCCCGAAGGTATTCGAATGTCTTTTCGTCCGGTGCGATCATCCCCGCCCGCGCGCCACCTTCGATGGACATGTTGCAGATGGTCATCCGCTGCTCCATCGACAACGCTTCGATCGCCGAACCGGTGTACTCGAGGACGTAACCCGTGCCGCCGGCCGTGCCGATCTGGCCAATCAGGTACAAGATCAAGTCTTTCGAGGTCACGCCCGTTGCCAGCTTACCGTTAAACCGAGCCTCAAACGTTTTGGGTTTTGTTTGCAACAGCGTTTGAGTTGCCAGCACGTGTTCGACTTCACTGGTCCCGATCCCGACCGCCAACGATCCAAATGCTCCGTGGGTCGCGGTATGAGAGTCGCCGCACACGATTGTCATGCCTGGCTGAGTGAATCCAAGCTCAGGGCCGATCACGTGGACGATCCCTTGGTTGATGTTGTCCAGATCGTACAAGCGAATCCCGAACTCTTTGCAGTTGTTTCGCAGTGTTTGAATTTGCTGCCGCGAGATCGGATCAGCAATCGGCAAGTGACGATCGGTGGTCGGCACGTTGTGGTCTTCGGTGGCCACGGTGCGTTCGGGCCGCCGGACCTTTCGCCCCGCCAGCCGCAAACCCTCAAACGCCTGTGGGCTGGTGACCTCGTGGATCAAGTGCAGATCGATGTAGAGCATGGTCTGCTTGCCCGGTTCGTGGTGAACGACGTGCTGATCCCATATCTTTTCGAACATCGTGCGAGGTGCCGCCGCGATCATCTTGAGTGCCTTGTCCGGTAAAATGCTTTGATTAAAGTGTTCACGTCAATCGTCGGTTTAAGCAAAAATCAGTCGATCGACAGTGAATGCGATGGCCCAACGGCCAAACATCTATCATACGGCGGCCAGGTCGTCACGGGAAGCGATATCTGCTGCTCTCCCGCCCGCCTGACCCGGACACCGTAGCCGGCCAAACGTTCGCTCGATCGGTCTCGTCGGCTTCGACGCCGCCAACTCGATCTGTCCCGCGGAAGCTCGATTCGCTACAACACGGCCTACCTCGTCACTTTGAATCGGTTCCCCAACGCCGCCGCACTGCCACCATGAATGAAACCCTCGCCGCCATCGTTTTTGGCATCGTCCAAGGTCTGACCGAATTTTTGCCAGTTAGCAGTAGCGGGCATCTGGAGATCGCGAAGGCGATCGTGGGCGATGCGAAGGTGGGCGAGCAATCAATGCTAATGACCGTCGTGCTGCACTTCGCCACGGCTTTGAGCACGGTTGTTGTGTTCCGAAGTGCGGTCATGGAGATCCTGACTGGACTGTTTCAGTTCAAATACAACGAGCAAACCCAGTTCAGCTTGAAGATCATTCTTTCGATGATCCCAGCCGCCTTCGTTGGCATCGTGTTCGACGAACAGATCGAGGCTTTGTTTAGCCAAAACATGCTGCTGGTCGGATTGATGCTGTTGGTTACGGGTGTGCTGTTGCTGCTGGCCGATCGGGCCAAGAGTACGGAGAAACCGGTTAGCTACCTAGATGCAGCGATCATCGGCATCGCGCAAGCCATTGCGATCCTACCCGGCATCTCACGCTCTGGGGCAACGATTTCAACGAGCGTCCTCTTGGGCGTTGATCGTACGAAGGCCGCCCGATTCTCGTTTCTGATGGTCGTGCCGTTGATCTTTGGCAAGATCGCCAAGGATTTACTTGATGGCGAGTTCACGATGTCCAGCACCGAGGCCGTGCCGCTTGTCGCGGGCTTCGTCGCCGCGTTCTTTACTGGCCTAGTCGCGTGCACGTGGATGATCAGTTTGGTGAAAGCAGCGAAGCTGTCGTGGTTTAGTATCTACTGCTTTATCGTCGCCGCGATCGCGATCGCCAAAGGCGTCGGCCTGTTTTAGGCTTGGCACTGTTCGTGGTCATGCCTTCAGGCGTCAGGATCGGAAGACCGCGGTCAACGCAATGTCTTTTCTGCGGTTGGAGTGTTGGCCAGTACCGCGACGGAAGCCGCCATTGCGACAGTAGTTTGAAAACGGTTGTCTACTTTGCGGGGGCTGGCGTTTCGGATTTTCCCGAAATGATGACTGTGAAATCCCGATTCCGATACTTGAAACGGTCGATCTTGGGGGCGGTGTTTGCAAACACGTCGTCCTCAAAATGCTGGGAGAATAGGTGAAGCGTCAGTCGGGCCGCCGGCGAAATCGACAGTTTGCCCATGCTCGGGTGTTCCCAATCGGATTCGCCCGTCATGTAAGGAAGTAATCCTTCGAGAGCTTTTTTAATTCCGCAGCCGTGGTCAGGCGTGTATGACCATAGGTCCTCGTCCAGCTGATCACCGACTCGCGCGAGCCGTGACAACGCTGTGATGTTGAACAAAGAGTAATGAAGTGAACGGGTTCGTTTTAGCTCGGCCGCTTGATTTCCTGCGGCGTCAAACTGGTTCGTGATGCGCTGGCGAGCCTGTTGCACAATCTCGCGCGCGACGTCTTCACGTCCGGCGAACAGTGCGTACCGTGCTCGCTGGGCTACGTACCACGACCCGTGATTGTTGGTCGCTTGCTGTTCTTGTTTGCCTAGCGGGCTTTCTTTTAACCATTGCTGATAATCGTCGAACCAAGTTTCTAACGCCCGTTGGTCGGTCGCTGTCCAATGTGCTTCGTCGAATAGCTCGACGGCATCGAGGACTTCCATAAAGCCACGTGTGTCGATGACCCCCGGCCCGCGTCCGGTTTCGCGTCCGGGAACTCCTTGGCCGAAGTTCATGTTCGGATTCATCCGAGTTGCTTTGTCAATAAACCACGCGCGGACCATGCTGACCGCGTGCCGCGTGTAGCGAGCATCCTTAAAGACATAGCCGGCCAGTCCGAGGGCCTGAACGTCGTAACAAAAATTGCCCAATCGGACACGATCCCCTTTCTGCACTAGTTTGCGATTCGTCACGCCGTCTTTGCGAATGTACGGCAATCCATCTGGCTTGTTGGGGTCGGGCCACCAGTATCGGGAGTAGCTGATGTAATCATGAATGTCCCCGCTGGGCGGCACGATTTTTTTGTGCGTCACCGAATGAGGGCTTTGCTTCAAAGCCAACTCTGCTGCGCAACGCAGTCTTTCGATAGCTCGTGACGTTTCCGGGTCGTTCAGGTTTCCCCCGGCTCGGACGAGGTCGATTTGAGCCCGCCCCCAGATCACCTGCGCGTTGGCAATGTTGCCACGGCTCCAAAAAATTAAGAGCAAAAGCAAGACAAGTTGTCGGCAAGCGGAATGTGACGCTCGGTTCATGGTTCAGACCTAGTTGACACGAAAGCCGGAACGTCAGTTGGCGACCGAACAGCGAAAAGGCATATCAAAACCTCAATCCGCCGCGTGAGCGGGGGACAAACCGGCGAGAAACTTGGTCCGGCGCTCGCGCGCCGGGTTGTGAAAGCTTGTTTGAAATTGCCCGCTAGCCAACGAGCGCCGCCGAGACTTCTTTTTGGCAATGCTCGATAATCCGCGTGCTGACTGCGTCGGCTTGGTCGCCCGTCAGCGTGGCCTCGTCTGAGCGAAGCACGACAGACAGGAGCAGTCGCTTTTTATTGGCCCCGTCGCGTTTTGCGTCGCGGAATGTTTCTCGGTACTCAATCGATTCCAATAGATCACCGACGGCCATTCGAACGGTCGATTCCAGCTTCGCCCACGAGACATCGTCGCTGACAATGAAATTAAAATCACGGGTCACCGGTGGAAACGTGCTCTGATTGACGTGTTGTGGAATCATGACCGCCAGCGAGTTCAGGACCGCCATGTCGAGTTCGGCAACCGTCGCCCCTGACCGCAGACCAAACAGCTTGCGCCCCGTCTGTGAGACCTCGCCCACCCAGCCGAGCAGTTGGTCGCCCACCGTTAGTTTGGCAGACCGACTAACGTCAAGCAAATCTTCTTCGTTGGCATGGACGGTAATCGTTGCGGTTGGGCAAACGGCGTCAACAATTGATTCAACGACGCCTTTGACGTACCCGTAGTCGTGTCCACTGACGATGGCCAGCTTCGTTGGCTGGTCGGGAATATCTCCTTCGGGATCGGTCAGGTACACCTTGGCCGTTTCGAAAATCTCGATATCGTCGTTTGAGCGATACTCGTTGATGCGCCGGACCTCCAGCAAGTTGGGCACATGGCTGCGGCGTAACAGATTGACAGAGCCAATGTTTTGCGAGGCTTTCTCGAGCACGCCCAGCATGGGTTGGCTGCTAGTCAGCGGTGGCTGTTGGCTCCACGGCGAGAACGCGTTGGACCATTTTTCGGGAACTAGGCTCGCGGTAACTGCTTCATCGAAGCCCGCGGAAAGCAGCACGGCACGAACACGATCGAGTACTCGGTCGGCGGCCGGTCGAGTCGATGCGGCCATCGGCACTGGAGCGTCGTCAGGCACTTTGTCGAAGCCGTAAATTCGCCCAACCTCTTCGACCAAGTCGACCTCTCGAGTCAGGTCCTTACGCCAAGTGGGGGGCGTCGCGGTGACCGATTGATCGTCCGATTTGACGATGATCAGGCCCAGCCCCTCCAACGTCGGGGCCACGAAGTCGGCGGGAATCTCAATGCCCAAAATTCGCTGCAACTGGGATAGTTCTAGGGTCACGTCGGCAGGGGTTTCTGGTTTCTGGCCTACGTCGATCATCCCGTCTAATAGTTCGCCACCGGCCGATTCGAGAATCAGTTCGCAGCAGCGGCGACTGGCCCAATCCAATTGATGGGCGTCAATGTTCCGCTCGAACCGAAATGACGACGGACTGTGCAGCGTCAGCTTGCGGGCAGTTTTTCGCACGGACAGTTGTTCGAAATAGGCGGACTCGATCAGAACGTCGGTGGTCGAGTCGGTAACCTCAGAATCCGCGCCTCCCATGACGCCTGCGATGGCAATCGGTTGCTTGGCGTCGGCGATTACGCAGTCGTCAGCATCAAGCACGTATGCCTTGTGGTCGATCGCTTGAAACTCCTCCTTGTCGGCCGCTCGGCGAACGATGACCTTGCCGCCCTCGAGCTTTTGAAAATCAAACGCGTGCAAGGGCTGGCCGCATTCGAACATGACGTAGTTGGTGGCATCGACGACGTTGTTGACCACGGCAATACCCAGCGAAGTCAGTCGATCCTGCAACCACTGCGGGCTCGGGCCGACTTTGACGCCACGAATCAGGCGAGCTGTGTAGCGACCGCAGGCATCCGCCGCGTCGATTTGAACGCTGCAATGCTCGTCGATCGATTCGCCGTTGGTTGTCGGCTGAGGATCGGGAATCTTTAGCTCGGTACCGTACAAAACGGCGATCTCCCGCGCGACACCGATGTGCCCCAAGCAATCGGCGCGGTTGCTGGTGACCTCAAGATCGATCGCTTGATCGTCGCCGACGGACTCGGTGCCCTCGTGGTTCAAACCAGACATCGTCAGTCGATCGACCAAATCATCGTGGCTCATCGAAAGATCAACGTAGTCGGACAGCCATTTCCAAGAAACGATCATAGTGTTTCAGTCAGTCGAGTAAGGCACCTGATATCGTGTTCAAGTGCAGGTGAAATCAAACGGGCCAGCGAACCAGCAGAATGTATCAAAAACTTCTTTCGGCGAGGACGGCAGCTCGATGGCGAGCCGAGTCTACGATTCTCTACCGAGATCAAACACGGCAGCGGTGTCGATCGAAAAACCGGGCAGCAACCGTCCGACTGCCTGTTGGCTCGGGCCAAACACGCCGACTTCTTGGTACTGGCTGCCGTCCAAATGCAGAACTGTAATCTGCTGGTCTTGAGGATCGACGATCCAGTACTCTTTGACCCCGGCCTTGGCGTAGTCGTCACGTTTGTCTTGGTAGTCACGCCGCCGAGCTTCTTCGCCGCCGCTGACAACCTCGAGCGCCAAATCCATTTTTTGTGGGTACTTTTCCGGCGGCCGTGGAATGTTTTCCGGCGAGCAATACAGCAAGTCGGGCTCACGGACCGTTCTTTCAAACAAACGCACTGGTAGGACCGCCATTAGGACTTCTCCCGGAATTCTGTTCGTTTGAAGGTGATTTTCGAGCTGACGCATAAAGTAGCGAACGATCAGCTGGTGCAACCAAGTCGGCATCGGCAGGATCTCCAAAAATCCATCGTTCAACTCAACCATTCGGTTGGTATGGAACTTAAAGAAATCAGCTTCGCTCCAACGACCTTGCTTAGGCAAAAGGACGGCCGCTTCCCATGTGACGTCGCCGCTTTGTGAGGGCATTCGTGGCTGTTGGGCTGCCGGATTGATCGGGATGTCGTCGCCGACGCTCATCGTTTTGCCTTAATCACGAAGCGAGTTGGAAGGACGGTCCTTGGGACGCATAGTTCATCGGCTTTATCTTAAACCACCGATGCTCGATTGACAAAAATGTTCTCAAAACTGACGCAGAAAGCGGACGTCGTTGGTGAACAGGTAGCGGATGTCGGTGATCTGGTGGCGGATCATGCACAGTCGCTCGATGCCTAGCCCGAACGCGAAACCGCTGACCTTGTCTGGGTCGTAGCCGACGTGACGCAACACGTTCGGATCCACCATCCCCGCGCCACCGAACTCGACCCATTTCCCATCCCAGTAGTAATCCGCTTCGACGCTCGGTTCGGTAAACGGGAAAAACGATGGACGGATTCGCACGGGGACTTCGTTGCCAAGATAGCTGGTCGCAAACAGCTTGATGACGGTCTTCAGGTCGGCCAGCGTTACGTGCTCGTCGATCATAAGCCCTTCGATCTGGTGGAACATCGGGTAGTGCGACCAGTCAGCCGTGTCCGGACGATAGACTCGGCCGAGTGACACGATGCGCACCGGCGGCGGTTGATTTTCCATCACGCGAATCTGGACCGTGCTGGTTTGGCTACGCATCAGCAGCGGGCTGTCGACGTTCAGTTCTGGCACGGTGCTCGCGTCCTCGCCGGCTCCTGTTTTCTGAGCGACGGACAAGTAAAAGTTGTCCAGCGGATCGCGAGCCGGATGGGCCATCGGAATGTTGAGTGCTTCGAAGTTGTGCCAGTCGTCTTCGATTTCGGGGCCGTCGGCGGGAGTGAATCCCAGTCGGCCCATGATGTCTTTTAGCTCGGTGATGGTTTGAGTGATCGGGTGCAGTTTGCCCACGCGGAACTTTTTGCCGGGCAGGGTCGGATCAAAGGTTGGATCCGCTTTGTCGGCCGTACTTCCGTCCGCGCCTAACCGCTGTTTTGCTTCGTCGAACCCTGCTTGGATCGCGTTCTTGACGGCGTTCAATTTCTGCCCCGCGTCGCGTTTGCCTTCCTTGGGCACGGCGCCCATGCTCTTTTGGATGGTCTTTAGCAGACCCTTTTTCGCGCCTAGGAATTTGACTCGGGCTTCGTCCAGTTGGTCGGCGTCGGCGGCTGCGGCGAACGCTTGATTGGCTGCTTGCTGCAGAGCATCAAGTTCGGCGACGAATGTTTCGAGAGTGACGGGGTCGGCTGTGGCCATGGTTCGGTTCGATGGGACGATGGAAAGACGTGGACGACGTGTTCTCAGGTGACGAGGTTACGAAAAACGGGCAGAGCAACCAATGTCGCTCTGCCCGTATAATGTTATTCGTTTGTTACCGACTCTTGCGAGTCCGCTAACGATTCCTACGCGGCGAGTGCGGATTTGGCGCTTTCGACGATCGAGTCAAAGCCCTGTGGATCGCTGATTGCGATCTCAGACAACGACTTACGGTTCAGCTCGATTCCGGCCTTGTTCAGGCCGTTCATAAACTGGCTGTAGCTGATCCCTCGCATGCGGCAGGCGGCGTTGATGCGGGTGATCCACAGGCGGCGGAAGTCGCGTTTCTTGACGCGGCGATCGCGGAAGGCAAAAACGCCGGCGCGGATGAGCGATTCCTTGACGGTTCGCAGCATGTTGCGGCGACCACCACGGTAACCTTTGGCTCGTTTGAATAGCTTACGCTTTGCTTTGGCGCGAGCTGCACCTTTACTTGTACGCATTGAATTGTCTCTTCGTTATGATGCCAGATAGGCCTCGGGTTCCAATCGCCCGAAGTTCGTTGCCCATGTTGGCCGTCAGATTGGGTCGCGTCGATAGGCTAGTAGCTGTACTTGCCCAACGCTGCTTTGATAGATTTAACCATGCAAGTGTCCAAGACCGCGGTACCACGTAGGTTACGTGTACGCTTAGCGCTCATGCGGACGTTGCGGTGGCTTTTTCCCGAGTTCTTGTGCAGAACCTTGCCGGTTCCGGTGATGCGAAAGCGTTTTTTAGTCGCTTTGTGCGTTTTCATCTTGTGGGACATAACTGGCCGTCGGTTGGTTGGCTAAAAATTTGAATCGCGGATTTTAGGCCAAAGCCCCGGGCACTAAAAGGGGATTTGCCGCTTTTACCCGAGGATTCAGCCGATTGAGGCAGAATCTGTTCCTGCTTCTTCGGCCATCGCCAGCGAGAAATCGACCTCGTCCGCCGGGACGGTCAAATCTTCAGTCAAATACAGCTCATTTACGTCACCCATCGACCTTGGCCAGATGTGAAATGGCCCGTGGAGCCCGGAAATCGTCCACTCGCCCATGATTCCCTTGGGGCCGCACTGGCCGCCGTAGAAAACCTGGTGCTTGCCGACATACTGCTTAATCCAGCTGCACACCCCCGAATCAGCGTCGTACGAGCCCGCGGCGGTCCATGGGCCCACGTAGTCCGTGCCCTCGCCGGTGATCGTGCCGTTTTCGAAGCACAAATACAGGTGCATCCAGCCTTTGGTGGGCTGGTGGCTTTCGAGATAGAACCCGTTCCATTCTCCGGTCGGGAAGCGGTGATTGTTCATAATCGTTTCTGGGGTGAATCTGCGGGAGAGTGGATGAGCGAGTGCCCTGACTGTTGGGTGGCTGGGAGGCAGCACCGCCACGCCCAGCGGCATAACGCCGCCAATGCCAGGCTGGGGGATTATTGGCGGTCCGCGGTCGGTGGTGAACGAGTCCGCTCGAGTCACGCGCAAAAAGAAAGGCGCCCGGTGTGGACGCCAGTTGCGCGACAGTTGTTTGAGTGGCCGGTTTCGGGAGTTTATCCTCGGCGGCCGATGATTTGCCGCGACTAGCGTAGCTTGCCCATGATCTTGGACGCCATGCTGGTCGATTTGGCCTTCGGCACGGCCATGACCTCGGGCGTGCCCGAGCAGTAAATTTGAGCCAGCAGCATCTTGGCTGGTAGCTTGAGCGATTTCAGCTGCACGCGCCCCGCGCCGGAGCCTTTTACTTCGCCCGTGAACTGCTTGAGCACCTTTTTCAGCTCTGGATTGATCTCCGTCCCGTTGACCGTTTCGCGCGTCGCCCAATCAAAGCTGCCCACGCAGACGTAGCTTTCGTTTCGATCATGGAATTCGTAGGCGTCCAAATTCAGCTCTTCACGCAGATGATGGGCAAGGATCCGGGTTTTTGCGAATGCTGTTTCTAAATCACTTCGCTTGGACTTACGGGACTTAAAAAACTTGTTCTCGTTATTCAGCTGCCGTAAGTTCTCCGCTACGCTCGAGCCAGCCATCGATTTGTCACCTGTGAACGTCGCCACTCGAACGGTGTAAGCGCCGGTGTTTTTGAACAAACTGTATTTCGTGCGCTTGTTCATTTTTATCACGAATTCGTCATCGATTGTGTTGTCGTTGAAGTAAGTTTCGGGCAGCAGCGGATTGGGCATCAAAAACGCGTTGCGCAAACTAACGCTGGCATCCACGTCCGGCGACTCGTTCGGCTGCAACGAAACGTTTGACGGTCCCCGGTGCTTTTCAATCGCGGCCAAAGTCTGCTGAGCGCGACCGTCGGTGATATCGGGGAAATCACCCACCAACACGGCAATCTGGTCAAACTCCCCAGCGGAAGCAAGCTTCACTGGTTTTGAAAGATCGACCACATTTGGGCCCTGCGGAGCACGTGATTGACGTGTGTTCTTCAGCGTCTGGCCCACGTCAAAGTGATGTTGGTAAACGTAGATAGGCAAATCGAAATTGGCGCTTAAGTCTTCGGCCAATCGTCGAGCGTGGTGCATTCTGTCATCGCCGCTGAACGAGCCGCACATGATTAACCACGGCCCAGCGGACTCGGTCAGCTGATTGGGTTCAACGCGTTCGGCTGAGTCAGCCTTGGCCGCCCGTTGAAACGGGAACCTCAATTGAGCCGTTGCCGGTTCGACGGTGAACTGCGTCGCAAAGGCTGTTAGAGTGAAAAAAAAGACGCAAAAAAATAGTCGAGCAGATTGAGACATCCTGTCACTCCCTCGTGGCGGCTAGTCTGACCCTGTGAGCGGTCGAGCGTTATCAACAAAGTGTTAGGAGTGGTCGCTAATGCCGGTTTCTCGTCCACAAGGGCCGAATTTTCCGAAACTCGCTTCAAAAAACTCCCAATTCGGCGGGACGGTAGCAAACGCCGGTGGCGATCGCCAGATCAGTTTTGGCGTCGACTTGAGTCCGATTTTGCAAACGGTAACGATTTTCCAGACATCAGCGTTATGGAACCGGTTTCCATGGGGGATTGCGGGGTTGAATCCAACCTTGGTTAATATATTCTTCGTCCTAGTGGCTTCGTGCCAGCCATCCATTGACCAAACAAATTTCAACCTTCTCAGTCTCAATCGCGGTCTGCTGGACCGCAAATTAAGGATTTTGGCATGCAGTACAGTTTTCGATTAGCAGAGCTACTGGGGCACGTGCCCGACCCTCGCAAGCGTCCGGGCACCATCAAGGCCATCGTGGAGTACACAGGGCTCGATCGCCACCAAGTCGCGGCGTTGTTGAAAAACGAGGTCAAATACATCCCGTTGAAGGCTCTTTCGCGCCTGTGCGATTTCTTGATCGAGCACGGTCATGCAACGGCCGAGCAACTGCCGGGTGCTCTGTTCGCCGTTGAGCCCGAAAATTTTTGGGAGCTACTTGCTCGCCGACGTCGCCTAGAGATGTGCGTGGGTGTTCGCAAAGACACGACCGACGATCAAGAGGTCTCGTTCGTGTCGGCTTCCGACAGTGTCTTGTTGGGAGAAATCCTCAACGGCGTGACCACGCTCGGTGGGACCGCCAAGCTGCGTGCCGGCGGAGGCAACGCCGCGTCGGTCGCCAACAGCGAGGCGATTCCGTCGCCCGAGCACTTAAAGCAATCGCTGGTTTGGAGCCCCGGTCAAGCGTCGGAAACTGAAATCAAGCGGCGTGCGAAATCGGTGTACGATGAATTTAACGATTCAAAAGGCGACAAGTCTTTGATCGGCATCGGTAGCACGAAGAGCAACCCCGTGGTTGAGATCATGATGTCGAAGGCATTCAATTGTCCGGCATTCGAATCGCAGGACGAAGTGGAAGCCCCGACCGATCGATCGGTGCCGTTTTTCCTTCGCTATCGCGATGACGATCCTCACCCCGCCTCTTGTGTGGGCGGTTTGAAGCTGTGCAAGACGGACAAGAATCTTGAGCCGGGTTTGTACTACGAAGGAGCCGATGGGCAGTGGGTGTGCTGCAGTGCCAAAGGTGCCCGAGAAGAAGTCGCGTTTATGTACTACGTGCATCGCGAATCGCAAGGGCGACTGGAAATGATGCTGGGCGGTTTCTCCGGCCGAGCAACGCGGCTGCTAGCGAGAGCCTTGGCAACTCGCGCCGAAGACTTCTGGCCGCCGGTTTACAGTAGCCAGGGCATCCAGATCGGTGGGTTCATCATTAAGTTCACGATCCCGTCGGGGAAACGTGAGGCTGATGTGCTGCGAACGGACTTGGTTGCGACGACCGAAGTCCAAGAAATTCCGGCCGAAGCGATCGCTCGCCGCTTAGAGGGCGGCACACGAGCCGCCGCGAAAAAGTAGTGTGCCGGCGGGATCGATTTCGAGCCCGCCCATTTTGAAAACACCGAACAGCCAGGCGTTATCGCCCGGCTGTTTTCGCACGCGGGCCGGTTTTCAGTTGCTTTTGGGACAGGGCTCGGCAGTAAACCGCCCCGGCCCGCATGATCGGCTGAACCGCTACCAGCGATTCGCCCCGGTTTGCCCGTCTGCCATGACAGCACCGCCTGTATTCCGATCGTTCCGATTGTGCCGAACACGCGCCGAGGCTTTTTGGAATCGGGGCCCGATCTAAGCAACTGGCTGACGCCCAACCAAAATCCGGGCCGATGCCCACCGTTAGAAGCGACAGGCCGCACGGAAGGTCTGCTCGCGGTCGGTCAACGCTAACACGTCCCGGCCAGATTTCGAAACGGACGGGGGCAAGCGTGTCAAAAGATATTAACGTCGTTGCGTTGGTGAAGGGCGAAGAGCGATACATCTTCCTGTTCAACGACCAAAAACGCAGCGAGACTCTCCGGACGCTTGGGCGGTATGCTTCCAACTCACGTCTTAGCTTTTCATGGCACGATGCTGCGGTCTTGAGCCAGAAAGTTCGCAACTCAGCCGCACAGCCGAAAACAACGGCGGCTGGCGAGATCGACGGTCGCAACACGTTCCCCGAGGTCGAGGACCTGTTCTTTAACGACTAGTGGGAGTTTCGCTTTCGTGTCGCGTCACCGTTTGACGCGCGTCTTAGCCACATCGCCATGCAGCGCTCCATCGATCGATTCCTTCGGTATCTAAAAGTCGAACGCAATAGCTCCGACCTAACGATCAAATCGTATCGAGAAGACCTGACCTTGCTGGTCGAGTACTTCACCGAAACCCGTGGCCGCTTGCCCAAGCCGGCTGCGATCACGCCCCAAGACCTCCGCACCTACGTCGCCGCGCTGCATGAAGCGGGCTATGCGAAATCTTCGGTCGCGCGACGGCTGGCGTCACTTCGCAGCTACTTTCGTTTCGCCCAGCGCGAGGGGCTTTGCGATTCCAACCCGGCCAAGCCGCTTCGCAACCCGCGTCGCGAACGCAAGTTGCCTCATTTCTTGACCAACCGAGAAATCGGTACCCTGCTGTCCGCGCCGCCGCACAACGAGCCCATGGGTTTGCGCGATCGAGCGATCTTTGAAACGTTGTACTCGGCCGGGCTGCGTGTCAGCGAATTGGTCGGGATGAACCTCGATGATTTGGACCTATCCGCAGGCTTAGTGCGCGTCCGTGGAAAGGGCAAACGCGAGCGACTGGCTCCGCTGGGCAGTCACGCGGTCAAAGCGTTGCGAACGTGGATCAAACGCCGCTCGCTGGCGAAGGGACAGCCCAAGCGAGAGGGCTCGCCCGTGTTTCTGAATAAGTACGGCAAGCGGTTGTCGGCTCGCAGCGTCGCCCGCATGCTGGATAAGTACCTCAAGCTAACGGGACTCGACACGCGCACATCGCCTCATACGCTGCGCCACAGTTTCGCAACGCACCTGCTTGATCGCGGGGCCGACATTCGCAGCGTGCAGGAGCTGCTGGGGCACAAGAGTCTTGTGACGACCCAGATCTACACCCACGTCAGCACTGCCGGTCTGCGAGCAGCGTACGAGAAAGCGCATCCTCGCGCGAAGCGCTAGTTGCTGCTGGCGTTGGAAATCAGTTTGAGAGCGCGACAGACGATTCGTGTCCGGCCCAAGAACGCTGGGTTGAGAGTAGGCGGGCCTATTCGAATTTCAACTTCACCTGCCATTGAGTTTTTGGCTCGGTCAGCCGGTACTTTTCCATCGGCAACGCTTTGGGGCTCCAGCTGTTGTCGCCGCCGACGCCCATCTGACCGTAATCGATGTTGACGGTGTAGGTTCCAGCCGGTTGCAGTTCGTTCGTATGAGCGGCGGCGTCGATGTTCTCCTGCGAGTAGGGCCAAACACTGAAATTGAAAATCGGTTGTCCCGCGGCAGATAGTTTCGCATTCCCAAAGTCAAAGGTGGCGGAACGAACGTCACTGCGGTTTCCGTTTTCCTGTGGCCGGGCGTAGCTGTAGTACAACTCGTTGGCCGGCAATTGATAAGCGCCCAGCATCGCGCCAGATTTGCGGTCGGCGTAGCTTTCAAACGGACCACGTCCGTACCACGCCACATTATCCAGATCGTTGGACACCGAAAATTGCAGCCCCAAACGTTGCAGGAACGGAGACTTCTGACCGCGTTCAAGCGTTTGTGTGACGGTCAGTCGGCCGTCACCCGCGAGTTCATAACTCATCGTCAGCCCAGCATCAACCTCGTGCAGTTGATACTTGGCCGTCACGGCATCGCCACCGGCATTCAGGCTGATTAGTTTCGCTTTCGAGAACGCATCACGCCATTTTCGTGTTGGGCCTTCACCAAGTTTGCCTCCGATTCGATCGTTGTCTGTCAGCGGACGCCAAAAGTTGGGGACCACGGGCGAGGCAAGGAGTTCGTTATCCCCACGTTTGAGCGATACCAAGGCGCCGTTTGACTTTTGGAATCGGCACGAAAATTCCCCGGCGGTTAGCGAGTGCGACTGGCTGTCTTCACCAATTGAAACTTGCTCTGACGTCGGTTGCGAGTTTGATTCCTTGGACCACGCCAGAATGAACTGATCGGTGGCGACCAAGTGACCCGCGTCGGCCCAAGATTGATTTTCGGTCAACGCAAAATCAACTTGCAGCACGTACTCGGTGTCCGGTTCAATTTCGGGTTTCGTTGCCTCGAACGAGACGGATTGCGACCTGCCCGCCGAGATATCGAGGGAGCCTAATTTTCCGCTGGAAATCGGCTTGCCGTTGGCGAGCAAGGTCCAGCTCCCCGCGACGCCGCTGAGGTCCGAGAAAAAGTTGCGGTTCTGAATTGTGAGTTCGCCAAAACGAGTGATCGATGTCGATATCGGTTGGACGACATGCTTGTGCTCGAACATGCCGGGCTTGGGCGAACGGTCTGAGTTGATGACGCCGTTCAGGCAGAAGTTCGAACTGTTTGGTTGGTCGCCGTAGTCACCGCCGTATGCGATGAAGGTGTTGCCGGCGTCGTCTTGCTTGTACAGACCTTGGTCGACCCAGTCCCAGATGTAGCCGCCAATCAAACGAGGCTCGCTGCGGATCAGGTCCCAGTACTCGGTCATGTTGCCGAGGGAATTTCCCATCGCATGCGCGTACTCGCACATGATGATGGGGCGGTTGCCGTTGTCCCCGTCGTTCATCAGTTTCAATTGTCTAACCGATGGGTACATGACGCTGATCATGTCCACCCACTCTGGCGCGGTTGGGTTGCCGACGTAGCGAAGATCTTGCGTGTACTTTTTGTCAAAGAACGGCACGTAACGTGGGTTCATCGGTTGCCCCGACGCACCTTCGTAGTGAACGGGGCGAGTCGGATCACTGCCCTTCATGTAGTCCGACATTACCGCGTGGTTGGGGCCTTGGCCCGATTCGTTACCCAGCGACCACATGACGATGCTGGGATGATTACGGTCACGAGCAACCATGCGCGCGGCTCGTTCGACGAAGCTGCCGGCCCATTCGGGTTGATTGGCCATCAGCCCCGGCAGTCCATGCGACTCAAGATTGGCCTCATCCATCACGTACAGGCCATGCCGATCGCACAGATCGTAAAAATAAGGATCGTTCGGGTAGTGGCTGGTGCGAACCGCATTGAAGTTAAACTGCTTCATCAACCGGACGTCGGTTTCCATTTCCTCACGGGTGACGGTTTTGCCGTTTTCGGGGCTGTGGTCGTGGCGGTTAACGCCATACATTTTCACCGACACGCCGTTGACCAAGAACTCTCCCGCATCGTTGATTTCAACATGGCGAAAGCCGACGTTGACGCCTGTCGTGTCGACCACGCGACCGGCTCCGTCGATGACTGAGACCACTAGGCGATAAAGGTGCGGGGTTTCGGCCGTCCAGCGCTTAGGAGCGTTGACGATCGCCGACATTAGGCCGAACGGTACGGTGTCTCGTTGCGGTCGGCGCTCGTTAATGACTTGGTTGGCGGGGACGGTGAATCCGCGCGGTGAATCGGAATCGGTAACTTCAACTTGCTTGCCGTTTGAGTCGAACAGTTTGGCCGTGACCTTCCAGTCGTTGGTTTTCGTGTCGTCGCTGCTGAACTTTCTAAGCCGCGGGCGAATTTGTAGCGACCAATTCTCAAAGCCTTCACCGGCGGGCAGCGTCCGCACGTTCAAGTCATCGAAACCGATCATTGGACGGGCTTCAACAAAAACCTCGCGATGAATGCCGCTCATTCGCCAGTGATCTTGGTCTTCTAGATAACTACCGTCTGACCAGCGATAGCATTTGACGGCAACATGGTTGCTGCCCGGTTTGACAAACGCCGTGATGTCGAACTCCGACGGCAGCCTCGCGTCCTCGGCGTAGCCGATTTGGGTGCCGTTGACCCACACGAAGTAGGCGGACGAAACACCACCAAAGTGCAACACGATCTGGCGTCCATCCCAATCAGCTGGAATGGTAAATGATCTTCGATAGCGACCCACGGGGTTGTTGCTCTCATCGATCTTTGGCGGATCGGGTTTGAACGGGTACACATTATTGGTGTAGATCGGAATCCCGTGGCCACGCATCTCCCAGTTCGACGGTACATCGATGTCGTCCCATGCTTTGGCGTCAAACTCTGCCGAGTAAAACGTATCGTCGGGAACGTCGGCCGGTTTGGGTGAGAAATGAAACTTCCACTTGCCGTTAAGCGATTGAAAATACGGCGAGGCATCACGGTCCCCCTCGAGTGCCGCGGCTTCGTCGGCGAAGGCGGTAATCGTGGCTCGCGCGGGTAAGCGCCCGACACCGTTGACCGCTGGCGTCTGCCAATAGTCAAGCGCCGGTGCGGCCGATTGAGCCAGCAGTTCACCGGCCGAGTAGGTGTTCAGCAAAACAACCGCTACGGCCGTGGTGAGGAGTTTCGCACAAATTGAATTCACTTGATCGCCCGGGAAAGTCACCTTACAAACCGGCAGTGAAAAAGATCCTGCCGGAAAATCGCATGGTACTTAACCCTCGCGACGGTTGGAAGTTCCTGAGAAACTGTGCGATCAAACAACGAACCTAGGTCTACATGATCGAGAAGTAGTTGTCACACGCGAAGTCCAATCCTTCTTCGCTCAACTCGATCGGGCGGCCCAGATACTTGCAGTAGTTTTGAACTTGCAGCAGCAGGTCACGCGGATGGCAGTTTCGCAGCGGCCGGTTGGTCGGCAAATAGTGCTTTGTCAGCAGGTTCTGAATAAGCTCTGGACGCCACTCGAACTTGTACACCTTGCACATGATCTGGAACAGTTTCACAAAGTTCTCGATCGAAGGGTTCTCGACCTCGATCTTGTACGGGATACGTCGCAGGAAAGCGTCGTCGACCAAGTCTTTCGGTTCTAGGTTGGTTGAGAAAACTACCAACTGGTCGAACGGGACCTGGATCTTTTTACCGTTACTTGTGTTCAAAAAGTCGTAACGCTTTTCCAACGGCACGATCCATCGGTTAAGCAATTCGTCGACCGACATTCGCTGGCGGCCGAAGTCATCAATCAGCAGCAGGCCTGTGTTGCTTTTGACTTGTACGGGTGCTTCGCTAATCCCGGTCTGTGGGTTGTACTGAATTTCTAGGTGTTCCATCGTCAACTCACCACCGACGACGATGGTCGGTCGCTTGATGCGAACCCAGCGACGATCGAAGTCTTCGCTGTTCATGATGCCATCGCCCTGATCAAGCGGCGCTTCTTCGTGGCTCATGGGGTCGAACACGCGGACGATGTCGCGGTCCATGGTGATCGCCCGGGGGATCCAAACGTAGGGACCAAAAGCAGCCGTGATTCGTTCGGCGATACTCGTTTTGCCGTTACCTGGGTAGCCAAACAGAAACATACCCTTGCCGCTGTTGACCGCAGGGCCCAGTCGAGTCATCAGCTTCGGGTCGATCAGCAGATCGCTAAACGCGCGCTCGAGATCTTTTTGAGTCGGGTTTTGATCGTTAATCGTTTGAGCGGTCACGCTTGCGACGTAGTCGTCAAAATCTACCGGGCAGGCACCGAAGTACGAGCAGAACTCGGAGTAGTTTTGGCCTCGCTCGCGACCGATCTCGGTCAGCTTACAAATGTAGCCGTCGACCGCCGACTGATCGATGTACCCTAAAACCTGTTCGGCTTTTAGCGAGACGCAAATATCTTGAACCATCGAGAATGGCAACGCGATTTGGTCGGAGATCGACCGGAACGACGCTTCGCCGGCCGACAGCAAGTACTTGACGACTAGCTCTTCGACCATAGAACGCGTCACGCGTGCGTCTTTGAAGTCCTCGGGCTCGCGCGGGTAAAACAAACCTTCATCGTCTACGTTCTCACGCTTGACCGGCGGAGCGTAGCCACCCTGGCCACTTGGCGTCCGTGCAGCTTCGCCACCCGATAGGTGGTTGATTCGATCGAGCAGCTGATCGAGTTCCGCTTCGGTCGATTGCTCGGCTGCAGGAGCGTTGGGTTCGGTTGGGGCGGCAGATTGAGCGTCCATGGTGGTACCTTGCGAGGCCTTCGTTGCCAAACTGAGCAATGACGGCTGGTTGGTTGTACGTTAGATTCGAGTTGACGGGTTGGTTGGACTTGCGACCGCGGATTAAGCCTGCGAAGTAGCACCGAAAAATCAGAGCTGCCGGTTTGTCCGCAGAACCGTAGGTTGCCGTACATGCAAGGACGCGGTGATCGTGAATCGAAGGCTTTACCCGCCGGTTTTGGGGGCCGGTTGTAACGGATAGGCCGGTCGAGCCACGTCTATGGATTCGCCGCGTTGACGATTTCAACGCAGAGGGCGTATGTTGAACGCTGGTCGCCATGGCCATTGTTACGACTCAGCAGACAGCGACCGGAAACAAAATCGTGAAGCCAGCTTATTGGATTTTTATCGGAGGCTTGTCAGCGGCTGTCGCGATCGCCCTCGGAGCCGTTGGTGCTCACGGGGTGAGCGGATGGCTGGACCAGAACTTCGAGCCCGCGATTGCGGCCAAGCGGCTGGAGAATTGGAAAACGGCAGCCGCCTATCATCGGTATCACGCGCTCGGCTTGATCGTGATTGGGTTAGTCAGCGTGCGATTCCCATCCAAACTGTTGAATGCAGCGGGCGTGCTGATCTTGTTGGGCACGGCGTTGTTCTGCGGGCTGCTGTACGTGTATTCGATCACGGGATCGCGTTGGATGGGGCCGATCTTTCCAATCGGCGGGTTTAGCTTCATCGTCGCATGGGTGCTATTTGCGGTTGCTGCATTCAAACACGCGAAAATGATCAACCGCGAGCGAATTGAATGACTGACGAAACCCGACCGCTTTACGGAACCGGCTATTGTACTAACGTCCATCCCGGCGCGACCTTGGCTGAGGTTAAGCGAAACTTGGCTGGTGCGACGACCGAGGTTCGCAGTTTAGTCTCGCCAAATGAGCCGCTGGGTGTTGGATTGTGGATTAGCCAATCGGCGGCACGAGAACTCGGCTCGTCAGAAGCGCAGGACGAGTTTGCCGGTTGGCTCGCGGAGCGGTTTTTTGTGCCGTACACCATCAACGCGTTTCCGCTGGGGGACTTTCACCAGTCAGTTGTAAAGCATCAAGTGTACAAGCCGACTTGGGCTGAGGCTGCGAGGTTGGATTACACATGCGATGTGGCGACGATTCACGATCGAATCCTGCCCGCGGGTATGGACGGAACGATTTCGACATTGCCGCTCGGCTGGCCGGCACAGAACGATGAAAATTTGCCGGGCAAAGCGTCTGCTGGCTTTTTCAGAGCCTGCGCTGATCAACTGATGAAGCTATGCGAGCACTTGGATGGCATCGCGCAACGATCGGGGCGCGTGATCCGCGTTTGTTTGGAGCCCGAACCCGGTTGTGTGCTCGATCGTTGGCAGGATGTTGTCGCCTTTTTTGATCAGTATCTGGGCACGGGCGATGGGGCGACGGGAGAAAGAGTCCGGCGTCATCTGGGCGTTTGCCACGATGTCTGTCACTCGGCAGTCATGTTCGAACCGCAGGCTGAGGCGATTGGGGAGTATCGGTCGAATCAAATTGCGGTCGGCAAGGTTCAGGTGTCGGCGGCGGTCGAGGTCAATTTCGATTCGCTGGACGCTGACGGGCGTCACGCCGCGATGCAGGAGCTGCGGCAGTTTGCTGAACCGAAGTATCTGCATCAGACCTCGGTGCGATTGGACGATCAGTTGACGTTTTACGAGGACTTGCCACTGGCGGTCGAAGCAGTGGGTTCTGGAGCACCTCGTGGGACGTGGCGAGTTCATTTTCATGTGCCGATTCACGCGTCGCAGTTGGGGCATGCGATTCGATCGACTCAGCGGCAGATTGTCGAGTGCATGAATTGGTTTGCGAGCGAGAGTTTAGTGCGGCCGCACTTCGAGGTCGAAACTTACGCGTGGAATGTTCTTCCTCAGCCCCTACGGCCAGCGCGGTTGCCGGATGGAATCGCTCAGGAACTGAATTGGTTGAAGCGTGTAGAGTTTGCCGATTAGGTAAAGTTCGCAGCTAACGGTTTTGTGACCTTTCGAACTGGCACGCGAAACAAACGTAACCACAATGTGCGACAACGGTTTTTCTGGCTGTTGGAATTTGCAGTGTTTTGGCCATGGAACAGGCTGCACTGTCTGAGAGGTGCAGGTCGTGTGTGAATCTAGTTGTTGCAAAGCACTAGGCACTGGCTGATTGACGGCGTAAAATTTGGGTTGATGGATCACCTTGAGGGACGATCGAACTGGATGAAAGTCACTATGTTGCGACGAAGTACCATTTTCTTGACTCTTGCGTTTGCCGGCCTCATGCTGGTCAACGGCTCGGACGCCATTGCGCAGGCTTGGGCTCGGAAGATGTTCAAAGAGTTCTCGCACGACTTCGGCGACGTGATCAAAGGCGAGCGGCCCGTTCATAAGTTTGAGATCCAGAACGTCTTCCAAGAAGACATTCACATCGCCGGCGCACATTCTAGCTGCGGTTGCACGTCGGTCTCGGTTAGCAAGCGGGTCATTAAGACGTGGGAGAAAGCCGAGATTGTCTGTCAGTTCAACAGTCCCGCGTTTGACGGCGCAAAGAAGGCGACGATCACGGTTCGATTCGACCGGCCGTACGTCGGCGAGGTTCAGCTGAACATTGCTGGGAACATCGTTCGGGGAAGTGGCTTGAAGGTTTCCCCAACAAGTATCGATTTTGGCCAGGTTTCTGCCAAGAGTATGCCCGAGCGAACGGTGGACTTGACGGGTTTGAGTGCAAACGGATTCCGGATTTTAGACGTGAAAAGTACTTTTCCGCACATCAAAGTCCAGCTTCGGCAAAATCCATCGCAGCCTGGCCGAGTGAATTACGTCATGACGACTCGGTTGAAGCCGTCTGTGCCCAAGGGCTTCAACCAAGGCGAATTGTACGTCGTCGTGCAAGAAGGGCGTAACGTTCGCGAGGTGCCGGTTCCATTTTCGGCAAAGGTCGTTTCCGGGTTAAAGCTGAGCCCCGAAATCCTGACGCTCAGTGGCGTGACGCCAGGGCAAGAGATTCGTAAGAAAGTAATTCTTAAGGCGGCCGAGCCGTTTCGCATTGTTGACGTGACGTGCCACAGTCAGGCTTTCCGAGTCAAAGCAACTAAAGATGCGAAGAAGATTCACTTCGTGGAAGTGATCTACACGGGAGAGGACAACGCAGGTCGTCACGAGTGTGAGTTGAGCTTCTTTACCGACGCAACGGGTGACGAGCCTAATAAGCTGCGGGCGATTGTCGAGATCGTTACGCCTGAGGTTGGGAACGAAACTGCAAACAATGGCTCGTAATTGGTTGTGAACGACCAGTCGCCGAACGTTGTTTTTCTTTATGGCACGCTCATGCGAGGCGAGTGTCGTCATCACGCGGTCGCGGGTCAGCGGTTCATCAAAAATGCGATCACGGTACCCGACTATCGCTTGTTTCGGATTGATGATTACCCAGGGTTGGTAAACGTTGGGGCAGGGCAGGGCGTCCAGGTGAGCGGTGAACTGTGGTCGGTCGATGACGCGACTTTGCAGCGACTGGACGTTATCGAGTGCGTGGACGACGGACTCTACGAGCGTTGCCCGATCAAGCTAGAGACAGGATCCGATGGGCAACAGACGGTAGCCGAAGCGTGGTTCTATTTGCCGTCAGTTGTTGGTTTGGAGGAGATTGGAGCTGATTGGCGAGAGGTTGGTGGTAGGAGCGACTGACAGTGTTTGCCAATTGTAGCTGATGAAGACGGGCAGGGAGTTCGTGCTGTGCAAGAGGTAACGAGTACAGAGTACAGGTTACAGAGTGCTGAGTGCTGACGATTGTCGGTTGTCGATAAACTACAGATTAATCATCCCTGAACCTGTAACCTATCCCGGCGCTAAATCCTCAACCAATCGGGCAGTCGCACGACCTTCCCCGTTCGATCGACGGCGGCGACCACGGTCTCACCGTCTGCGACCTGTTGGTCACCGTTGAGCAACTCATACCGATGAGTCACTCGCACGCCCCGTGCTCGGACGACGGTTGTGTTGAGCGTCAGCAAGTCGTCGTACTTCGCCCCTTGGTGGTAGTTGACCGTCAAACTCGCAACGACCAGCATCAGTCCATCTTCTTCGAGGCTACGATACGTCCGTCCCGACGCACGCAGCATTTCGACTCGGCCCATTTCAAAATAGTTGGCGTAATTTGAGTGATGGACACGGCCTTGGGCGTCCGTTTCCTGATACCGCACTCGGATCTGAATCTGATGCGTCAGCGGGATCTTCGGCGAAGGATTGACCGAAGCCATGTTGTGCCTTAGATTTTTAGGTTGAAAAACACAGGGAAGACGGGCGCTTGGTCAATAATTATCTAAGCCAACCCATCGTAAAGCGATCTGGCCGGGACCCAACGGTCGGACTATCGTTTCACGCTTCTTAAGCATAACGCATCGCCGCCAAACTGACGAGAACGACATGAGCCAAGGAGAAGACTTCGGTGCGGCGGTCGGATTCCGCACGATGCGGGGCCGCGATTACCCCACCATTCGACAGTTCACTATTTTTTTAGAGAACCGAGTCGGTGCCTTGCAGGGTTTGCTGCGAAAGTTCTCGAACACTCGCATTCGGATCATCGCGATCAACATTATCGAATCGACCGAGTGCTGCATCGTACGGTTCGTCCTCAGCCACCCTGAACAAGGCCGAGAAATCCTCGAACGAGCGGGCCTCGCCATGATCGAGAGCGACTTGATCGCGCTGGAGCTATCCGACACGCGGCAGCCGCTGCTCGAGATCTGCAACGCGTTACTGCGAGCTGAGATCAACTTGATTCAAAGTTATCCCCTGATGCTGTTTAACAACGACTCGCCGGCGGTCGCAATCATGGTCGACAACGTCGATCAAGCGCAGATGACGCTCAGCGATCAGGGATTTACGATGCTTTCCGAACGGGACCTGCAAGATACCGACGAGTAACCCTGCAGGCTCGCACCGCTGTGGTTATGATCAACCCTCAACCCGCCGCCTTATTCTCGGACCCACTCCGACACCGCACTTATGTCGATACGCGTTACCTGTTCTAGCTGCCACACACGCTTCAATGTCAGTGATAAGTTCGCTGGGAAAGAAGGCCCGTGCCCAAAGTGCAAGAAGGTCATTCGCGTCCCAGAGTTGGACGAGGAAGTCAAAATCCATGCTCCCGAGGTGGGGCCAAAGGATTCGAAGGGGCGGGCGGTCCTTAAGCCAATCGCTCGCAAAGAGACCAAGGTCTCCGGCGTTCAGCTGACGATCATCATCTGCGGCGTCGTTGCTTTCCTTGCTTTGGCGTTGGTGATGCGGCTGATGATCGACGCCGCCGAGTTTCCCCAGTGGCTGTTGATCTTGTCCGCCGTCGCTATAGCGCCGGCCACAGCTTACGCCGCGTACACGATTTTTCGAAACCAAGAACACGGTAGCTTCAGTCGTGGCGAGCTGATCAAACGGATTGCCATTTGTAGCGTTGCGTACGCGGTGCTGTGGGTCGCGATGCCCGCCGCGGCGTTCGCCTTTAATGACCGCTACGAGCTTGGCTCGTTGATGACCGCACTGATTGCCATGCTGGCCTTAGGCGGAGTCGCGGGCATGTACAGTTTGGACTTTGATTACCTGTTTGGCTTAATCCATTACGGACTGTACTTGGTCGTGTGTCTGATCGGTCGCTTCATCGCGGGAATCGGTTTGCTGCCGGGTCTGGATGAGTCTATCAACCAGCCTGCGAAGCCTCAGGTTGCTCCGTCGGTGGTCGAGCTATGGCAGGCCGTCGAGCCATGGTTCATGGTGTAGAACGGAGCTCCGATTTGTCCGTCACGACATCGCTTCTTGATATTCCGGAAATCCGTGCGATCGACGGGCCGGCTGATTTAATTCGCATCCCGAATCAGATCGATATTCCGGTCACCGAACGTGTGCGGTCCTTGATCGACACCGCGCAATTCCGCCGGTTGTCGCGGATTAGCCAGCTGGGGTTGGTGTCTTGTGTCTATCCCGCTGCCAATCACGATCGATTTGAACACTCGCTCGGGGTCTACCGCAATGCGCTGCTGTTTCTAAAACAGCTGTCGTATCGAAAGCGTTTTACCGACGTCATCACGGTCCATGATGCGCAGGTACTGATCGTTGCTGCCTTGGTTCACGACATTGGTCACTGGCCCTTTTGCCACCCGATCGAGGATATGAGGCTCGACGGCATGCCACAGCACGAGGACGCGGCTTCCGCTTGGTTGAACAGCCACAGTATCGCCGCCTGTCTGCGCGAACAGTGGCAGGTTCAGCCAGATGAGGTCTTGGCCATACTGGGCAAAGACAAAAGCACCCCCGCGCGATCGATTCTTAGTTCGGTTCTTTCGGGACCGATCGATATCGACAAAATGGATTACCTGTACCGCGACAGCCTGCACGCGGGAGTTCCGTACGGGCAGAATTTCGACACGCCGCGGCTGATCCGCAGCCTGTGCTTGAACGAAGCCGGTGACCGATTGGCGATCACTCACAAGGGCCGCACTGCTGCGGAGCTAATGGTGATTTCGCGGTACACGATGTTTAGCGAAGTTTACTGGCACCACGCGGTTCGCAGCGCGACCAGCATGTTTCAACGCGCGTTTTTCGAGTGGCATCAACTTCATCGTGATGACACAGACTTCGACCAGCAATGGTGCCAAATGTCGGAGTCCGACGAGCGATCGCTAGTTGAGCGATTACAACGAGGTCAGCCGTCGGGGATAGGCCATCAGTTGCTTCAGGATTTGTTCGGCCCCGTGCGGCGGCTCTACAAACGAGTCAGCAACTACAGCTGTCTCGAGAACCCGCACCTCTATCAAACCCTGGCCCATCGCTCTTACCCCGACCTCGTCGCATGCGGCAATCGGTTGGGGGACCTTCTGGGAGCCAAGCTGAACGAAACCATCACGCCCGGTCAAATTCTGATCGACGCGCCGCCCGTTGGGCTGGAGGTGCAGTTCGATATCGAAGTCTATTACGAGGCGACCGAGCAATATCGCCCATTGGGTGAGGTTTCTCCGCTGGTTAACACGCTGGCCAAGCGGCAGTTTGATGACCACGTCAAACAGGTCCGAGTGTTCGCAGAACCCTCGCTCGCCAGACGATTGAGGGCTGAATCTCACGGCGAGATCGATCAGCTGCTGGCCGAGGCAGCCGATTGAGCAATCGGTTCAGCGTGCCCTGGCGCTATTTCGCCCAGCTTGGGTTTGCGGAATAATACCGGGCCACGATTCCTGATCCGAAACCGCGACCGCGTTATGTCCGCCACTTACGTCAACATTTCTGGCTACAAGTTTGTCAGCCTCAATGACCTGCCTGCGTTGAAGGCCCAGCTGCTGCCGCTTTGTCGTCAGTTAAATCTGAAGGGCACCATCCTCTTGTCTACTGAGGGCATCAATTTGTTCTTGGCGGGGCAGCGAAAGGACATCGATGGCTTCTTGGCCGACCTGCGAACCCGCCCGGCGTTCGCTGACTTTCAAGCCAAGGAAAGCCTCAGTGACCACCAGCCGTTTAACCGGATGTTGGTTCGGCTGAAGAAGGAGATTATCTCGATGGGTGTGCCGTCGATCGTGCCCGAGGTTCGGACAAGCCCCAAGCTGAAAGCGGCCGAGCTGAAACAGTGGCTTGATGACGGTAAGCCGGTCACGTTGCTGGATGTGCGAAACGACTACGAGGTCGAAGTTGGCACTTTCGAAAACGCGACGCCTATCGGCATCGATCACTTTCGTGACTTTCCGGAGGCAGTCGAGCAATTGCCGACTCAGATGAAAGAAACGCCGGTGGTTATGTTCTGCACTGGAGGCATCCGCTGCGAGAAAGCCGGGCCGCTAATGGAGGAGCGTGGTTTTGAAAACGTGTTCCAGCTCGATGGTGGGATTCTGAAATATTTCGAGGAGTGCGGTGGTGAGCACTATGACGGTGAATGCTTTGTGTTCGACCAACGGGTCGCCGTTGATGCTGCACTTGAGGAAACGGATACCCAACAGTGCTACGCCTGCCAGGCGGTTCTGACCCCAGAGGACCAGCAGTCACCGCATTACGATCCGCCCAATGGCTGCCCGAAGTGCTACGAGACAGCCGATCAGAAACTCACTAAGCGTTTGACGCAGTTGAACGAACAGTTTCGCCAAGCCACGACGCCGTTACCGGGTAGTCTGCCTTACCATAACGTGCGGCCCATGAACGTGCCGCTGCGATTCGATCACCAGCCGTTGGTTGATTTCTTGATAGGCATGCACGCTCAGCTCGGGCGCGAGTTTTGGCAGGCGGCTTGCGACAACGGACGAGTGACCTACAAGGACGAGCCACTGACGGCGGACACGGCGGTGCGAGCGGGTTGGCGGGTCGAGCACCACGTGCCGCAGACGGTCGAGCCAGACGTGAACGCTGCGGTCACTTTTCTGTATGAGGACGAGCAACTGCTGGTGGTCAATAAACCCGCCCCGTTGCCCATGCATCCAAGTGGGCGTTTCAATCGGAACACGCTGGTGAACTTGCTAGAGCCTGCCTACCCATCGGCTCAGCTGCGGACGGTTCATCGATTGGACGCGAACACCACCGGTGTGTTGGTGATGGCTCGCAAGCGGAATGTCGCGGCTAAGCTGTCGCCTCAGTTTGCTAACAACTGCGTGCAAAAAATTTACTTGGCGAAAGTCATTGGTTGCCCCCAAAAAGACACGTTTGCTTGTGATCAACCGATCGCGGCTGACGCCACGCAAGCAGCTGGAACGCGCACGGTGGAAGCCGCCGGCCGCCGTGCCGAAACACAGTTCCGCGTGATTGATCGAGATGACGACGGCACCGCTTTGGTCGAATGCCGCCCGGTGACAGGCCGCACAAATCAGATTCGGCTGCATTTGAGCCACCTGGGTTTTCCGATTGTGGGTGATCCGGCCTATCAGGCCAGTGCAGGCACGACCAAGAAGCAGACGCTATCGGTCGATGATCCACCCATGTGTTTGCACGCTTGGAAGATCACGATCGAGCATCCGGAAACTGGTGAGCCCATAACCTTTGAGGCTCCGCGTCCGGGCTGGGCGAACGGCATCGAAGATTGAGACGCCCGCGATATTGCGCCGTGGCGGCGATTTGAGTGTCGTGCTACCAATAAAAATGGCGGAAGTGCATGGGAATCGAACCCACCGGTCATATGATTTCCATACGACCCGACGGTTTTGAAGACCGTGGCCGGCACCAGCCGAGCAAGCACTTCCTCGCGGACTTCTTATCGTAACTCACGGCCCGCCGCTTCACGAGGGGCAGGGGCCCGCGATCAGCGTCGATAAAACTCGACGTTCACCAAACTGGAAAACGTCGGTCAGGACTGCATTGAACCAACGTTAGCAGACCGGGTTGTTGCCGAAGTCGATCGGTTGGTTCAGGTCACCGTGCAGAATCGGGGCCGTCGTGGTCGCCGGGGTCGTTTCTTCTTCCTTGGGCAACGTCAATGTGAATGTCGCGCCTTTTCCTAGGCCATCACTGAACGCGGTTAGTGAACCTCCGAGTTCCTTGGCCGCGTTCGCACCACTGTGTAGACCGAATCCGTGGCCGTGTGATTTGGTGGTGAAGCCGTGAGTAAATAACTTAGTCAAGTTGTCGGCTGAAATTCCAACACCATTGTCGGAAATCTTGATCGCAATGAAGCCCTTGTCGGCTGTCGCAACCGAAACGTGTAACGTTTTGTCATTGCGGTCGGTCGCCTGCATCGCATGCTTCGCATTGCGAATGAGGTTGACCAGAATTTGCAGCACGCGATGTTTATCAATCGCGACGGCCATCCCGGGTTCGAAATCGCGAACCAATTTGATCTGGTGCCTCTGTAGCGAACCGCTGCTCATTCGAATCGCATCGTCCAAAACCTCTGCGAGATCAACTTGTTCAACGACGCAGCCCGCCGTCGCGTACTCCTGTTGCATTGAAACAATCATCTTGATGTGCTCCAGATGACGCTTAGTCGCCTGAAGTTCGCTTTCGATCTCATCCTTGTCCTTTTGCAGCTCTGCTGAAATCAGCTTGAGGTACTCGGGCAGTCGTTTTCCTTTTTCATCAACTGAGAAGAAACCGGGAACTTTTGCGTTGTCTTCGATCAATGTGGCGACACGCTGTAAGTTATTGATCTTCAGTCGCTTCGCGATCTCATCCGTTTGCGAGACAGAGACGTTGATGCTATTGAGCACGTTTCCAACATTGTGGATCACGTTTGTGGCGACCTCCGCCATGCCGGCGTACCGCGAGGCAGAGACTAATTCGCGATGCGTTTTCTCGAGCTCTAGTTCAAACTCCTTTTGCACCGTGATGTCTTTACTGATACCAAACGTTCCAACGATTTCGCCCCGTTCGTCAATCAAAGGCATCTTCGAGCTGAGCACCCAAGTCGTGGTCCCGTCGGGTCGCAACTCGCGTCCGGCCTGTCCAATCAAGGGCTTCCCAGTTCGGATGATCTCTTGTTCTTCCTGATAGAACGAGTTAGCACAGGCCTCGTCCCAGATGTCGAAATCACTTTTCCCAATCAGGTCGCCTTTGCTGCAGAATCCCGCCCGCTCGACCAACGATTCACTGCAGTAGGTGAATTCCGACTTTAGATTCTTAAAATAGATCATGTCCTGGCTGTTACGCATCAGGTTGTCGACCATCACCCGCATGTGTTGTTGGTCGGCCGTCTCTTGCTCAGTCCAAAAGACGCACGAGTAACCGATCAGCTGGCCGTCGTCACCCATGACCTTTGTGCAACGCAGGGTGAGAGATGGCTCAGCCGAGTTGTCCGGTTTTGTCGAAACACAATGCTCGACCGTAGAAGTTTCGGCAGTGAGTTTAGCTTCGGCTTGCTTGACCAGCGAACGCAGCGCTGCGCAGGTGGCGGCCTGATCAACCCGCTGGCCCATTAGATCATCCGTGGACGCCCTGCCGAAACGAATCGCCCCGGTGTCGTTGATCAGACTGATCCGAAACTGTGCGTCTGCGAATAAAATTCCGCGCGGTGAGGTCTTAATCACCTGGTCGGCGAAAGCTTGGAAGTGATTCATGGGGAGCATGTTTCATCCGGTGTTGAGGTTGACGAGTCGCATTTGGTTCCGAACCAACCGACTCGCTTAGAGGGTTAGACCGTCGAAGCCGGCCCCGGGACGGTGGCTCCCGGCGCCGGTGGCGGCGTGAGCGGTATCGTGGCTGGGAGTGAGCTTGCGGTTGCTTGAGGTTGAGTTAGTTGGTCGTCGCCGAAGCCTTGCGAGAACAAGAGGCTTAGCAGAGCCTGACGGCCCACGACACCGCATGGTTTTCCGTCGCGTACGATGACGACCTGAGGGATCGAAACTCGTACGACGAAGTCGAAAATTTCTTGCAGGCTAGTGTCTTCAGAGAACCCAACCACGCTCGCCCGCATAGCATGTTGGACTCGCATCGACTGCTGGCTATCGTCACTGAAAACACGCAATAAATCGCTCTCGCTAAGTACGCCGACCATTCGGCCCTCATGATCGACAACCGGTGCCGCTGCCAGTTCATGCTTCAGAAGTATTTCCGCCGCGTCCCGAAGCGTCGCGTTCTGCTTGACAACCATCGCTGGCGACATCAGCTGAGCTGTATCGATCGAGTGGAACGGGCGTTTCAAGCAGCCTCGTTTTTGTGTTTCATGTTCGCGTGCTAGGGTGCTGAAGCGGCAGACGCGATCGCGTCCCTGTTGTTTCGCCGAACGCAGGGCAGAATCCGCTTGTTCAATCAGCTGTTCGGGCGTGGTGTTCGCTTCAGTCATCGAAGCAACCCCAAAGCTGGCGGTCACCGTGAGCTTGTTTCCGCCGTTTCGGATCGGCGTTTTGACGAGTTGTGCTCGCACCAGTTCGGCCCACTCGGCAGCGGCCACTTCGTCAGCTCCTCGCAGTATGACGCAGAACTCCTCACCACCATAGCGGCAAACTTTGTCGCCGCTTCGACCAAGCGTGGCCAATAGGTCAGCGATGCCTTGCAACGCTCGGTCACCGATGGCGTGTCCGTGCAAATCGTTGACTCGCTTGAAAAAATCGATATCAATCATCAGGCAAGTCACTGACGATTCTTCTTCCGTCGCGCGAGCGATCTCGCGTCGGAAACAGTCAATGAACGCGCGACGGTTCATTAATCCCGTTAACGTGTCGCAGCGCATGTGAATCCATCTGTTGTGCAACGCGTTGGCCAGTTGTCGCACTTCGATGCTCTCGAAAGGCTTTTTGAGAATCAAAAATTGGTTGGAGTTGTCCAGTTTGTCAACGATTTCTCGCCATGAGTAATCCGAGTACGCGCTGCAGATAACGATCTGGATCTCTGGATCAATCTCCCACATGATGCGAGTTGTCTCGATACCGTCTAATCCTGGTGGCATGCGAACGTCAACGAAAGCGACACTGTAAGGATTGCCCTCGGCGATCGAACGCTTGACCATTTCGATTGCTTCCTCACCTTGGGATGCAAAGTCAATCGTGAGATCCATGCCGGCGGACGTTTCGCTATGGTGGTCCTCGAAAAGCTCTGCCAACTCGGAAAAGTTTTGGTCGAGCTTGCGTTGCGGCGTCAGGATTTTTGCGAAGTCGTTGTGAATCTCTTGGTTATCATCGATGACCAAAATTCGTGCGATTGATAAGTTCATAACGTCTCTCCTCGCGGAACGCGATTGAGTTTGTCTGAATACGTGTTGCTGAATGCGTTTCCCGGGCACCGCCCGGGGCCGGCAAACTTAGGTTGCGGCAGAACTTACTGCGGCCGCATTGACGGCGGGTTTACCGCCACCTGAGACGATGGTTTCTGCCTCTTCGATTTCAGTGATTTCCTGCGGGTTGCATTTGTTAACCATTTGCAGAAAGCCATCCCAACAATCATTGAATGCCTTGACGACCTCAGGATCGAAATGACTGCCGGCTTCCGAGCAGATGATCATGCGGGCCTCAAACGGACTCATCGCGTTTTTGTAAACACGCTTGGAGGTCAGGGCGTCGAAAACGTCAGCGACCGCGACAATTCGTGCTGACAGAGGAATGGCTTCGCCAGAGAGACCGTGTGGATAGCCCGTGCCATCAAAACGCTCGTGGTGGTAACGCGCGATTTCGGTGGCGGTTTTCAGGAAATTATTGCAGCCTGCCTTGGTGGAGGCATTTTCCAACGCGCGGGCACCGATTTCGGCGTGTTGCTTCATGATCTCAAACTCTTCTTTGGTCAAGCGACCGGGTTTGAGCAGAATCGAGTCGGGAACACCAACCTTGCCGATGTCGTGCAAGACGCTTGATCGACAAATTGTTTCGATCGTTCGCCGGTCGAGCTGATGGCGCTCGGCCGCCGTCGCCGCCAACTGTTCGGTCAGCAACCGAGTGTAACCTTCGATACGGTTCAAGTGCTCGCCGGTATCCGAGTCACGAGACTCGGCCAAGCCAGCCAGCGTGACGAATACGAGGTCGCGCGTCATGGCGATTTCGCGCGTTCGCTCCTGAACCATCTCCTCAAGCTGCTCCTGTTTGCGACTGGCCAGCTGGTTGAGTTGCCAGCGAGTCGTTTGGGCCGCAGCAATCTGTCGTAGCTCGACCGGATCGAACGGCTTTTTCAAAATCAACAGCAGGTCCGTACGATCCAAACGCTGCGAGATTTCATCCCAAGAGTGATCAGAATACGCCGTACACAAAACGATGGGTAAATCCGGCGCGATTTCCCAAATCCGCTGGGCGGTCTCGACGCCGTCCCACCCCGGTGGCATTCGCACGTCAATGAACGCGGCGGAGTACGGATTGTTGTCGGCCAGTGATTGTTTTACCAACTCGAAACCTTGTTGCCCCTGAAAGGCTGAATCGATTTCGTATTGATAGTCAACGCTGTTTGGGCTGGTCACATTGTCATCGCCGAAAAGCAGGGCTTCGGTGGCGTCAAGTTGATCGTTCGAGTCCCGTTGCAGGAGGACTTTGCGGTAGTCCTCGTGAATCGAGCGGTTGTCGTCGATCGTCAGGATTCGACGCTTTTGTGAGCGATCATCAAACTGGCCGGTGCCGGCGTTGTTCAGACGTGAAGTGGACATGGCTGTAGTAGTCGTATTGGAGACGGAAGCGTTAGGCAGCAAACTGGGGATCCGCTGCGAAGGCAGGCTTCTGAAACCTACGACACACATAAGGGCGTCCAAGCAACCGAATCGGTTTTCCGTCGTGCCCGTGAGGGCGTTCAGACACCTATTCGGATTGCGCCGATTACAAGGACTCGGCAGCCACCCATCCGGAGGGGCGAAGAGATCGTTCAAGAAACAACGCGCCGCCCGATGAGGTTGGCGAGGATCGCACAGTCGACGCTGCAGCCCGTCGGAATTGCGCAATCCGGATGGCTCGAGAGGCAGTTGGCCGACCAAAGAACGTGGTGAGAACCAATCGCGACGACGCTCGCCGCGGGTTGACGCAGATTGGTGCGTGGGACCCGCCCAAGCCCGTTCAGCATCGTTGTGCGGGCCGGTCGTGCCGACCGCCCACGCGTTAGCAGGCGTCATCGAGAAGATGGAGAGCCGATCGCGAAACATTGGCCGCTGGGCTCAAACCCTACTCGTTTCGCGTCGGGACGGGCTCAGGCTTAGTCCGTCCGCTTTGTGATCTCGATCAAATGGTAGCCAAACTGGGTCTGAACCGGACCGTGGACCTTGCCAATCTCGGCTGAGAACACGACCTCGTCGAACTCTTTAACCATTTGCCCAGGGCTGAAGGCACCCAATGCGCCGCCTGATTTGCCCGACGGGCAGGCGGAGAATTCGGCGGCCACGGCAGCGAAGTCCGCGCCTTTTTCGATCTGCTGTTTCAGGTCCTCACAGGCCTCTTCGGTTTCGACCAAAATGTGACGTGCTTCTGCGGTTGCCATCGGTGTCCTTTCGAGAACTTAAAGTGTCGGCGAGAGCAAATTTACACGCGAAAGCCTAACCGATGGTGGGTTGGCCGAGTAGTGGCTTGGGGCGGACGACCTCGGGATTGGGGCTGATTAAACGGATCTGTTCCACTTGGGTAAAACAGCCGGAGGATGCGGTTGGGGCAGCTTTCGATTCCGGTTTTTACTCGGAAACACGCTGGGAACAATTGCCACCACGCCGGGACAACATTAGGCTACGTCCGTCGCTACCGACCACCCGCGACGCCGCACGCTGCGGGAATCGATCTGCCAATTTCTTCTTTGCTCCACGGAACTGACATGACCTTCGACGGCAACAAGCGAAACGGACTCTTCATCGCCATCGACGCCAATATTGGTGCCGGTAAAACCAACGCCTGCCACGCGATCGCGTCGGCGGTCATGGCCGAGGGTAACACGACGCGGGTGATGGAAGAGCCGACTCATCATCCGATGTTCAGTCACTTTCTTGAGCGATACTACGAAGACTTGCGATCGGGCAACAACACCGGCGGCGGATTCGCGATGCAGATGTTTATGCTGTGCCAGCGCTACGAGCAGCATCGATTGGCGGTCGAGCAAGCGTGGGGCGACAACGGAATTGTGGTCGTGCAGGATCGTCCGATCTACGGCGACACCGTGTTCGCCACGACCGCGATGGAGCGTGGGTTTATGACCAAGGAAGAATACGATTTGTACGTCGATGTGTATCGAAACATGAGCCGCGACGTGATGCCGCCCGATGTGTTCGTTTACTTGGACGTGTCGCCCGAAGAATGCTACGACCGGATGAACCAGCGGGCGAGGACTGAAGAAGAAGGCGTGCCGCTCGATTATCTGCAACAGCTGTACGGCAACTACCAAAAGCTGTTGGGCGAGATGCGACGACGCGGTGTTCGCGTGCTAACGGTGGACTGGAGTGGATTCGGTCCGCCGGTCGAGATCTGGAAGAACATCAAGAAATTGGTGAACTCAGAAGAGTCATGGTACGAGGAACTGTCGTGGTCGCTGGCCAAGTCACCACGTGCCCCGATTGCACCAAAACCTCACTAATAACCGGCTGCAACTCGTTGTCGCGTTGAGTTCGTGTTTTCGACCATGGCCACGCGCGAGTTAAACTGCGGTGGTGTAAGAAAGCTGCTGAGAAAGACAAACGCCCGGACGGTGCAGCGACGCTCGCCGTCGTTTGTTGCCGCTTATTCGTTGCCGCACGACGTGTTTCGGCTGCCTTGCGCGGTGTGCATTCGCCCGTCGGGGGGACAGCCGGGCAAATCCTCGGCGTAAAACTCCGCCAGCACCGATTCCCAGGCCGCCATGTCGCGAACCTTCACGAACCGCTGGCGGACCTCTTGGTGCTGCGGGTGCAGGATCGAGTACTTGATGCCGAACTTACGCATCAGCGGGCCGACTCGTTTCTCTCCGTACAGCGATTCCGCCAACGCGTAATGTTCGCGCAGCACCTCGCGTTGTTCGAACAACGACGGCGGATCGGGCAGCGGTTGCCCCGCCGCCATCGCGCGGGCTTGTTGGAAGATCCACGGGTTCCCGATCGCTCCGCGAGCAACCGTCACGCCATCGATTCCAGTTTGAGCGATCATGTCAAAACAATCTTGAGGCGTGAAAAGATCACCGCTACCGAGGATCACTCGATCGCCCACGTGCTGCTTGACCTTCGTCAGGAATTCCCAACGGCTAGGGCCAATGTATCGCTGCTCGACCGTGCGCCCGTGGATGGTGATCGCCGAGACACCGATGTCAAACGCCCCGTCGAGAATCGCAAAGAAGTTGTCTTCGCTTTCGGGCGTGTCATCGATCCCGCGCCGCATCTTGACCGATACCGGGATCTCGTCCGGCACGATGTCACGAGTCCGTCGGACGATTTCGAGCGCGGTTTCGGGCTGACTAAGATGAAAACCGCCTCGGCAGCGGCCCAGCACCTTTTTGACGGGGCAGCCGAAATTAATATCAATTACGTCGAAACCCGCCTCAACCAGTTTCAGCGCGCCGGCGGCAAATTGGGCGGGCTCGGCGCCCATTAGCTGGCCGCCGACCGGATGCTCTTCGTCCGAGATATGCAAAAAATGGCTCGTGCGCTGGCGGTCCTTTAGTTCGACCAAGAACTTGTCCAGCATGACCTCACAAACCGTGTACGGGGCTCCCAATCGCCGCGCAATCACGCGCATGGGCCAGTCGCTGTAACCGGACAATGCGGCTTGGACGATCGGGAAGCCGATTTCGACGTTGCCAATGTGCAGCGGTTTTAGATCGGGAATAGCGGCGGTCGTGGACATGATCTGCCGAATCGTTCGTTCGGCGGCCTAAAAAGAGAAACGGTGATTTGCGGGCTCGGTTCAGTGGCCGCGTCCCGTGCAGCCCATATTTTAGCCCCGGCTGGGCGGCAGGAAAAGTTCGACTGGCCAGTTTGTTGGCTGGCTTGCAACCGATGCCCCCGTACCGAGTGAGCTAGCCGAGTGATCTAGGAGACGCGGCGGGGATGAGATACCCTCATGCTCGCCGCTGGACCAATTTACCATACAAGAACACGGTTCCCTTGTCCGCTGAATTTCTCCAATCCCTGCTGCCCTACTGGCCGACCGCGGTTGGACTGCTGGTCGTGATCGCGTTGCTGACGCTGATGCGAATGTATTCGACGCCCAAGCGTTTGCCGTACACGCCGCGAAAGTCACTGCTGACGAAGTCCGAAGGGCGGTTCTACAAAACGCTGCAAAAAGCAGTGCTGGATGATTGGGAGATCTTTGTGATGGTTCGGATTGCCGACCTAATCAGGGTCGAGAAACAAACGCGTAACTATCGAGGCTGGTTGAACAAAATTCTGGCCAAGCACATCGATTTTGTGCTCTGCGACCCCGGCACGCTCGAACCTATCATCTGCATCGAGTTAGACGATCCGTCTCATAACCGGCCCGAGCGAATTGAGCGGGACGAATTTGTGAACCACGCCTTTGAATCGGCCGATTTGCCTCTGCTGCGAATCGCAACCCAGCCGCAGTACAACTCGCGCGAGCTTCGAAATTTGATCGAGGACACGCTACGATGAAGCGAAACGATCCTGGCTCATTCGGTAAATGGCTAACCGCGCGGCTGATCTACTATCCGACCCTGATTTGGAACCTCGCGTTGGGGCGCTGGATCAAGGTTCGGCGTTGGTGGGACAAAATCGATGCGCACGTGATCCTCGGGGCCGTCCCCTTTCCCAGTGACGTCGAAGCCCTGTTTGATCTGGGGGTGCGGGGCGTGGTGAATACGTGCGACGAGTACACGGGTCCGGTGGATGAATACATGGTTCATGGCATGGATCAGTTTCACATGCCGACGATCGATTTTACTCATCCGTCTGACTTGGACGTTCGAGCGGCGGTAGAGTTCATCGACCGCCACGCCGCCAACGGGGATCGCGTATACATTCACTGCAAAGCCGGCCGCGGGCGCAGCGCGACGGTCGCAATCTGTTGGTTGATGCACTCGAAAGGCATGACCGCGGTCGAAGCCCAGGCCTGGCTGACGGAAAGACGGCCGCACGTGAACCAGCATCTGCCCGACCGGCCGGTCGTGCAGCGATTCGAGCAAAGCCTTGCGAAAGATTTCGTCAAGCCCACGTGAGCGAGCGCTGGATTCTTTCGGGCGGGAAGATAGGTAAGAAGAGATACGGAACGGGCAAGTTTTTTAGAGTGGCTTAGCGATCCCTTAGGGTGCGTTTGGGTTGCCTTGATTCTCTGAAAAACCGGAAACGCGAAGTTTTCTTGTGCTCCCGGCAACCGGTTTTTTATTCGGACTGGGTTTTCAAGGTGGTGCCGGGGGTTACCTTGATGGGGCTTTGAAATCGTCAAGGTCGATCTGACCCGAACAGTTTTCTGGTTCGGTGGTCTGCGGTTGACCTTCTCATTTCGATTTCGGTCGCGCACCGTTGCGACCGATGCGTTGGGAAAGCAACGATTGCTTTCGTTAGACCGATTCCCGATTTAGGAACCTAGAATGCGTATCCCGCAGTGCTTCTTGACCACCGTCGCGATCTTCAGTCTCTCCGTATCATTTTGCACAACCACCCACGCAGCCGCCCAAGCCTCCAGCGAAACCACGCACACCAGTCACTCGGCCACACCCATCAATACAACTGAGCAATTTTCTCAAGCCGTCGAGCTTGCCGAAAATGGGGAAGAGGCTCAAGCGCTCCAAGTCGCCAAAGAGGCAAAAGAGCGGAGCGCGGACGACCGGTTTCTATCTGTCAATTACCTGAACACACTCGTTACCATCGCCGAACAAGACGGCAAGCGACATGACACGCAGGTTCTCAACGAGGCGATCCAAGAAGTCAACGAAGTCAGTGCAACGAAGGTTGCAGCTGGCGACAAGGACCCGGAAGTTGCCTATTATTTTATGCTTGCGACCGGACGTTTGGCCAATCAGCTGATGCCACGCAGTGAGAAAATCGCCAGCCAGCTGATGGTTCAAGAAGGTGCGATCGCCAGCCGGCTGAAAGAAAACCCGGCGTACCCAAAAGCGTCGCTGTCCGTTTTGGCTGGTCCACTTTTTGATAAGGCCCGAGCCTTCGCGATCCAAGGTCGGCAGGACGAAGCGTTTCGCTGTCTTGGTGAAGCGTTCGAGTTGGGCTTGGTCAAGTTCAAAGAAGTCGCGACCGACGAGCATCTGGCTAAGCTAGCCGACCAAGATCGTTTGCAGAAATTGGTTGATTCGGCGGAAATGGCTTACGAACGCAAGGTTGCCGCATGGAGCGAAAAGGTGCTTCGTGAGTTTAAGCGTTTCCCCTTTCGTTTGGATGTCGCTGGGCTTGGTCGCGGTCGGCTGACCCAAGATGATTTCGCTGGCAAGGTGATGGTGATTGACCTGTGGGCGACTTGGTGCTCGCCCTGTCGTCAGTGCATTCCGCATTTCGTTGAACTCAATGAGCGGTTTTGCGAGGAAGGCGTGGCCGTAATCGGTGTCTCGATGGACAAGCCCGACGACCCGGCGAGTGCTCGTGAGACAGTTCGGAAATTCAACGCTGAGCACGGCGTTTCGTACGCGTCAGGTTTGGGCGACAGTTCCGTGACCGACCAGTTGCCGGGCAAGCAATTGCTGCCCGCCGCGGTGTTTGTTGATCGAGCCGGCAACGTCCGCTTTATCGCCTCGGGCGTCCACGACATCTACCAGTTGTCGGCGATCACGAAGCGTTTGGCCGACGAAAGCCAAGCGATTTCGACTCACCGCCGCATCGACTAGTTTTCGCCGGTGCTTCTTTTGAAGCCGCAGAAGAAACGAAGGCCGCGAGAGATGTGGTGAAGGCCTGCGCGTAGTGCTTTCCCACGCTGACAGTTTCGATCGCTTGCGATAGCATGACAGCATGGCGATGGAGAAAACCAATGCGATCGTGTTGCGGGTGATCGAGTTCAGCGAAACGAGCTGCATCGTGACGCTAATGACCCGCGATCACGGGAAAATCACCGCCATGGCCAAAGGCGCTCGGCGGCCGAAAAGCCCGTTTGAGGCTGCTCTTGACGTGTTGGCGATCTGTCGAATAGTGTTCCTGCAGAAATCGTCAACCGCTCTGGATTTGCTGACCGAAGCGAAGCTGGAACGTCGATTCCGCTGTGCCGCTACTAGCCTCGACCGGCTGTACGCGGGCTATTACGTAGCGGAATTGCTGGACTTGCTGACCGACGACTCGGATCCGCACGCGGACCTGTACGATTTTGCGGTTGAAACGATCAATGCCATTGATAGTAACGACCGAACCGTTGGATCAGGCGAAGATCTGGATCAAACGGTTTTGGATTTTGAGCTGAACGCGTTGCGATCGTTGGGACACTTGCCCATGTTGACGCAATGCGTTAGCTGCGGACGTTCCAAACAAACGCTCAACCGAGTTAGTTTCGGAATGAACGCCGGCGGTATCCTGTGCCGCCAGTGCCGTGCAGGCGAACGAAACGTAGTGAGTCTTAGTTCCGACGGGCTAGGATTTTTGCTGAAGAAACTAAATCAGAAAATCGAGATCACCGAATATCCTGAAGCGAATCGCGAAACGGACAGTGCGGAAGTCTCAGGCGACACGGAAATACCAACTAAATCATTGGAGCAAACGGCCCACGAAGTCCGCGGTTTGCTGCGAAATTACATTTCCCACCTAGTCGGTCGCCCACCGCGGCTGCAAAAGTTTTTGAACCGAACGCAAATTCAATCAACCCGCTAGATCATCGATCTGCTCCAGCCAACCTGTGACGACAAGGAAGTCGACCATGCGATTGTGGCATCCCAACCACCGAACTCTACTGCTTGCTGCGACGCTAACGATATTCATCGTGTCTGGCACGGGCTGCAAATCGTTCCGCGAAAAGCGAGTGAAAGGTGACTCGTCGCTGTTCGGTGTGAAGGGCAAAAAGAAGAAGTCGGCAGCCGACGATGAGGATGGCGATTTTCTCGATCCGCTTGGTGCTCGCGATACCAATCGCGTGCTGTTAGACGACCTTGCTCCTAGCCAGATCGCCACGACCATTAAAACGCGTTGGCTTAACAGCGGCGACACGGTTTCGGCTCAGACTGAGCTGGCAAACGGTAAGCAAACGTTCGCGTTCGCTGCTGAGCAATACGCGGCCAATCCAAACGGCGACGCGCATATCGAAACGTTCACCCATGCGGCCGACCAGTTTCGTGTCGCCGCGGCGTACGCTCCTGAGACGGCGATCGAAGAAGAAGCCGCCTTTCAAGAAGGCGAAGCATATTTTTTTGCCAACCGCTACGTCCAAGCCAATCGAGCGTACGAAAAACTGATCGCTAAATACCCGGGCACAAAGTATTTGGATCTTGCCGAGCAAAAACGATTCGAGATCGCTAAGTATTGGCTGGATTTGGATGGAAACGTTTCCTCCGTTTCTTTCTCGGACCCGCAACGCCCTAAAACCGGCATGGTCGGCGAGGCGCGTCGTATCTTGCATCGAATTCGCGTCGACGACCCAACGGGAAAGTTCGCCGACGACGCGACCATGGCACTGGGGCAGGCGTTCTTAAAGTCCAAAGACTACTACGAAGCGTCGGATG
>CAZLFF010000012.1:43349-58583 GCA_964558755.1 uncultured Pirellulaceae bacterium
ACCTGCGCTCGAACTACCCAAACAGCAAACACCAGTTTACCGCGCACATGTTAGAGCTGCAGGCTCGGCTGGCAGGCTATCAAGGCGCGAGCTACGACGCGACGCCGTTAAAAGAAGCCGACAAGCTGCTGGACCAAATCGTGCGTCGCTTTCCTCGTGAATCGCAGGAGCAGTTGGAATACCTAGAGGCCCAAGCAACACGGATTCGAAATCAGTTGGCCGAGCGACATTACTCACGGGGTGACTATTACGAAAACCGAGGCGAAAACCGAGCCGCGAAACTTGCATACCAAAAAGTGGCCGAAAGCTACGGTGATACCACTTTCGGAAAAAGCGTGGCGACCCGTATTGCGGAGGTCTCGGCTAAGCCGCCAGTTCCCGGGCAGCATGCAAAGTGGTTGATCGACATGTTCCCTGACAGCACGCCGGACAAGCCAGTGATCGCGACGCGCCCGGAAGGTACCAAACTTCGATAATCGTTAGCACTATTGAAGAATTCACATCTTGGCTTTCGGAATATCGCTTGCCTCATTCATCCACGACTTATCGCCGCTTCTTGATCCGCAGGGCACGTTTGCTGACCCTGGTGATGCTTGGTTGCGTCATGTTGGCGGTCGTTGCTGGTTGCAAGTGTTACCAGATCGGAAACCAAGGCCTGTTCCGCGGTGATATTCGCACCGTTCACGTGCCGATCATTGAATCCGATTCTAACCGTCGCTTTCTGGGGCAGCAGCTGACTGAGGCTGTCGTGAAGGAAATCGAGTCCGGTACACCGCTGACGATTACCGATCCGGCAATCGCAAACAGCATCCTTCGCGCCAGAATTGTTCGTGATCAAAAACAGGTGATCACTGAGAATCAGTTCGATGAAGGACGGGCTGTGCAGGTCGGTTGGCGCGTCGAAGTCGATTGGGTTGATCGAAATGGGGTTCCGCTGATGCCGCGTGGGCGTGTGGCGATCGATCATGCTGTCGATTTCATCCCAGAAGGCGGCCAATCATTGGCAACCGCCCAGCACGAGCTAATCCAACGCATCGCGCGGGAGATTGTCGGTCAGATGGAAATGCCGTGGTGACCAATGGCCGTGCAACTAAATGCCAATGACGCCGCTGCGATGACCAGTAGCTCCAGCCGTCCGCTGCGGCTGAGAATGCGTCCCGACGTGACCGCGGTGCGGCAGAGCTATCAGGGGCGCAACTATTGGGTGCTGAAAGATCCGCTGTCGCTGAAGTACTACCGCTTTGAAGAAGAAGAATACCAGCTGCTGCAGATGCTGGACGGTCAGCGAAGTCCTGACCAGATCAAGCGGCAGTTCGATTTTGACTTTGCACCGCAAAAGCTAACGTTGCAAGAGCTGTTCCAGTTCGTCGGCATGCTCTACCGCAGCACCCTGCTGATCAGCGACTCGCCCGACCAAGGCATCCAGCTGAAAAAGCGCGGCGACACGGCCCGTTGGCAGCAGCTGAAGCAATCGGCCACGAACGTTTTGGCCTTTCGCTTCCGTGGCTTTAATCCAGACGCTCTTCTAACGCGTTTGAACCCGTACACCGGCTGGTTTTTTACATGGCAAGCGTTCGTCGCGGTCTTCTTGTTGTGGATCAGTGCGGCCGCGTTGCTATTGACTCAGTTCGAGACGTTTCAGAATAAGCTACCGTCTTTCGAGAACTTCTTTGCGTCGAGCAATTGGGTTTGGCTGGCCGTTGTGATGGCGCTGACCAAAGTCTTTCACGAGTTCGGTCACGGGCTGGCGTGTAAACGCTTTGGCGGCCAATGCCATGAGATGGGCGTCATGCTGCTGGTGCTCACACCGTGCCTGTATGTCAATGTTAGTGACAGCTGGTTGCTGCCCAGCAAGTGGAAACGCGCGTTCATTGCGGCGGCCGGGATGTATGTCGAGCTAGTCCTCGCCGCTATCGCCGTGTTCGTCTGGTGGTTCAGTCGCCCCGGCATGGTCAATCAGTTGGCTTTGAATGTGATTTTTGTCTCCTCGGTGACCACGCTGCTGTTCAACGCAAACCCGCTGTTGCGGTACGACGGATACTACATCCTGTCCGACCTGCTAGAGATCCCCAACCTGCGTTCAAAAGCCACAGCGATGTTGCAGCGTACCTGCGGCCGTTGGTTCTTGGGCATCGAAAGCCGGCACGATCCGTTTCTGCCCGTTCAACGGAAGTGGATTTTTCTGACCTACAGTTTGGCGGCGGTGGCGTACCGTTGGCTCATTACGATTTCGATTTTTTGGTTTGTCTATCTGGTGCTGGAGCCCTACGGGCTGAAGGTTCTAGGTCAGCTGTTGGCGTTGAGCGCCGTTTATGGGCTGGTTGGCGTGCCGCTGAAACAGTTATTCAAGTTCTTTTCTGTACCTGGGAGGTGGAGGACCGTGAAGTCTGCTCGAGTCGCCATGTCGGTGATGCTGCTGGCATTAGTCTTGGGAGCGATTGGGTTGATTCCGATCCCCCATCATGTGTACTGCAGTTTTTACGTCCAACCGGAGAACGCCAGTAACGTGTTCGTGGCCGTTCCGGGAACACTGGTCGAGATTCATACTCGCGAGAACGCATTCGTTCGCGCGGGCGAGCCGTTGGTGACCCTGCAAAGCCCCGAACTGATCAGCGAACTTGCGTCAATGGAAACACGCGTGAACGTGGCCCGCAGTCAGTTTACGATGATCTCTTATACGGCTGCCCACGATCCGGAGGCCGCCGAGAATCTGAATGAAGCCGAAGCCGCGTTTAATAAAGCTCGCGATAACCTTGACCAACGATACCGCGATGTGAAACGCTTGGTCGTGCGGTCGCCGGTCGATGGTGTTCTGTTGGCTCCGCCGCACACGCCGCCCGAGAAATCGGACTCAGGGCGTCTAAGCAATTGGCACGGAACGCCACTCCAACCGAAAAATTTGGGCGCATGGATGCCGCAACGGACTCTGGTGGGCCGCATTGTGCCAGACCCAACCGCGATGGAAGCCATTCTGGCAATCGACCAGGCGGACATCGAGTTCGTGCAGTCCGAGCAAGAGGTCGAGATGCTGGTTCGTGGCCTGCCCAACGTGTTGCATGCGTCGGTGACCAAAACGATCTCGCCCACCAAGATGTCCGACGTCCCCAAACAGCTCTCCAGCCGCCACGGCGGTGCGTTAGTGACTCGAGTGGACGCCGACGGCAAGGATGTCCCGGAAAGCACAACGTATCTGGTCAGTGTGCCGCTGGAAAATCCCAGCGAGATGATCGTCAGTGGCAGCACTGGCACCGCCAAGATCCGAACGGGCTCGCAAACCGTCGGGCAGCGAGTTTGGCGGGCGATCAAACGCACGTTCCAGTTCGACTTGTAAAGTTCCCGGCGCTCGTGTTACGTACGCTCTTTTGGCCGCTTAACAGCGAGTCGGACTACAGCCAGTCGATTTCCTCGAAAGCATTATCAATCTCGCTCGATTCAACGCTGCCGGCTAGTGCTAGGCTATCCTCCGACGTCGGCGCGATGGGATTTTGGCTCACGGCCAATGCGTTGGTACTCACGTCATCGTCGATCGCGACACCGACCGGGACTGCCAACGCCATGACGGCTGACGGTGGTTGAACATTACGTCCGAGGTTATTGACCAACAGGGCGGCATCGTCGAGCACATTCACGTTTCCATCGGCGTTAAAGTCGCCGTCCGCCCACGCGGCGGTCCCCACCGTACCGAGGTTATCCACCACGGTCGCGGCATCCTGAAGTACGTTCACTTGGCCATCAAGATCGGCGTCACCGGGAATCGCGACATAGTACGATGCCGCAAACGTTCCGCCGGCACTACCGTTTCCATCGCCGTCAAGCGACAGTCCGCTTGACGCACCCTGCACGTCGTCGAGCGAGACTTCATAAAAAGCGGCGTCGAGATTCAGAGCGTCAAAATTCCAAGTCGCGGTAAAGGTCGCTGAGTTGTAGTTGAAACTGGCAGCGGACAAATCGACAGCCGATGCTCCGACCGATTGATTGACCATTTCTAGCGAACTGGCCGAGACCGAAACGTCCTCGCTGAACGTGACGGCCAATGTGTCCCAAAGATCCGGCCGGTCGATGTTTCCGCCATCGCGAACGTTCGAGACGACCGTCGGCGGATCGTTTTCAAACATGGCTTCGCCGGGTGTCGGCACCGCTAGCTGCCATGTGGCTGCGAGGTTGCCTGCTTGCGACGTCACGCCTCGGTTCAGGCTACCTCCTGTGCCATCGGCGTTGGCCCACGGTGCGATGTCGTCGTACACGACTTCGTCAACGACGACTCGCGGGATAAAATCCAATTCAGGCGAGTCAGGCTGCCGCAACGCGATTCGTCCGCTTCCGTTGGACAGCGAACCACCGGTCCAAGGTCCAACCAGCTCAGCCGAGATGGTTCCGTAGTGCGCCAAGAACGCATTCGTAAGGTTTGAATTGATGGCGGCGTTGGGGTCGAACGAGACGACGACGATCGATTCTCCTGCCGCTAAATTCATTGCCGGGAAATCGAAATCGACTTCACCGCGGATCTGCCAGTTCTGCAGATTGACCGAGTTCGCCGTCGGGTTGTGGACTTCGATAAACTCAAGATCGTTGTCAGTGATGGTTGGATCAAACTGCAGCGCAACCGCCGACGGATCTGCCGGATGGTAATTGAACTCCGAAATAACCAGTGGCCCGGTTTTCGCGGCTTCGTTCGGGGCCCCCAATGAAACATTGGACAAGCGCGTCAAGAGCCCCGTTCCGTTAGGCAAACGACCAACCGATTCACCATTAAACGTTGCTCCGAAAGTGACTGCGTCCTCGAAGATCGTACCTAGGACGCCGGCGGTGATCGTCGGTCGACTTAGCAGCACATCATCGCCGCTGGAACTGCTAAGTGCGAAATCGTTCACCCCGGGGTTGGTCGGGTTCGGGTTGAAGTCGGATTCGTCGAAAACAGAATAACCGCCGGCAGCAATGATGGTTCCAGCCGGGATCTCATACTTAAACGGAGACGCGGCGGAATCACTCAAGAACCAGCCGCCCACATCAATCGCTTGTCCGGTCGGGTTATGCAATTCGATCGAGTCAACCGCGGGGGCGTCGGTGTGAGCCAGAACTTCATTGATCACCACGCCCGACGACGCGACGCCCGCCTCGGTTGGTGTTCCGTTACTCAACGCACTAGCCTGCCAACGGTAGTACTTGCTTAGCTGGTCGGCAGGTGTGCCGGCGGGATCGATTAGTTCAAGGCTTGCGCCGTCTCCGTCAGCCAAGAATGGCCACGGGTCGTTGTCGTTGTAGGTGAAATCAACAATCGTCTCACCCGAGTTTGTTTCGAAGCGAATCTGCTCGCCACTGTTCGACAAACCGCCTGTAAATTCACCGAAGATGCTGGCCGGATCGACGTTTGGATAGGCGGCGGCAAAGGCCATCGTGTCGTTGACGATCACCGCTCGTTCCCCGGCTGCCAAAGACTGAGTCGGTAGAAACTCAAACGGTTCGCTCGGTCCTTCGGTAACAGTCACGCCGGCCAAGTCAATTGGGCCCGAACTGATGTTCTGGATCTCAATGAACTCGACATTACCGACTGATGAATTGTATAGCAATTCCGTCACACGCAGGTTGTCGGCTGAGGCGGCTTGCGACGCAACGAACAGGTTCGCAGCCTGCAAGGCGGACCAGGTTCCGTCAGCCCTGCGTGTTCGCGTTTGCAGATTGGTTGAGTCAGTCAGCGTTATCGGCTGGCTGCCCGGAGCCGGGGTCACAACAATCAGTTCTGCGTCAAACGAGATGTCGCTGCTGGTGATATTCGTGTTCACATTCTCCGAGAACTGATGGATCTCAGCAGCCAGTACATTTTCCTGACCGGGCAGCAGCAGACCCACGGGAACGTTTACCTCGAACCACTGTTGTTCTTGTGCGCCACCGGCGAATGTGGTCGCCCGCGTCTGGTAATTGACCGTTCCGCTCGGCATGTTGCTGCGAGTGACCTCAACACCGTTCAGGTATAGCACGACACCGTCGTCTCGTAGAAAACGCAACGTAATTGACGATGGATCGCCGGATGGAGCAACGAAGCTTCTTCTGAAGTAGGTCGTCGGCTGTTTGTTGCTCGAATCGTTGCCGAAGGAAACCGTCGTGGCCTCGTCACCGTCGCCGTAACCCAGCTGAGCTGATCCTTGTCCCCAGCCGCTGTCGTTGTATGAGGGGTTCCGCCAAGCAGTTCCCAAGTCGGTTCCGGAGTCTTCGAAACGCCAGCCTGAGGAGCTTGCCGCGATCACCGTTTCGCTCGTACTGGCGGAGCTAAACTGCGTGGCCGACGGGTTGACGTTGCCGCCTACTTCGCGTGGGTCACTGCCGTCGGTGGTGTACCAAACCGTTCCTTCCGCTGAGGTAAACCGAGCAGAGGCACCACTTTGGATCTCGCCAGAATACTGCTCAACGCCATCGACCAAAATCTGCGGTGCTGAAACATCTGGGAACAGCGGCGCAGGGACCACAATGTTGTAACTATTGTTGCCGTTTTTTAGCCGAAGCGTCGTGTTTTGGAACTGATTGATCAATATGGGGTTTCGGTTAGCCAAAAAGTTATTCCGAATGTTATCCAGCGCATTAACCCAGTCACTTCGCAAAAGCGGGTTGTTGCGTTTTGAATCGCCCCAGCGAACGGATTCCGCAATAATCGCCTGATCGATTTTTGCCGCTTCTTCGTCCATCCGGGCAATCTGAGCCTCGGCAGACAGCGGCCCGCCATTGAAAAACGCTGCTTGGACTTGGTCGGCGAATCGCACGCGGTACTCTTCGTTCGCCATCAGCTGCTGGTGCAGCCATTGAGGGTTAAAGAACGAGTTGCCGTTGTCAAAATTTGGATGGTTGTATGGCCCGTTTCGGTTTTCGTTAACGTTCAGCAGCGTGTGCTCAGAATCGTGAACAAAGAACTTAAATCCTTCGTTGCCATTTCGATTGCGAATCGTGTAATAGTTGTTGATGCGTTCGTTATTGCCAAAGTTGCTAATCGGCGCATCGAGATTGCCGCCTGCTAAAACAATCATCATGTACGCAATCAGATTGTCGACGTCTAACAGCGTCTCGTACTCGGGGTTTTCAGTGCCGTCGACGTTCAGCCCTTGCGCTTTGTAGTACGCAGCGTTATCAACAAACGCCGGCGTCCTACCGTCGGGGGCTCTCGCATGAGCCTGTTCAGAAAGCTCGTGGTAGGCGGCAAGATTCCCGTCAGTGGGATTGCTCGCGGTCCACTGCGCTTTGATCACGTCATATTCGTCTGGGGCACCGCCGAAGTAACTCGCCGCAAAATTCGCCTCGGCTCGCTCCTGCGTCTGGAACAGGCCCCAATACTGGCCGTTCAGATAAAGGTGCAGCCACGAACTGCGAGTGTACGGTTGCCCAAGATCTCGCTGCGCGTAGCGAGCCATGACATCCTGCACGAAATTGTTTCTGGTGTTACCCTCGGAACTCCATGAGTAATTCTGGGCGGTGCGAAGGTCAATCTTACGAAACTCATCAACGCCCTCGTCACCATGGATCGGGTACTTCAAAGTCGATTGACCGTACTCGTTTCGAAAGAACAGCCGGAACGAGTGCTTGGGATTAAAGTCGTTGCGACTGTAGCCGCCACGGATTCGCAAACCCGCGTTGATTTGGAACCCTTCGGAGCCGTCGGGTTGAATCAATTCGACGGAGGCAGGTCTTTCCCAGGCTCGTCCGTCTTGGGTGGCGTTGGAGTAAATCCCAGTCCCAGGATCGAAAAGATTGTCGAGCTCTGTCGTAATCGACCAACTCGGGATTGCCAAAAGCGCGTCTTTGACGGCCTGTTCCCCTTCGGTCGCGATCACCTGAGGGTCCATACCGTAATCAACATCGTTGGACCCCCAGCTAGAAGGCCAGCCTGCGGGCGGTTGCTCGTTGCTCGACTGGTTCAGAATGTCGTCAAGGAAAAGATAGGTTCGAGTTTCGATCGAAGATGGAATGTAGTCTTCCGCAAAGGCAATCGCTCGCACGTTCCGGGTGCCCGTGACGTTGAAAAAACTCGAATAGGTAAAACCATTGGACAGCGAGGGCTCGGATCCATCGGTGGTGTAGCGAATGAGCGATCCGGGAGTGTCGGTCGACAAAGTCAATGCAAATGAAGAATCGAAGAAACCGGCATTGACGCTGAACTCAACCGGCTCAACGACTCCTGCGAACTGGTTGCTGTTGCTAGCGCCGGGGGTAGGAGTGGCGAAGTAGCCTTCCTCAAGCGGTTGGCTGAGCACCGATCCGTTGAACGCGAGTCCATACGATCCGTCAATTTGCTGCGGGGGATACTGGCCGTCGTCGCTGTTGTACTGTGAGACGGCGGTGCCCGTTGGATCAAACAGACCGAGGTATTCGCCCGAACTTCCCAGCGCAAAACCGGTGTAAAGATCGCTGCCGGAGTTTGGGTTCGCGTCGTCGGCCGCGAAAACAGTGAGGTAGCTTCCCGCTGCCAAGCTTACTGACGGGAACTGCCACTTGGTCGTGTCGTCCGCGTCGTCGGTTAACGAGTAGCCTTGAAGGTTGCCCGCAGACGTGCCCGCGTTGTAAATTTCGATCCAGTCGCTGGTGCGACCGGCATCGTCTTGCAAAGTCGAGTCATTCGAGGCTTGGAATTCGGTAATTAAAAAATCCGCAGCCAACAACTGTCGGGGCTCGAGCGTTTCATACGCCAATCGTGATGCGGACGACCGGGAAACATTGGACGGTTTGGCTCGGCGAGTGTTCTGAGGCTTCATGCTTTTCGATCGAGTAGATGAGAAAGGAAGGCGGATGAACGTGATAGTGGGCCACAGGCCATTAGGCAAGCCTTTAGGCGGAGTTAGACAACACTGAGGCCTTATTCTAGTCGGTCTATTGCTGGTTTGGGAGTCACTGACCCACTCGCGGTGGGCAACGTTGAGTGTCGGCCGGCCGCAAGCGACGAATCGTTGGTCAGTGGGTGCCGTTTCAGACCAGCGATGGCGATGACGAAAAACGGTACAACTCGAGGCCTTTGAAGGCCGCAGTGAGCGTTTCGGGGGGCTCAGCAGACGGAAAACTAAAAGAAAGAGGCAAGTCGTGCTCGTTGGTGCAGTTGCAGCCCCAACCGGTCGCGACGGCGAAATGCTCTGGGAGGAAGTCAGTGCCGAGCAAGATAAAGTTTGCTCTTTTGAGGACAGTTTCGCGACGCTCGGATTGCCGGCTACCGACAACCGCTCGCTCCCCACGGTCTCGACCTTCGTGAGAACCGTGCGGTCACGAAAAAAGCGGCTCGACCCGCTTGGATCAAGCCGCTTTCAAATTCTGGTGACCGGGGCGAGCAAAAGGGCCTCGCGCCGGGGTGCGAGGGATTGTTTACCTCCCCCAGAAGGGTAGTTCGACTGCGAACCTACTTCTTCTTTTTCTTTTGCGACGAGTAATTGCCACCGAACTTCTTCTTGAACTTCTCGACGCGGCCCATGGTGTCCACGAACTGCTGCTTGCCCGTGTAAAACGGATGCGACGCGCTGGAGATGTCCACGAAATACACTGGGTACTCCTCACCGTCCTCCCATTTAATGGTCTCTTTGGTCGGAATCGTCGACCGAGTCAAAATGGCGAAATCGGCTTGTTTATCTTTGAAGACAACCGGACGGTAATTTGGGTGAATGTCGGATTTCATCGCAAGGAACTCAAAAGGGCGTTAGATTGGTTAATTCAATCAAATTCTCGATCGTTTCGAGTCGCGGATTTTAGACCAAACGCGGGCGTTTCGAAACGGGGAACTGAGCGTTTTTCGGCAAAATGCGGGCAAATCCTGAGCCCATTTACGGAAATCGGCCCAGCGCGAAGGTGACCGCGTTCATCATCCAGCCAGTGGTGCACGACGGTTCGGTCGGTCGTCCGGCCAACGGTCCGGTCAAGATTGTTCGCTTGAGCGACGTCGAGCGTTTTTACCGGGGCGTTGCGATCTGCTGCGTGAGTTCTTGGGCTTTCCGGCTTCGGAACTCGATCCGGCCCGAGCCCCACTTCGCCCGCCGGAATTGGCAGTTGCTGGCTTAGGCTTGCGACGCCGCTGCCGCTTGGGCTTTTCGCTTCCACCGCCGTCGCCGCTACTTTCCGCGCGTCCTCGCGATGACGGTCCGCCACGCCGCTGACCACCGCGTCCGCTCCCACCACGCCCACCACCGTTGCGTCCGCGCCCGCCGTTGCGTCCGCCACCGCCCCGCTGCTGAGGTTTCTTTTTGATGATCGGGCCGGTGGGTTCTTCGTGCCCCGGCGCGAGCGGAACTCGCATCTTGATCAAGCGCTCGATGTCACGAAGCTCGGCTCGCTCATCGTCCGTGCACAGCGAGATTGCGATACCCTCGGCTCCGGCGCGGCCTGTGCGGCCGATTCGGTGGACGTAGCTTTCCGGATCGACCGGCATGTCATAGTTGACCACATGGGTCACCCCTTCAATGTCGATTCCCCGCGCGGCGACATCGGTTGCGACGAGCACTTGGATCTGGTTCTCGCGAAACGCCTTCAACGCGCGCTGCCGCGCGTTTTGTGACTTGTTGCCGTGGATCGCGACCGCGCCGATGCGGTTTCGCTCCAGCCGTTGCACCACCATGTTCGCGCCACGTTTGGTGCGTGTGAACACGATGGCTTGATCGACGTCGTCGTCTGACAAGATATCGACCAGCGTCGCGATCTTTTCCTTGCGATCGACGTGCATCACCTGCTGTTCGATTAACTCGACGCTTGTCTTTTTTGGCGTGACGTTGACACTGATCGGATCGTAGAGCAAGCTCTTGGACAGTTCGACAATCTTCGGTGGCATCGTGGCACTGAAGAACAACGATTGGCGTTCTTCGGGTAGCTCGCGAATCACCCGTTTCAGGTCCGGCAAAAATCCCATGTCCATCATGCGATCGGCTTCGTCCAGAACAAAGATCTCCAGATCCTGCAGGTCGATAAATTGTTGCTCCATCAAGTCCAACAGTCGGCCGGGTGTGGCGACTAATACGTGTACGCCGCGATCGAGTTCGCGTGTTTGGTTGCCCTGCTTCACACCACCAAACACCAGCACGGTTCGCAGCTTTAGGTGACGACCGTAGGTTTTAAAACTGTCGCCAATCTGAATCGCCAGCTCGCGCGTTGGTGCCAGCACGAGTGCCCGAGGGCAATTTGGCGTCGAGCGCCGATTCGTTTCGCCCAGGTAGTTCAAAATTGGCAGTGCGAAGGCGGCCGTTTTCCCGGTCCCCGTCTGAGCACAGCCAAGCACGTCTCGTCCGTCGATCGCGGACGGAATCGTACGAGCCTGAATCGGTGTGGGCGTTTCGTACCCTTCCTCGACCAGGGCCTGACGCAGCGGCTTGATGAGATCGATTTGGTTAAAATTGTCCAAACTAGTTCCTTGGTTGGAATTGCGTTTGGTCAGCAAATCGGCTGCGAAACGCGCACTAAAAAACCGCCCAACGACCATTTCGGCACGGTCGAAACGCGGTTCTTGGTGATAACACGAAGTGAGGGCGCAGGGGCTCGAACCCTGGACCTACGGATTAAAAGTCCGTTGCTCTACCGACTGAGCTACGCCCTCTCACGTGGCCGTTCCCGGTCACGCGAGCGAAAAGAATCCTCGATTGGCCCCGTGCTGTCAAGGGGCTTTTCGAAGTGCTTTACGCAGACCTTTTCGTCTCGTTAACGTGGCTGACAATGCCCTCGCGCCCGAGGTTCGGCGGGCCGGTATAATCGGACCATGAACTCGGATGAATCCATTCCCGACCCCTCCAAGAACGCACCCGCTGCGCCTGAGGAAACGAACGTTGACGTGACCAATGTGGGTGACGAACGAGCCGCTTTTCAGGTCACGGCCGACAAGGTTCGAAAATTCCCTCAATCGCCCGGCGTCTATCTGATGAAGGATTCCGCGGGCATTGTCATTTACGTCGGCAAGGCCACCAACCTGCGTTCTCGCGCGGGCAGCTATTTCCTGAAGGCCGCTGCAATCGATGCCCGGACGGCCGATTGGGTTGGGCAAATAGCAGACGCGGATTTTATCGAATGCGAGAGCGAGGTCGACGCGCTGTTGGTTGAGTCTCGGTTAATCAAAGACATCCAACCGCAGCACAACAAAGAACTGAAGGATGACAAAACGTTTCCCTACCTTCAGGTCACTACTCACGAGGATTTTCCGCGCGTCGAGGTGACTCGCGAACCTTCCAATACGGGCGTGAAGCTGTATGGCCCGTTCGCGAGCGCGGGTGATCTGCGCGGAGCAATCCAGGTGCTGCAACGGATTTTCAAGTTTCGCACGTGCAGTTTGGACATCGATGCCGACGACGACCGTTGGCGGTGGTTCCGTCCCTGTTTGCTGGCCAGTATTAAGCAATGCACGGCACCCTGTAATCAGCGGATTTCCAAGGAAGACTACCGCAAGGACATCAAGCGCTTGCACACCTTCATGGCGGGAAACAAAAAGCGGCTGTTGAAACAGATGAACGAGGAAATGCTGGCCGCGTCGAAGGAATTGAACTTCGAGGAAGCGGCCAAGCTACGAGACGAGATCTCAATGCTGGAATCGCTCGACCGGCGCGGCGAGTTGGACACGCATGCTCAGCCCGAGGTGTTCTACGTCGATCCGAAGAAAGGGCTTGCGGGATTAAAGCAAGTGCTGAAATTGAAGGAAACGCCTCGCTCTATCGAAGGGATTGATATCGCTCATTTGGGCGGCGGCCAAACGGTGGCCAGTTTGGTCAAGTTTATCGACGGCCTGCCGTTCAAGCCGGGTTACCGTCGCTTCAAAATCAAAAATGTCAAAGGCATTGACGACTTCAAGAGCATTCACGAGGTCGTCGCGCGACGCTTCCAACGGCTGCACGACGAACAAGATGCGTTTCCGGATATTCTGCTAATCGACGGCGGCAAGGGCCAACTGAGCAGTGCCGTTGCGGCGTTCGAGACGTTGGATATCGAGCCACCGACGTTAATTTCGCTGGCGAAGCAGAACGAAGAAATTTACCGGCCGGGTGAATCGGAACCGATCGTGCTTAGCCGCCACGCGTTTTCCCTGCGGCTGCTGCAATACGTGCGAGACGAGGCCCACCGTTTTGCTCAGCATTATCATCACATCTTGCGTGGCAAAGCGCAGTTCGAGTGATGCCGAAAACGCCTACCCGAATTGTCGGGCTGGGGGGCCGGAGTGGTACAGGCGGTTAGCTCGATCGCTTGAGAAGTTTTTCCATCGCCTTCAACGTGACAGGGCTGACATGGTGCTCGATTCCCTCGCTGTCAATTTCAGCAGTCGTTCGATCGACACCGATGGCAAGCAAGAACTCGAGCACGATTTCGTGTCGCTGGCGGACTCGGTTAGCGAGCCGTTTCCCTTTGGCAGTTAGCTCGATCGGGCGATAGGGAGCAGTGGTGAGCAGCTTCTCGCGCTGTAGGCGTTTGACGATGCGGGAGACCGTCACGTGGCTGACGTTAAAGTGCCGAGCAAGGTCCAGAACCCGACATTCGCCTGTGTTGGCGATAATGTCTGATGCGGCCTCGACATAGTCCTCCGCCGTTTCGTTGGCGTGGTGGTTACGAGTTTTTGCATAGGGCACTGAGCGTGCCTTGACCGGATCATTCATCGGGATTCTCAGGAAAACGTCTAAAAACGTCTAAGTGAAAGCATAGCAGTTGACTCAATCCGTAGCAAATGCTACATTCTAATCCGTAGCGTAGGCTACATTTTATCACGAAAAAAGTGAGTTGTTCTCAAAATGAATAGACGAATGGCTTCCAGAGTCGGACGTAACGGTTTTACTCTTGTCGAGCTGTTAATTGTGATTGCGATCATCGGCATTTTGGTAGGGATGTTGCTGCCAGCGGTCCAGCAGGTTCGCGGCGCGGCACGCCGAACGTCTTGCGCGAACAACATGCGGCAACTGGGGCTGGGAATGCACAATTATGAAAGTACGTTCCAGTATTTTCCGCCCGGTTTTTCTTCGACGCCCACGTCTGACGGGAACGTGCCCTCGGGCACGTTTATTAACCCGGAAACATGGAACGCGGCTCCCGGTTGGGGCTGGGGAGCGTTTTTGTTGCCGTTCCTAGAGGGCACAAACATTCACAGCCAAATCGATTTCAAAGCTCCCATTTGGGACCCCAAGCATTCGGAAGTCATACAGGCTCAAGTGCCCACTTTCCTGTGCCCCTCGGCCTCAGGAGACGACCAGCCGTTTACAGTCGTCGACGAAAGCGAAAATCCTTACTCTCCTGAGGGCGGACAGTCGATTTTGCTTGGTCGTTCGCACTACGTCGCCAGTCATGGGCAGGAATCCGCTTGGGGTGCGGAGGCAGGTTCGGCGATCGTGGGAACCATGTTCACCAATATTTATTCATCCACCACGGCTGACGTGAAAATCAGCGGCGATGTCTCAGCGGTTGCTGACGGACCCTTTTACCGAAATTCGAAGACTCGCATGTCGGACGTGACTGATGGAACCACCAGCACGATTTTCCTAGGTGAACACTCATCGAAACTAAGCGATAAAACGTGGGTCGGCGTTGTTCCCGGAGCGACCGTTCATCCTCGGATCGCATCACCTGACAACGGTCCCGACGGTGCGGCGACGTTGGTTTTGTATCACATGGGGCCTTCTGGCGGCGAGCTGGACATCACTGGTTTCCCCATCATTCATCCGGTCAACTTCCCGACTTATCACGTGGGGCAGATGTTTTCCGAACATCCAGGCGGTGGCAATATCTGCATGGGCGACGGCTCGGTGCATTTCGTTTCCGAGGACGTTGACCTGATCACTTGGGCGGAGCTCAGCAGCATGAACGAAGGCGAAGTCCCAGGTGAATGGAAATGAGTGATCGACAAACCAACCCAATCAGCGTGATTCTTTTGGTTGGAGCCTTGGTTTTCGCTGCGATTTTTTGGATGAACCAAGGTTACGGAGAAGTCAGCCAACAGGCGTATGAATTCTCCAAGGCAATCTACGGAGCTTGCCTTGCGAAAAGCGAGGAGCGTCTCGATCAGATTCAGGACATGATGAACGAATCGCCAGAAGCGTTGCCGAGTCACGAACGAGCGTGGCTGGAAGCAATGATCTCGGACGGCCGATCCGACAACTGGCAAGTCGCTGCCAAAAAAGCTCGAACTCTGATGGAAGAGCAGGCCCGATCGGTCAACTAACAAGAATCGGCAGAACTGCCCCCGTTTCTTGTCTGTTCAGTGGGTTGATGATGCGTTGATGATCGTATTCGCCCAATCGAATCCTGAAGTCAGCGGAGGCAAAGGCT